>CAZOUW010000008.1:0-36933 GCA_964583075.1 uncultured Candidatus Saccharibacteria bacterium | reverse complement strand
GAACCCCCGATCATGGGACCAGAACCCACTGCCTTACCACTTGGCCAATCCCCAACAATAGAAAGATAACAGGGTAGATTATAGCTTTTAAAGAAGTAAATATCAATTCACAATATCTTCGAGCAGTGTGATAACATCTTGAACTTTTTCAAGCTGAAAGCGCGCTTCTGTGCCTGAGGTATTCCCAACGTTAAACGTGTAGGCTCGTTCAGGTAGTGCCTTAAACATATCTTCATCCGTATAATCGTCGCCAATTGCCATCATGAAGTCCCAATGTTCTCTGTTAATGATTTCAATGACTTGTGCACCTTTATGCATGCTGTGGGGTTTAACCTCAACAATCTTGTTGCCCTTAAAAACCTCAACATTGGTTTCTGCGAGCGCTTTTCTTAGGTCTGCTATAAGTTCTTGACTACGCACATATGCAAGGTCAGGGGGTACATTTCTATAGTGCCAAACATAAGAAAAGTCTTTTTCTTCAACTGCCGAGCCAGGGGTCCTTGATAAATATTCGTTAAATATCGGTTTAACAAGTTTTTTCCACTTTTTTGATGGAAGACCAGATTTTATCCATTTTCCTGCTTCAAAAATCCATGCTCCATGTTCAGCAATTAGGTCAAGCCCCATATCGCTAAAGAAGGAATCAAGCGTATTTTTGTGCCTGCCGCTAACAATAATTACACTGTTTCGGGGATCTTTGGTTAGTTTTTTGAGTAGTCTTTTAAGGTTTTTACTTGGTCGGGCTGCAGATTCATCAGGAGTAGAAACAAACTCTCTGAGGGTTCCATCATAGTCAAGTAAAATCAGGCGCTTGTCGGCAGAGTCGTAGTCTTTATGAAGTTGGGTTTTGCCCTTTTTGTCTAGCAGCTTCAAGTTTTGGCTGATGGTACCAGATTGACGAAGTTGGGTTATAAAATCATTAGCCCATTTTGAAATGTCATAATCTTTTATGCGCTTTTGCATGATTTTCATTTTTTCTTTTTGTTTGCTCTTCGGCATTTCTAACGCATCAACTATTGCCCTTGAGACACTTGCCTTATCATACGGATTGACTTGAATGGCATCTGTTAGCTCACTGGCAGCTCCGGTCATTTCACCTAAAATCAGTACACCTGCATTTTTGTCGTGAGTAGCAACGTATTCTTTTGCGACAAGGTTCATTCCATCTCGGTGAGGCGTGACAAGCATGACATCTGCTTGAGCGTACAATACCCTTAGTTCTTCAAATGGCAGAGATTGATGTATATATGTTATGGGTGACCAGTCAACGGTCGAGAACATACCATTGATACGGCTGACTTTTTGTTCAATTGCAATGCGTAGTTGCTGATACTCTTCTACGTCTCCTCGTGACGGAACTGCCAAAACAATCATGGTTACTTTTTGATGATACTCGGGGTTTTTCTCTAAAAATATTTCAAATGCATCAAGCCTGGCAGGTATGCCCTTCGTGTAGTCCGATCTATCAACTGACAGGATGACCCTTGTTTTTTTATTGATAGGATTCAATAATCCTAACAGTTTCTTGACGCCAAGTTTCCGGGGTGCTTTTGCGAATTTGTCGTAGTCTATTCCTATCGGAAAGGCATCAACCTGAATACGTCTGCTTTCGAATTGAACAGACCCTAGATTAATTTCAAGGCCTAATGAGCGTCGCACACTGCTCAAAAAGTGGCGTACGTAGTCATAGGTGTGAAAACCAATCAAATTTGCACCCAGTAACCCGCGCAAGAGTTCGTCATGCTCTGGTATTAATCTGAATAGTTCATAAGAAGGGAATGGCGTGTGCAGAAAAAAACCGATGCTAGCATTCTTAAATCTTCTTCGTAGTAAGCCAGGTAAGAGCATCAGTTGATAATCATGAACCCAAATCTGATCACCACCAGTTGTAAATTTTGCAACTTCTTTTAAGAACTGATGATTCACCTCCTCATAAGCAAGCCAGTAGTCTGATTCGAAGACGGCTTTGTTTAAAAAGTAGTGAAAAATCGGCCAGAGTGTCGCGTTACAGTAACCAGAGTAATACTTGTCAAGTTGTGATTTGGTGAGAAAGACGGGGTAACAATTAAGTTTTTTAAGTTTTTGAGTTATTTGTTTTTTGTCCTTTTGTGTTAGCTGGTCGCTATCTATGCCCGGCCAACCAATCCACACGCTGTCTCTGTTACGGCTGACTGAGGACATGCCAGTGGCTAAGCCTCCTGTGCTAGGTGTAACGATGATTTCATCGCCACTTTTACTAATAGTCACCGGAAGGCGCATGGAAACAATTATTAACTTATCTTTCTTCGCCAAACTAACTCCAAGTTTAGTGCCTTAATTATACTAAATACATAAAGTTTTAACCTAGAGCGTAATCACCTGGATTAAACACGGTCACCATAGGCCAGGATTTTGTTGGCAGAGCGTAAGCAATTTTCATTTACACCTTATTCGTATATACTGCCGTGAAATGAAAATCACAGGGCTCTTACTATTTGTATTTATTTTTTTGGTCGTCCCATTCCTTTTGCTACAGGCTGTAGTCATGCCCGCACTTAATCAACTGAAATATACTTATCAGAACGCAGACACAATTACTCAAACAGCATTGCAAGATAAGTAGAGCTTTCTGGTATACTGTGAGTAAAGTTGATAAAAACCTTTCATTGCTATGATTGAAATTTACTATAGTACAAATAAAAACCCACACATGCAGGTACAAGATAAGCCTAAAGTTGGGTCTTGGATTCATGTCGTTGAGCCTGACGAAGCAGAATTACAAAAACTTTGCGAAGATTTTAACCTAGACCAAGATTTATTGACTGATGCAATGGATGTATATGAAACTCCCCGCGTGGAGCAAGACGGTAGTAATGCGTACGTGTTTGCACGTTACTGCTTTCCGCAAGGTGTTGATATTGCGACCGAACCGATACTAATTATCTATACCAAAGAGCACATATTTACGATTTTGCGCCGCAAGACAGCAATATTGGATCGATTAACGAGTGGCCTAGAACCGGTCGCAACAACCCAGAAAACCAAGACATTCTTGCAAATTTTGGGTGCGATTAATTATTCTTACGATCGCAATCTATATACAGTCAATAAGCAGTTACTGAGTGTGCGCAGTAAACTAAGCAAGTACGATATCCGCAACGAATACTTTATTCAATTTATTGACATAGAAGAAAACCTGAACGAGTATATTTCTGCGTTGCAACCTCAGGCAGTCATGTATCGTAACTTGCTCAATGGTCGCTTTTTGCCGTTATACGAGGATGACAAAGATTTGGTTGAAGATCTGTCGTTGAGTACCAATGAGTTGATTGAGCTGATCAAATCACGACTAAAAACCATCTCAAATATTCGTGATGCTTATTCAACAGTGATGGCAAACACCTTGAATGCGACGTTTCGTCGATTAACCAGTATTAGCATATTTCTAACTATTCCAGCAATCACTGCGGCCCTTTACGGCATGAACCTCAATTTGCCACTGGCTCATAACCCAAATGCATTCTGGATTATTCTAGTAATTGTGATGATTTTAACTGGCTGGTGTATCTGGTTGTTTAGAAAGTTGAAGTGGCTTTAAGAAAACTACTCCTGATTGTCTTGGTCAGAATGTTTTTTCTCCCAGCGGCGGTTTAGGGCGTGACGGAGTAAGTAGTTGGCGGTTCCCGCAATTACACCGATACCGATGAGTACATAAAAAATGGTAAATATTTTGCCTGCATCAGTATGTGGCGTAATATCACCGTAGCCAACAGTTGTGAGAGTTATGACGCTGAAATAAATAGAGTCCAGCCATTTTAGATTTTCAACATGATGATAGAAAACGGTGCCTGTTCCGAGTGCCGCTACAGCGGTAAGCACGACTGGGAGTATTTTTGGTTGTGGTTGATTGCTTTTCTCGGCCATATCTTAATAAGTAGATTGGATTAAAACGAGCCAAAAGTCAATCATGGCATTTATGTTTAAGCTCTCGTATAATGAGTGACACTATATGCAGAAGCAAACAGCTGTCGTTAAAGCCATTCCCTCGCGTAAAGAAAACGCTAAGCTAGCGGGGATTTTTTTGTTTTTGATAGTTGCGGCAACATTGATGAGTACGCTGGATAGCTTTGATGGGCTCGAGTGGATCCGCTGGTTTATGGGCGGCCTCATGATTATATTCGGTGGCTTAAAATTACTTGGGATTGAAGTTTTTACTAAAGTTTTTCCATTGTATGATCTTATTGCCAAAAGATTTGCCCCATACAAGTATGTGTATCCGTTGCTACAAGTTCTGCTCGGTATGTTTTTTATCATGGGGGCATACCCAGTTGTGCGAAATATCCTAACCATCGTGGTTGGCGCATCAGGTCTAATTGGGATGATTCAAGTTGTTTCGCAGCGGGGTGCTATTAGGCTATCGTATCTTGGCACGATCTTGCGGTTGAGGTTTTCGACAGTTATATTAATTGAAAACACGATAATGGTTTGTCTTGGCACAATTATGTTAATTGCCGAGTTCGTACTTTAGTTTATAAGGTCTCTTCGCCTAAAGATAACCCAAGACAGCAACAAACAAACAAGGATAATACCAATGAACACTGATATATTTGTCCAGTCGTAGGTACTTTTTAAGATTTCTGCTGGCTTATAGTATGTAAATGCAAAAACTTTAGCTGGCCACCTAAGCCACTCTACAACACCGCTTAACGACCCAATGATGTAACCACCAAGTGCATAGAGTGTTGCAATTCCAATACTAGCAACGCGAGCACGGCCAGTAACACTGATCAAGAAGGCAATTGAGCCAAAAGCAGCGGTCATCAATATACATACAAATGTTGCCAGTAAGATGTTAAGGCGGCTAACATCAATCTTGACAAGAGTTGCAATAATCAATGATGACAGAGCGGACGTTGCACCAACAACTCCTAAAATAAGACTACCACTGATAAATTTCGAAAACAGTAGACGCGTGCGAGAAACTGGTCGACTCAGAAGTAGCTCGATTGTGCCATCTTTTTCTTCCTTGGCAATGAGTGAGCTACCGAGCGATATGCCCAAAATACCAACAGTAACTGGCAGTACAGCATAAAATAACTGACTACTTAAATAACCTACTGGTGAGAAAAAGTCACCCGTGTCTGATAGTAGTGCCATTGCCGAATCCGGGATGTCGGTAAAGGCTTTTTGAAGTTCTGATGACTGGCCTTTGAATGATGGATAAAAACTGAGCGTTAGAGCAATCAATGCGGCGACACCAATAGACCACCACATAATGCTCCAGCGTCTGTTTCGTAACTCAAACTTTACAATGCTTAGTTTCATTGCTTTGCCTCATAAAACTTTAAAAACTCATCTTCGAGGTTCAACTCTTTAGTCATCAAGTGTACGGCATGATTTTTTGCTAGGAATGCTAGTGCGCCACTCAAGTTACCCTTAACCTGAAAACTGAAGGCTTTAGGACCGATTCTTCTGACATGGCTAACACCGGGCAGGGAGCGTAGTGCTGTTACTAGAATGTCATTTTTAAATGTGACTTCAAATGTTTGTGAAGCGTTGGCTAATAAATCAGTGATGCTACTTTCAGTTACCAGCTGGCCATCGCGGATAATTGTGACGCGGTCACAGATTTTCTGCACTTCCGCTAAGTTGTGGCTACTCACAAAAATTGTTGTGCCGTGAGCTTGCATTTTTCTGAGCAAGCCATAAAAGGCTTCTTGCATAAGCGGGTCTAGACCGTCAGTAGGTTCATCTAATATCAGCAGTTCAGGTTCATGCATGCAAGCCTGAATAATGCCAAGTTTTTGTCGGTTTCCCTTAGACAAGTCCCGGACTTTCTTTTTAAGATCAACCTTAAAAATTTTAGATAGAGTAGCGATGGCGTTTTTGTGTTTGAGCGGTTGTAGCTCCGCCATGTAGGTTAGGAATTCTTTACCAGTTAGTTTCTCGTATGCAGAAAAATCACCAGACAGATAGCCGATTGCTTTTCTAATTTCTAAAGATTCCTTAACGATGTCTTTACCTAAAATGGTTGCCGTACCAGAAGTTGGCTGGATAAAGTTAAGAAGCATTCTTATGGTTGTAGATTTTCCAGCACCGTTCGGGCCAAGAAAGCCATAAATTTCACCTTTTTTGACTGAAATACTAAGGTTATATAGTGCGTACGGCTTCCCAGAAACATAGCGTTTACTGAGATTCTTGATTTCAATCACACTTGTATCTGTCATTAAAGTTTATTGTATTCCATCAGTCCTAAAATCACTATACATAAGCATAATTTTTGCCTCAAAACAAGATTGATAACCGCCCACAAAGGCATATAATAATTGATGGAAGTGTGAGGCTTCCGGTTGACCCTGGCTATTTAGCCGGGGTCCTTGATTTCGTCTGACAGGACGCGCAAATGCCGGTTAGCTCTATTTGGTGATCAAGTGGCTTAAAGCTGTATTTTTTGCCCAACAGGGCTATGGCTTGCTCTAATTGTTGATCTTCGGGCAGGGGAATGGTTTGCTTGCAATTTATGCACGTAAGGTGATGGTGATGGTGCTGAAACATATCACTTAGCTCAAACTTGTGTTTCCAACCCAGGTGAACTTCTACAACTATGCCTAGTTCTTGAAATAAATCTATCGTGCGGTAAATTGTTGAACGGTCATAGGGAAGGGAAGCAATAAGCTGATTAATCGACACCGCATTACGAGAACTCAGCCTCTTGAATATCTGCTTTCTTGGTTCAGTTAATGAATAGCCATGCTTTTTCAGGAGTTTACTAAATTGTATGCGCTCGCTGTTCATGTATGTAATTTTATCAAAAATTGCGACAAAGTTGCAATTTTATAGCTATCAGCTTTATTATTTAGATATGGATACACTTTCTTATATTATTGTTTTTTCATTCCTTGGCGGGGTCGTCTCTCTTATTGGCGGTGTTTTTTTGCTATACAGTAAAAAGAATGCCCAGCGGCTTGCATACTATGCAACGCCATTCGCAGGTGGTGCCCTTCTGTCGGCGGTTTTCTTAGATCTTTTAAAGGAGGGTCTCGAAGTTGATTCAGCTGATACGGTTTTGTTGGCTGCACTTGTGGGTATGGTGGCGTTCTTTTTAGCTGAAGGTTTTTTGCATTGGTTTCATCACCATCACCAACACGATGAAAAGGGCAGAGACCCAAAATCCTGGCTGATTATTGTTGGCGACACGCTTCATAATGCGCTTGATGGTGTGGCTATTGCTGCTAGTTTTTTAATTAGTATTCCGACTGGTATTGTTACAACATTGGCAGTTGCAGCTCACGAAATACCACAGGAGATTGGCGACTTTGGCTTGCTGCTTTCAAAAGGTATGAGACGTAGAAATGTCTTGTTGGTTAATTTTTTCAGTGCGCTGGCGACCGTGTTATTTGCAATTATCACCTATGTGCTTGGTAGTGGTGATAGATTGCCTCTTGGAGCCTTACTTGGCGTGAGTGCTGGCTTCTTGTTGTACATTGCAGCGAGTGATATTATCCCGACAATTCATGAAAAGCGTGCCAAAAAGGACGTTTTTGACGTCCAAGCTCTATTGTTATTACTTGGGGTCGTGGTGGTTGCCGTTGTGACAAACGTCTCTCATCAGTACATCGAAGCCGACCATAGCCACAGTGATGCAAACCAGACTCACCAACATGTGGACGACCACCACGAACACGAGTAGGCGCTGGTATCACTAAGCCGCTAACGTTATAATTAGTTATATGGATGGAGCGATAGTTGCAGTTATTGTAGTGCTTGCCCTTGGGTTTGTGGCAGTTATATTTTTCCTGACGCAGAAAATTAAAGAGCTCAAAGAAGAGTCGGCAACGCAGCTATTGAAGCAAGATATTACATCACTCAATGATGGATTGCAAAAGCTGAACGACGGCTTAAAAGATCATTTATCAAACCGGCTCGATAAAAACCAAGAACAGATGAATTTGCAGTATCAGGCTAGCGCCAAGATTATTCGCGATGTGACCCAAAAACTGGAAAAACTAGAGAATACTAACAAGAACGTCGGGGACATAGCATCAGAACTTAAGACGCTCCAGAGTGTGCTGCAAAATCCCAAACAGCGTGGCGTACTTGGGGAGTTTTATCTGGCACAAATTCTTGAAAACGTTTTGCCAGTTGGCACCTACGAGCTGCAATATAAAATTGCCGAAGGTTTGGTTGTTGACGCCGTCATTAAGATGGATGACAAACTGTTACCCCTTGATAGCAAATTCCCGCTAGAAAACTACAACCGTTTACTTGAAGCAGACGGTAGTTCCCGTGACCCGCTTACCAAAGCCTTCAAAGAGGATGTTAAAAAACGTATTGATGAAACGGCAAAATACATCCGCCCAAGCAAGGGTACGCTTGATCAGGCACTGATGTTCATACCGAGTGAAGCAATCTATTATGATTTACTGGCCAATAAAGTTGGCGTTGGTGCAGTTAGTGGGCGCAATCTTATGCAGTATGCGCTAGAGAAGAAAGTGACCATTGTTGGCCCAAGCACGCTTGCTGCCATGCTACAAACAATTAGCCAGGGTCTCCGTAGTCTAGAGATTCACAAAGATACTGAAAAGATACGGAAGAATATCGAACAGTTACAAAAGCACCTCATTGCGTATAATACTTATTTTGCTAAACTTGGTAATTCACTTGGCACAACGGTCGGACACTATAACAGTGCCAGTAAAAGCCTTAATCAAATTGATAAAGACATTGTAAAAATTGGTGGCGGCGAACCAGTCTTAGAGGTCGAGTTACTTGACAGACCAACAGCTGAAGATTAGGTTATTGTAAGCGTTAGCATCATTGGCTATAATGACTAATAACAAGAGGGAACGCAATGAAAAGGCAACCAAGTTGAAAGTTGTAGCACAGCGCAAGGGTTTCTTGAGATTAAGTCCGCGCTTTAGGTTAAGTCTTTTTTGTTTTTTTGTGCTTAGTCTCGGCACAGTGGCATTACGCGTAGTCCATGAGGTTAATGCAGCAGGGGCCTATAATGGGTCGTATGGCAGCAGTGCCTTTGTGATGCTTGTAAAAACTGACAATGTCGGCTCAAGTACGAGTACACAATTTACAATCCCAACCATTGGCAGTGGCTATAACTACAACGTTGATTGTAACGATGACGGTTCTTTTGATACCACCGGTGCGACCGGAAATTATACCTGCAATTATGGTTCACCAGGTACGTACAGTGTAGTCATACAGGGTACATTCCCACGTATTTATTTTGCAGACACTGGCGATAAGCTAAAACTCCTTGAAATTCAGCAGTGGGGCAATATTCACTGGGGATCGATGAATAATGCATTTTATGGAACGGCAAATATGCAAGTTACAGCCGTTGACTCACCAGACCTTAGCGGAGTTACGACTACCAATGCAATGTTTGCTGGTGCTTCAAGCTTCAACGCAGATTTAAATGACTGGGATGTTAGTAATGTTACTAATATGAGCTATATGTTTAGCCAGGCGACGGCATTTAATGGCAATATCAGCTCTTGGGATGTTAGTAATGTCACGAATATGCAGGGAATGTTTCTCATAGACTCAGCCTTTAATCAACCATTGAACAGCTGGGACGTGTCAAGCGTTACAAATATGTCGGGAATGTTCAACAGCAGTGCTTTCAACCAGCCACTTAGTAACTGGGACACCAGTAGTGTAACAAGCACAGCAAATATGTTTTGGAGTGCTCCCTTCAACCAAGATATATCTAACTGGGACACCAGTAATGTCACTAATATGTATCGTATGTTTGGGCTAAATAATCCTTTCAATCAAGATATCTCAGGCTGGGACGTTAGTAGTGTGACAAGTTTGAAGGAAATGTTCCTTGGTAACTACGCGTTCAATCGAGATATCTCAGGCTGGGACGTTAGTAGTGTGACAAACATGGATGGCACATTTATAAGTGCGTATAGCTTTAATCAATCGATTGGTGATTGGGATATGAGTAGTGTGGTTGCTGCAGATGATATGCTATCAGGGTCGGGTATGGATGGTGCAAATTATGATGCAACATTGAGTGGGTGGTCTGCACAAACTCTTCATAGTGGCGTTACATTTGGAGCATCTGGTCTTCACTATTGCGCAAGTACAGTTCAGCGACAATACATTATCGATACATACAGCTGGATTATAAATGACAACGGCCAAGCATGTATGCCAGACGTTGAAACTGGTGCTGTTTCAAATATCACAGATAGCTCGGCAACAGTTGAACTTAATCTTGTGGACGACGGTGGCTCCACCCCTTATCAATTGTATATATTATATAACACCGACGGGAGCGGTAATGGCTATAGCGCTCAAGCAGACACCTATGATGAAGGCATACAAAGTATTAATCTAACGGGGTTGTCATGTGAAACAACTTATTACTACAAAGCATACGTCCAAAATGGCGCCGGCTCAGATTCTGGTGATTTTGCTACATTTACAACTGACCCTTGTCCTATACCGCCTGAACCACCAGAGCCAACCGACCTCAAACTCGACATCACCCTCAAACCACCAGGCCTCATACAGGGCCAAGACACGAGCTATATGTTCACAGTCAGTAATATTGGTAGTACTTCGTTTGAAAACGGGTCAGCAATGCTTTATTTTGTTGTCCCCGATGGCATCACTATGTCTGGCCCAAGTTACCAAGTAGAAGAGGATAATGAACCAATTACTGTTTATACAGATGAGACATCTTATTTTTGCTATGACTATACATCGTTCTTCTCTAGCGTACCGTCATTTACCTATCATCTAGGTAAGGGATACGCGTGCGAAACGGCTATCGAGGCACTCGGTCCAAATTCATCTCAAGACATAACATTACCATTCACCGTCACCGGCCCCGTAGATAACACAACTGTGATGCGAGCTCTCATTTTTGGTTATCCGGAGTTGGATGCAGATACGCTTGAGTCTCAACTCACAGGCTCCCCCGACGACATCTTCACTTTCCCCTCTAACAACATCGCCACCTACACTGGCACCTCTCCTGGTTCTACCATGGATAGTGGTGAAGGCAATAATGAAGAAGACAATAGTTCTCTCGACCTCAACAACGATGGCACACCAGACTCAGAACAAGCCTTTGTCCATGATCTCACCAGCTCTAATGGTAAACCTTTAGCCCTAGAAGTCTCTAATGACTGTAGCCTCAGTGCTAGTAACGTTAATACAGAAACCAACAATAACACTCAAGACCCAGCCTATGACTACCCAGAAGGCCTTGTAGCCTTCTCGGCTGACTGTCTTACTCCCGGCTACACAGCTACGGTAAAGCTCTACTACTACGATACAGACAAAGACAACCTGATTCTAAGAAAGTACAACCCTAACACGAACGCCTACTTCAACCTCACCGGACAATACGGAGCTACCTTTGAGCAAACTACCATTAACAACAGAACCGTTACCATAGCCACCTACCGCATAACCGACGGACAAGAACTAGACATAGACAACCAAACCAACGGATCCATCCAAGACCCGGTAGGGATAGCTACCCTGAGTACGGGCAGTGCGAATACGGGGATAGAACGTCACTGGATTACGCAATTGCGCTGAAACCTCTCTATTTGCAGACAAATCCCAGCTTGCTATACTAGACATAAGCATGAATAAACATAAAAAAACTCGCGTGGTCATTGTCGGCGGTGGCTTTGGCGGTGTAAAAGTGGCACTTGAATTATCAAAAGATCGTAAATTTGATATAACGCTTATAAGTAGTAGCACAAGCTTTGATTATCATGGTGCACTTTATCGTACCGCAACCGGCAATACACCTCTAGAAGTCGTGATACCTTTGCGTGAAATTTTTGCACGGACAAAAAATATCACGGTTGTTTTAGATACAATAACAGGCATCAAATCTTTGTCTAATGCTGTTAAAGGTGCTGACGGTGAAATATATGAATATGATGTGCTTATTTTGGCGCTCGGTAACCAAATTAACTATTTTGGTCTTAAGGATATGGAAGAAAAATCATTTGCGGCCAATACGATACCACATACCATAGCCCTTAGACATGAACTAATAACCAAATTTAAAACTGGCAAGCGACTGACGATTGCGGTTGTAGGCGGTGGGCCATCTGGTGTTGAGCTGGCTGGTTCTCTCGATATGTTTGCTCGTCGCGTAGCAAAAAAGTACGGCAAGAAATATATGCAGCCCCATGTACTCCTGATTGAAGGTGGGCCTCGACTACTGCCGGTGCTGGCGCCAGTATTATCCGAAAAAGTGGCGCAACACCTTAAAAAACTAGGTGTTGAACTACTGCTTAGCACGGCTGTTTCTTCCTGTACGAGGGGTAAGCTTCATCTGAATGGTGGCATTCAAAATGCAGATATTATTATCTGGACTGCCGGCAGCAGAATTGCAGATTTTTACACTGATAAAGAGAAAGAATTTGCTTTTGAACGCGGTCGTGTGGTGGTTGATGAATATCTGCGAGCAAAAGGCCACCAAAATATTTATGTTATTGGCGATAATGCTGGCACTAAATATAGTGGTATGGCTCAAACTGCACTGCGTGATGCAAAATATGTCGCGGAAAGTCTGTCACGTATTGCGCACGGTCGCAAGGCTAAAAAGTATACCCCAAGAAGGCCAGTATACGCTGTACCGGCTGGTGAGTCGTGGGCGGTTTATCAGTCAACGCGTCACCAACTAAGTGGTTATGCAGCCTGGCTCCTCAGGAGGCGTGCTGACCTGTATATTTATAAGAATTTTGAGCCATACGCAAAAGCCGTAAAACGCTGGCGTCATGCGAACCGCCAAGCTGATTTTTAGTTTACTTAGCTTGCAATAAATCGAGTGTCAAAGCGGCTGTCCATGAAAAATCATGTGCACCCGCCGGGCTGCCGTCCTTTGGTGAAAAATATTCACGCGCACCGTTGCTAGCAACTAATTTAAGTGTCTGTTGACGTATATGTTTGGCTTCTTCTTCATAGCCGTAGCGCTCCAATCCGTCAATAATTAACCAGTTAATGTTAATCCATGTTGGTCCTTGCCAATATTTGTGTTCGTGGAACCACTCTGAATCAAGCGGGACCGTCGGAACAGGGTACTTACTATTAAACAATTTTTTGTTATTCAATAAGTCAACCAGGTGTTTGGCACGTTCTTTCGTTAGATTGCCAGCATAAAGAGGCAGTAGCGTACCAATCGAACCTACTTTGATTAATTTGTGGGTTACAAAATTCCTAGAATAGTACTGTCCAGAATATGCATCCCATAGCTGATCAAATGCTTCGTCAGTTTTCTTGATGTTTTCAATAAGCTCTTTAGGTAACTCTCGGTCAATAAATTTAGCAATTTTTTTAAGTTGATGATTGGCACGGACAAATATGGCATTAAAATTTACGTCTTCTATTGCAAGCTCGGCATGGCTAAGAATGTTTTGAATATTATAACGCTTACGTCTAAGCCGTCTCTGAATACTATAGTAAGCGAGCGCGTTGATTGTGCTGATACGTTCGCCAGGCAAAGACAAAAAACTATCTTTTCGAAACGGCCCAATTAGCGCATCAAGATGCAAAAAACCAATAGCTCTAATCCAAAATGGCATTCGGTGTTGCTGCAATTCATAAATCCAGGGCGGTGTGTTATCTAGGCCTGTTTCCCAAGGATGAATTTGGAGTACCAAGCCTTCGTTATGTGGGTCACGCTCAGAATAGAGCCAGTTGTGGTAACTAAGTAACGCAGGGTATACGCGTTGGTACCAAGCTCGTCGTTCATTCTTTGGTAGTTTTTCGCCGATTCGTACAATTGCCTCTGCAAGCATAGGGGGTTGTGTGATGCCGCTAGTTGCAACGTTATCAGGTGAATATGGCGATACGCTACTGCGCCAGAACGTTGCGGCCTGAGAAGGTACTTTGCTTGAGGCTAGTATCATGTTAGGAATCATGCCATTGCTCCACTGTCCGCGTAGCAAGCTTAAAATCTCTTGTTGGGCACGCTCGACATCGTAATGCCGTTGGCCAATTGCAATAAAACAGCTATCCCATAGCCACTGGTGAGGGTATAGGCCTTTTGCTGGTACAGTATGCTTGCCACGATCATTATTTGTAAGCACTTCTTTGCAGGCTTCAGCTAGTTGCTCGTCTGTCATTATTGAATAGTATAGCTTATGCTTGCATTATGTGTTCGGGATAACTAATCTTGAAATAATAAACAGGGGAATAATCTATGTCAGAATTCATACATCCGGGAGGCGTTGACTTACATGACCACTTTAGAGAACCAAGCAGAACAAACCTTGCGGAGAATTTTAGAAGTGGTACTCGAGCAGCTGTAACTGGTGGTTATGTTGTAGTTAACGACATGCCAAATACGCCCGGTCGTGAAACGTGGACATATGAACGTCTTGAGGAAAAAGCAGAACGTATTATGCAGGGTGCTTATATACCAACAGGCATTATCATTGGTATGCAGCCTGATGCTGATAATGTGAATGAAATTCCAAAAATGATGCATCGAGCAATTGCTAGTAAACAGTATTACACCTGGACTCAAGGTAATGATCGAGAACTTGGGCCAGAGGATTTTCGAGAACAAACAGCAGCAGCGCACGAAGCTGATCCAACAAAACCAATTATGGTTCATGCTGGAGAGGATGTCGAAGGTATTATTGGTATGATTGCCGGTGATTTTAACCACCCACTTCATTTTTGCCACGTTAATGATCCTGATACGGTACGGCTGATTGGTGAACAAAAGAAGAGACACGATACTCCGATTACAACGGGCGTAACACCGCATCATTTATTTAAATCTTCATTTGATACACATACGGAAGGTTGGTTCGCGCGCATGCAGCCACCACTGGCTCACCAAATAGATGCTGAGCAGTTATTTGACATGCTGGCTGAAGGAGAGATTGACATTGTCGAGACAGATCACGCTCCTCATACACTCGAAGCAAAGTGGGATGCCCAAGCTGCAAATCCAAGCTGTGGTCGTGAAGGTGCCTCCTGTTTTGGGGTTACGAACATTGAATTTGCGCTACCGATGCTTTTTCACCAGGAGAGAATCGGTAATATTACAATGGATCGCATTATTGAGGCAACAAGCACAAAACCAGCGGATATAATCGGTATTAAACTGTCGCCAAAGACACGCGTTAAGTGGGATCTTGGCCAAGAATATCGTATCAATGACAGTGATGTTATGTCTGGATCAGAATGGACGCCATTTCAGGGCAAACTAGCAGTAGGTACGGTAGTGGATATCGTTATCGGCGGTAGAAGTCTCATGGAATATGAAGATGACGGCATGGTGCTTGGTCGTGCACCACGTGTGTTGCGGCAAGGAGACACCGTTTAATTATGGCAAATTTTGAAAATCATCCGTTACACCCAGGAGACGGTGTTCCTTTGTTCATTTCCGCGGGGCCACTTAAAGAACCTGCGCAACTAGTACCTTTTAGCGAAATAGAAGACCCGCTCGTTGTGCCGGTCTTGACTCTGGGTGGCTTCACTATGCCAGAATGGGCTGGCAATGGAGAGCCGGATTTTACGTATGACTCTGTGCGTAAAGCTGCTGGTAACTCGCGTGGTTTACCAAATGGTGGCGTGGAGGCTATTCGTGCGCTAAAAGGTCCAATCAGTGTCCTAAATGAGCTTGGGATAAAGACAATCATACAGGTAACAAACTTGCCGCACGAGAATCCACTTGATGTTGTACCTGCTTTGGTAGAGGAGGCTGCAGCGGTTGACCCGACTGCCGTAGAAGTTAACCTGAGTTGTCCTAATGGTAAAAAACCTGACGGATCGTTCCATGACCCAATATATAAAGATGCGGACGTAAGTGGTGAGCTGATGCAAGCATCACGCGATAGAGTTGGCTGGGACGTAACTCTTGGTGCCAAGGATGGTCCACACGTTAGTTCGCCAGTAGAGAATGTGAATACAGAATCAATCCAAAGACTCACGGCTAATATTGGTAGCATTGTTGATTTTGTGACAGGCATTAATACAATCGCAGCTCAAGATTTTCCTGAGCTCACAAAGACTGGCGGTAAGGGTGGCATGAGTGGCCCAATTGTTGCGCCGGTTGCTAAGCAGCACCTAACAGCATGGCAGATGTTTGCGCCTGATGTACCGTACTTATCTACTGGTGGCGTTGATAGTGAAAATGCGGATATAGAAATATCAAAACGATTAGAATTGGGTGCAATGTTAGTGGGTGGTGCACAAGAATTTTATCGTAGTGGCCAACCACATCAACTCGCTGCACGCTGGGCAATTGCTGCGGTCTAGCGGAAGTTTGTAAAGTTTAGAGGGAAGTCGAAGTCTTGAGATTTGATTAGCTGCATAGCAGATTGCAGTTCATCTTTTTTGGCACTGGTTGCTCGTACCGTATCGCCTTGAATCTGAGTCTTAACTTTTGGCAGCTCGTCACGCAACAATTTAGTAATTTTCTTGGCTTTGTCTTGATCCAAACCTTGTAAAAATGGAACTTCCTTAACAGTTTTTAAATTTGTCGTTACCGCTTCTTTGCTAACATCTAAAACTTTCTGATCTTGGCCTCGCAAGCTTAGTTTTTTGCGCACTATATCTAAAATCGCATCTATTTGATAATCGCTATTGCCAGTTATCTTTAGTCCGGTTTTGTCTGAATTGAGCCACTCTAGTTCTGCTGGTGTGCCCTTAAAATCATAACGACTGGCGATTTCACGTAGCGCTTGGTCAAAGACATTGTTCATCTCCGCCTTATCATATTCACTAACTACATCAAAAGAAAAATTACCCATACAAACAGAGTAGCACAGGTGCTATACTATCCGTAAATGACGTATCAAAATAAGCAGGTTGCCGCGGTTGCCGAAAAACTAGAAAAACGTCTCAAAACTTTAGATGATAAAGCATCCGTTTTGCGCGCGGTTGAACTGAAGGCACTCTATGCGGAAATACCTAAGCTGGATGCAAAAAGGCGCGCAAGTTTTGGCAAGGAGATTAATCAGCTTAAAAGTCATCTTGAAAACCTCGTTCAGGAACAAAGCCAAGAACAAGAGACGTTGAAACCAATTGATGTTACTGCCCCATTCGATGTGAATACCCCAGGCAATAAAAAACCGCGTCTTTTAACAAGCAAAAATGGTAGTAAACACCCACTCATGGCTGAGCTTGACAACGTTATTAGTGTTTTTGCGCGCATGGGCTTTACTCACCTAGACTCAAAACAACTAGACGATGAGTACCACATGTTCGACAGCCTAAACTTTCCTAAAGGCCATCCGGCTCGTGATGATTATGACACTTTTATGACCACTGAAGGCCTCATTGCTCCAGCTCACGTCAGTGTTATGCAAAACCGTTTACAACGTGCGTATAAGCCAAATTTGGATCGGGGCGAGCCAATCGCCGTAGTCTATACGGGCCGCACATTCCGCAATGAGGACGTTGATGCTAGGCACGAGCATACCTTTTATCAGGTAGAGATTAGTTATATAGACAAAAATGTTACAACCGGCAACTTAATAGCAACCTTTAAGACTTTTCTAGAGGAATATTATCAGCAAGATCTTGAGGTGCGCATGCAGCCATTCTATTTTCCGTTCACGGAGCCAAGCTTTGAAATGGCGCTGAGTTGTCCTTTTTGCAGAAAAAAAGGCTGCCATGTTTGTAGTCAAACCGGTTGGATTGAGCTACTTGGTTGCGGCATGATTCATCCTAACGTTTTGCGTGCTGGCGGCATTGATCCTAAAGAATACACGGGTTTTGCCGGTGGTCTTGGTTTGGACCGACTGGTAATGATGAAGTATGGTATTGAAGACGTTCGCCATTTTGAATCCGGCAAATTAGACTTTTTGAGGCAATTTAAATGAGCTACAAGGGTGTAATTATTGAAGAAAGTTTGAAAAATGATGGCGTTCTGGGAAGCGTCAACATTATAAAAACCAAAGTAGAGCCAGTAACAGAACATCATCAAACACCTTGGCTCAAACAGTGGACGCTAGATACAGTAGAGATTAGCGAAAACCGTGCAGAAGAGGTTGCCAAGCAGCTGAGCGATTCTTTAGACAATCATTACTGGTATGCAGACTTTAAAAATGACATGTTTCACTACATTATTTTTCCAGGCAAGGTTTTTCAAATTGACCGTAGCAAGCCAGAACAGTATGAGCAGGTAGTAAAGCACGGGCTTTCATTGGGTATCCCGGACTATCAGCTAGATTTTTTACCTACAATTAAAGAATGGCAAAGGCCAAAAGAATGAGTAAAGATTTTGTAGAAGATATAGTGCCCGGAGATTACAAAACCAGGGGCAGTTATACTCCGGCAAAGAAGATAGATATGGGTAATTTCTACATGATCTATGTTTCTGGTGTGCAGGCGCCAAAGAATGATGACAATAGCGTAGTTACTGATGACATTGAAGAACAAACAAAACTAGTTTTTGAAGATATTTCCAAAATTCTTGGATTAGCAGGAGCTACCTTAGATGACGTTATCAAAGCCGTTATTTATGTGACCGACATGCAGGATTTTGACAAAATTTCTGCCATTAGGGGTGAGTATTTTAGGAACGCAATGCCGGTTAGCACGCTAGTCGAAGTTAATGGTATGACTCGAAAAGGTGCAAAAATTGAAATTGAAGTAACGGCGGTGAAAAGTAAATGAATTTGACGGATGTAAGTACATTTTTGGCTGAGAATGATACGTGCGTGTTAGCGACGGTGAGTGATGACGGTATGCCGCAAGCAGCAACAGTTGGGTTTTCTCATGGTTCGGACTTTTCGATTGTAATTGGGACAAATGAAGATACCCGCAAATACCAGAACTTAAAAAGTAACTCGGAAGTGGCTATTGTGGTGGGCATGAGTTCGCCAAGAACTGTTCAATATGAAGGTACCGCTAAAGAACTAACTGCAGACGAACTTGGCGATAGATTAGAAAAGCATTTTGAAAAGGTGCCAGGGGCAAAAAAGTTTGTAGGCGATGCAGGCCAGAGATATTTTTTGATCACACCAACCTGGTTACGACTTACTGACTATTCTGCATCAGAACCAATCTTTGAAACAAAGGACTTCTCATGAAGAATTTGCTTACAATTCAACAGCATGATATTTTGTCAGATAGCCCAATTGTGGATACGTCTGGGTATCGAAAAAGAGAGGCAGCACGTGCCGTTTTGCTTGATGAAAATGACCAGGTATATTTACTTAATGTTAGTAAGCACGGATACCATAAGCTGCCGGGGGGCGGCATAGACGAAGGCGAAGATATCAAGCAAGCCCTGAATCGAGAGCTGATGGAAGAGGTTGGCTGTAGGGCTAACCTGATGGCAGAACTAGGCACAGTAACTGAATATCGTACATATGATGATGGTGGCCTGGAGCAGGTGTCATATTGCTATCTTGCTCGACAAAGCGGTGAACAAGTTGACTCGGCGTTAGAAGAAGGCGAACTTGCGGAAGGTATGTTCGAGGTTAAGGCTAAAAATATTGATGACGCGATTGAATTATTGACGAGAGATATGCCTGACAATCTAGAAGGCAAGTTTATTCAGAAACGCGACCTAACATTCCTAAAAGCAGCGAAGGGTGTCGCATGAGTGACAACGTTCTACAAAAAAATATTCCTTTAGATGCAGAGGATATTGTTGTATTTGTGCACGGCTTTGGTGTCCGTTGGGACTCAAGGGGAATGTTTAAAGATATACAAGAATCTTTACCAGAAAATTGGGGGAGCGTGCTTTTTGATTTATACGACGTGAAAGGCAAAAATGTATATGTGGCTAGTGTTGATGAACAAGCTCGTCATCTAAGGCAAGTGCTATCCGAGGTTTCCGCAAGCTATCCTATGGCTACAATACATATAATTGCTCATTCTAAAGGTTGCATAATCACTTCTTTAGGAAATCCAGATACACAAGGAAATATTATATTGCTTTCACCACCCGAAAAGTTTGGTACTGACATGCAAACTTATTTTGAAAGATATCCAGGGGCAGAAAAAAAAGATACTGAGATTGTTGTTCCTCGCAAAGACGGAACGGTAACGCACATTCCTAATACATATTTTAGTGAGGCAAGTAAAATAAACGCACAGGAATTGTTATTACAGCTTAGTAAAAAATGTAAATTTGTAATTATTCAAACTACTGATGATGAGGTGATTGGCGACACAACTTACGATAGATTACTTAACAATGATCGTATTAATATAGTTGCTTTAAAATCTGACCACAATTTTACTGGAGAGCACAGGAAAGAACTCATTGATACCATTAAGGAGCTACTGAAATGAAGAAGATATTAGTTACGGGTGCAACGAGAGGAATTGGCAGGGCGATAGCTGAAAGATTGATTGCAAAAGGTAACTTCGTGTACGGAGTTTATAAATCAGATACTAAAGATGCTGAAATGTTATTGCAGAAGTACCCTAGCCAAGTAAAAATGTTTCAAACAGATCTTTCTGATTCGGAGCAAATCAACAATTTGATAAAGCAATTTGATGGCGTGAAGCTAGACGGAATTGTCAATAACGCAGGAGTTGTTTACTTAACAAAATGGGATCAGTTGAATTTTGGTGAATGGGACGAAACATTAGCCGTAAACTTAACTGCTCCGCTTAAAATTGCTCATGGACTCAGGAATAGCCTGGATAGTGGCACTAGTATTGTGAATATAAGCAGTGTTGATGCAGGTTGTGCGGCGTATGACACAGTTGCATATGCCGTTAGTAAGGCTGGTCTCATTAGTCTTACGAAATCATTGGCAGCGATTCTTGGCCCCAAGGGTGTACGCGTAAATGCCATTGCACCTGGCTGGGTAGAAACAGAAATGACAGAAGATACTATGCCAGATGAATCGAAAGAGCTGACTCCACTTGGACGTAATGCGAGACCAGAAGAAGTTGCAAATGTTGTAAGCTTTCTATTGTCCGATCAGGCGAGCTTTGTGAGTGGCGAAACGATTACAGTTGATGGTGGTTTGACAGTTGTCGACTATACTTTGTATAAGGAATCGCAAGCATGAAGATTAGTTTGAACTGGATTAAGGAATTCACGGATGTCAAAATTGGCATTGATGATTTAGTGGCTAAAATTGGGGCGCAGCTTGGTGAAGTGGAAGAGATTACTAATCTTGGCGAAAAGTATCAAGGTATTGTGGTTGCAAAGGTTGTATCTTGTGAAAAGCACCCGAATGCAGACCGGCTTAATGTTTGTAAGATTGATGATGGCAAAGCCGTAAAAGGAGTGAAGCGTGATAAAAATGGCCACGTCCAGGTAGTTTGTGGTGCGCCGAATGTACGCGCCGGTATTACTATTGCTTGGATCCCACCTGGTGCAATTGTGCCGAGCAGTTTTGATAGTGACCAATTTGTACTAGGCGCACGAGAACTGCGCGGAGTGGTTAGTAACGGCATGTTGGCTAGCGGCAAAGAGCTAGCCATTAGCGACGATCACGAGGGTATTCTTATTATTGATAAGTCTTGCGACCCGGGCACAAGTTTGGCCGAAGTATACAAGCTGGATGATTACATTATTGACGTAGAAAACAAGATGTTTACTCACCGCCCAGACTGCTTTGGCCAACTTGGCGTGGCACGAGAGATTGCCGGGATCCAAGGGCTAAAATTTACTAGCCCAGATTGGTACCTAGATATTCTGGATAAACTCACAGTCAGTAGTAAAAATCGCTTGAGTCTTGAGGTGCAGAATAAAATACCAGATTTAGTGCCGCGTTTCATGGCGGTGCCAATAGCTAACGTAAAGATACAAAAATCGCCCGTGATGATTCAGAGTTTCTTGAGCCGTGTTGGCATTAAGCCGATCAACAACGTGGTTGATATTACTAACTTTGTCATGTGTCTTACTGCACAGCCACTACATGCTTACGACTACGATAAATTAGCAGCCCTAGATAATTTAAAGGAAGCGACCATAGTTATACGAAAGCCAAAAAAAGGTGAGAAGATAGCGCTTTTAAACGGCAAGACGATTGAGCCACGGTCGGATGCAATAATGATTGCAACCAAAAAAGCCTTGATTGGCGTGGGTGGTATTATGGGTGGCTCAACAACAGAAGTAGATAGTAATACAAAGAATATCATCTTAGAGTGTGCCAATTTTGACATGTACTCAATCAGGCGCACGAGCATGGCAAACGGGCTATTTACTGATGCGGTTACTCGTTTTAATAAAGGTCAAAGCCCAAGGCAAAATGACAAAATCTTGGCCTACGCGGCTGCTTGGGTGCAGAAGCTGGCACATGGTGAAGTTGCTGGCAAAGTGCAAGATGACCGCAATGACGTGGGAAATCTAAAACCAGTAATAGTAGCACCAGAGTTTATAAATGCTCGTCTTGGCACAGAACTTACAGCCAAACAAATCACAAAGATCTTGAGTAATGTAGAATTTTTGGTAGAGAACAAAAAAGATAAGCTGCACGTAACTGCCCCGTACTGGCGGACTGATATTGAAATTCCTGAAGATATCGTTGAAGAAGTTGGCCGCTTGTATGGTTACGATAAAGTGCCAATTGTGTTACCAAAGCGTAGTACTGCTCCTGCGGCTGCTAATTCAATGTTGCAAGTTAAATCTACCGCTCGCTCAGTTTTGTCCGCTGCTGGTGCTAATGAGGTTTTAACTTATAGCTTTGTGCATGGAAAGTTATTTGATGCTGTGGGGCAAAACAAAGACCTGGCGTTTCAACTAAGCAATGCGATTAGTCCCGAACTTCAGTACTACAGACTGAGTTTGCTACCAAGCCTACTTGATAAAGTTCACTCTAACATCAAAGCAGGATACGATGAATTTGCGCTGTTTGAAATTAACAAAACCCACGATAAAAGCAATATGCACGAAGACGGGCTTCCAATTGAAGAAGAAAGACTGGCTTTAGTGTTTGCTGCGGACAAGAAGGTATCTAAACAGTATAGTGGCAGTGCCTATTATCAGGCTCGTGCATATGCGGAAGAACTACTAAACGGTTTTGGTATTGATAATCTGATTTTTCAAGCCGTGACTTCACATAACCCTAAAACCGATACTGGAAAACAAGTTTTAGCGCCATTTGAAAAATCTCGCTCCGCATACTGCAAAACTGCAGACGGAGTCCTACTGGGAATAGTAGGTGAGTTGAAGACAAGCGTTAAAACTAACCTAAAGCTGCCCGAGTTCGTAGCTGGTTTTGAATTAAATATGCAAATGATTGAGGCCTACCAGAACCACAGTAAGTATCAACCATTATCACGTTTTCCGCAGACCCAACAAGACATCAGCCTAAGAGTAGCTGATGAGGTTGCATATCAAGCCGTGAAGCAGTCTGTTGAAATGACCCTAAAGAAGGGCGCTGATGAGCATGGCTATCTTTGGGATGTTAGCCCAGTTGATATCTACCAAAAAGGAGCAGATACAAAGCACGTAACATTACGGGTTACTCTTAGCCACCCTGATCGCACGTTAGTAACAGCTGAAGTTAATAAGCTGCTTGATCATATTGCAGAGGCTACCAAAAAAGACTTGGCTGCAACAAGACTGTAGGCACCAAGATAACTTGACAATTCTTGCTAATACTTGTACTATGTCAGACAGTTTGGTTGAGTTTATGCAAAATTCCCAGGCTGCACATTGACAGATGTATACAGCTAGGCAACAGTAATAGTTCACAAAAGCATTTGTGAATTGCTATTGTTGTCTAGAAATAGATTGACTATAGATCGATCGGCGCCAAATGCTAGATGGGGATGGCACCGGTCCTGTGGAGAAGATGGAATGCACCACCCAAGGGCGGTATTCCCTGCGTTTGAAACCATGCAGACTGGCTTGACGGCACTGAAATATGCGCCTCGTTGGTATCTTCTCTGCAGTTTCGTGGAGACTCAGTTGTTCTGCCCTCAAAAGCAGTAATCCCACCAGCCAACTGGGTCTCCACATACTCTTCCTGGCTTCTCCCTCAGACATTTCCTGCTGCCAGGGGACACCCGGACCTCCGTTGCACGTGTTGCAACCCGCTGCTTCGCGTTAGCGGAGGTCCGGGACGGTCAGTCAAAATAGTGATGCGTCGAGCAAAAAAGTCTGAGTTTGAACCAACTGGTTCCTCCTTTTTCACTCCGCTCCAATTTTGCTATACATCTGTCCTTTCCCAGAAAACATAAAATCTTGTGTTTTATGAGAAGGTTTCGATACACTACTTAAGTAATGAAATATATTTGGCGCATTTTACGCTTTACTTCCACCTTGTGGCCATACTACGTTACGGTCAGTATACTCAGTGTGCTTATTAGTATTATGAATCTGTCGATGCCGCTGTTGACAGGTTGGGCAGTCGACGAGATGCGGCAAGGTACGGGTGCAAACGTAACTTACGTGGCTTGGTTGGCAGTCGGAATCTTTTTACTCGATTTTGGTGGAACGATCGTCTCAAACATTAACGGCTATTGGGGTGACCAAATGTCGGCAAAGTTACAAAAAATTCTGAGCGATCGCTACTACGAACATTTGCTTTCTTTACCACAAAAATATTTTGATACCGAACTATCCGGCAAAATTATTAATCGCCTCAATCGTTCTATTAACCAGATTAGTGGTTTTATGCAGATGTTTAGCAATAACTTCCTGCAGTTTATTTTTAGCACAATTTTTGCGTTGGCTATCGTTGCCTATTATAGTTGGCAAATTGCACTACTGTTGTTTACACTTTATCCAATTTACATATGGATGACAGTTAGAACCAGTGGTAAATGGCAGAAATATCAGGCCAAAAAGAATCTGCATCTTGATATTGCGAGTGGCCGATTTGCTGAAGCAATTTCTCAGATAAAAGTGGTGAAAAGCTACGTGCAAGAGAAGCGAGAACTTGGGTTTTTTAACAAAAACTACGGTGTTATGGTTAATACCAACGCGCCTCAATCCCGCTATTGGCACGTTCAAGATGTCAGAAGGCGATCTGTTCTCAATGTTATATTCTTTGCTATCTTTCTGTTTATTTTCATAGAGGGAGCCAAAGGGGTCTTTACGCCCGGGCAGTCAGTCGCGCTCATTCTGTACGCAATGCAAATTCGTATCCCAATCTTCACAATCAGCTTTTTGGTAGAAAATACTCAACGTGCTGTCGCAGATAGTAAAGATTACTTTGAGGTTATGAACGTCACACCTGATATTACTGATCTTGAAGGAGCCAAAAAGCTGATAGTAGATAAAGGCAAGATCGTATTTGAGTCAGTTGATTTTGCCTATGATGCCAAGAAAGTTCTGAAGAACGTATCGTTTACAATTGAGCCTGACACAAAAATAGCCCTTGTTGGTGAGAGTGGAGAAGGCAAGACCACCCTTATGAATTTGCTACTGAGGCTTTACGAGCCACAAAAAGGGCAAGTTTTGATAGATGGGCAGAACATAGCTAATGTGACTCAGGCGAGTTTGCGCAAACAGATTGGTGTGGTTTTTCAGGAACCGGCGTTATTTAGCGGTACTATAAAAGAAAATATTGCTTATGCGAACCAAAAAGCAACAGAGAAAGACATTGTGGCGACTGCAAAGGCTGCTAATGCCCATGAATTTATCAGTAAATTTGAAAAAGGCTATGATACTGAAATTGGCGAGCGTGGCTTAAAATTAAGTGGTGGTCAAAAACAGCGTATCGCAATTGCCAGAGCGCTACTTAAGGATGCGCCGGTTCTTATACTTGATGAAGCAACCTCAAGCCTAGATAGCAAAAGTGAGCATATGGTTCAAGAAGCCCTACAGCGCCTTATGAAAGGTAGGACCACACTTATCATTGCTCACCGTTTGAGTACTATTCAACATGTGGATCAGATTGTTACCCTTAAGGGCGGTACTATTGATGAAATAGGCTCGCCTGACACCCTGGCAAAAAGCGGTGGTATTTATGACCAGCTACTTGCAATGCAACGTGGTGGTTCAGATAAACAACTAAAGCAATACGAGATAAAAGGATAAAATCCAAGAACACAACTAGAACTAGTGCGGTAAAAAATACTCCTCCAAATAGCCCTGCAGTACTTTGATTTACGTGCGCTTTTCCGTATACTTTTAAAGACGCACCGTTTCAGGGGATATTACATTAAGTTTAGGAGGGTAAATGGGACAAACAACGCAGCGTGCGTTTGCACTAAGTTTAGCAATCTTATTTCTTGTTACGACGGTAGGTTTTAGTGCCTATGTAATCTGGGAAATGTTTAATAAAAAGGATGATACGGCGTCTAGCTCTCAGCAACAGACTGCTGATGCGTCCGAGCAACAACAGGAGGATCCATTGAAAGGTCAACAACTAGAGAACTTTACGCCTGTAGATAACGTCACAGAACTCAAAATAGAGGATATAACGGTTGGTACTGGTGATGAGGCAAAGGCTGATTCAACAGTAACGGCACACTACACAGGTGCTATTGCTAGTACCGGTACAATTTTCGAAAGCTCAAAAGGTGGTGATCCAGCAACATTTGCACTTGACCAAGTTATTGCGGGTTGGAAGGAAGGTGTTCCGGGTATGAAGGTTGGTGGTAAGCGTCGTTTGATTATTCCTGCTGACAAAGCCTATGGTGAACAGTCTCCATCAGAGGATATTCCTGCAAATTCAGCACTCGTGTTTGATATTGAGCTAGTTGCCGTAAAATAGCAAAAAACACAACATATAGTGTATTGACGCTTATGGTAGGCGCTATATATAATGGATTTTGTACCATAAAAACGAACTTTAAATAAACACGCCAAAAGACAAAAAGCACCATATGGGAGCCTTCTAGTGAGACGGAAGGGGTGCAAAAGTCGCCGCAAGATGGAGGGTATCATGGCAAAAAACATAACAATCTATACAACTAATACATGCGCTTATTGCAGTATGGTCAAGAGGTTTCTTTCGGCCAAAGGTCAATCGTATGATGAGGTTAATCTTGACCAAGAACCGGCACGCCAACAAGAAGCCTTGGCTTTAAGTGGCGCCCTCACTGTGCCAGTTACAGTTGTCACTAAAGAGGATGATAGTAGGGAGGTGGTGGTAGGTTACAATCTATCAAAACTCGCCCCAGCAGTTGCGTAATCCTCTTGCCGTATATCACGTCGTTAAAAGTTGTGGTGCGCACTCACAGTATGTAATACACTGCTTGTTTGCGCTCCTCGCTTTTGCCTCGTGCTATATCAACAAGCGAATTACGCAAAACAATTGCGACGATTAGCAATAACCTGCATAATTTAGCATTGAATAAGGAGAAATATGGCTGAGAATAAAGTACTAGATGTCGTTATGATTGGGGCGGGGCCAGCAGCCTTGAGTGCGGCAATTTATACCACACGTGAAGATATTGAGACGGTATTGTATGAAAAAGGCGTAGTCGGGGGCCTGGCTGCTATTACTGATTGGGTGGATAATTACCCGGGGTTTCCAAAAGGCCTCGCGGGCCTGGATTTGGCGGAAGATTTACGCAAGCAAGCTGAGCGCTTTGGGGCAGATATTCGCTTGGGTGAAGTTATGAAGATATCTGAAAATTCTGATGGTATCAAAACGCTCGAAACAACTGACGGTGAGTTAAAAGCAAAAGCTGTGTTGATTGCAACTGGCAGTGATTATAAGAAAATTGGTGTGCCGGGTGAGCAGGAATTTTACGCTCGCGGTGTACATTACTGTGCTACCTGTGATGGTGCGTTTTATCGTGACAAAAAATTAGTAGTTGTTGGTGGCGGTAACTCTGCGGTTCAGGAGGCTTTATTCTTAACTAAATTTGCGACTCATATTGATATGCTGGTACGCAGTGATCTCAGGGCTTCAGAAGTGTTAATTAAAGAACTTGAAGCTAATGATAAAATCACTATTCATCGCGGTACAACAACTGATGAGATTGTGGGTGAAGATAACAAAGTAGTGAAGGTTATTGGTACTAAAGACGGTAAAAAAATTGAATTTGAAACTGACGGTGTGTTTGTGTTTGTAGGACTACTGCCAAACACAAAGTTCTTAAAAGATACGGCCATTGAACTCGATGAGGTTGGCTTAATCGAAACTGATACATCTTTGCGAACAAGTATGGAGGGTGTGTTTGCGGCTGGTGACGTTCGCAGCGGTGCCACCATGCAAATTGCTAGTGCAGTTGGTGAAGGTGCAACCGCTGCTCTCCGCATCCGCGAATACCTTGAGAATAAGTTATAACTTATCGTAGCCGGGGAAGTAGTCGGTTATGACTTGGTGCTTTGGTAATCCATCAGTAATCAAGTCTTTTGTGATAATTTCTACCATTTTTTCTGGCCCAGATAAATAGACATGAGTTCTATCATTGGCAGTAACGAGTTCTTGAATTTTACTTGCTGTTAGTTGGCCGGTAAGACCACTCCAGGTTGGTGATGGTTGTGACAACATATACTGGGTTTGTAGTTTGTCAAAAAGATCACGTTCTATGAGTTCCGATTCGTCATGTGCTGCATAGAGTAACTGAATATTTCGGGCCTCATTTTTATCATGTAACCAGCGGATAATACTACGAAACGGCGTAACGCCAATACCACCTGCTACAAAAACGAGGGGAATCGCTTTATCAACTGGCAAAATGAAATCACCCATTGGTTCTGCAAAGTTTAGTTGAGCGCCAGGTTTAATGGCTTGCAGGGCTTTTTTAAAACTAGAACATTCTGAAATGATTTTTGTGGTGATTGCAAATAGTTCTTCTGTTGGCGAGGAGTAAATAGTAAACCAGCGTTTTTGCCCACGGTCATCGGGATTCTGATGCGGTAAGTACAGCTCAGTAAACTGTCCGGGCACATTATCAACTGGCTTTTCTGGCCGGAACCAAAACGTATGAACGGTAGGGCTCAATGGTTCAATATATTCTAACGTAGCTTTCATGACTTCAGAGTTTTTAATTCATTGGGCACGTCAGTGCAGATATCAATGTCACGGTAGATAAACTTGAGAGCTCGGGCTATCCAAAGCCTGTTAAGTGTGTATATATAAATATCTAATTTCTTGCGTTTAGCTAAAGAGTAAGTGAGTAGATTAATAACCCCATAGTTAAGGCCAATGCCATCGGCCTTCATTTTGCTTGCGTGATTAATAATTTCAAATGGACTGTGATGCTCTAAAACATAGCAGTAACTCTCTGGTGCAAATTTCTTAATTGCACGGATAGCATGGTGATTGAAGGACGCGAATTTTATAGTAACGTTGGGGTGCTTTTTTGTGACTGCAAAAATGCGCCCTGGTTCTATGAATTCCTTCAGCTCAATAATCACAGTTCTACCTTCAAGTAGCTCCAGCGCTTCAACAAGTGTGGGTAGCGTTGGACAAGGTATGTGTAGTTGGCGTAGTGTACAGGCATTAATTTTTAGGTCAACACCGTAGTTGCGTTTAAGGTCTGCGTCGTGGCTAAGAACAATTTTATTGTCACGTGTTAATCGTATATCAATTTCAATGATATCAGCACCAGCAGCTAATCCTTCACGGATGCTTTCAAGTGTATTTTCAAGTGCAAGTCCGGCTGCACCACGATGTCCTATTATTTTCATCTTATAACTAGTGTACTATAATGACTTGTATGGCAGAATATGCAACTAGAGATGAGGTGCAAGAAATAGTCAATAAGGCAGTTGAAGACCTGTCTGTAATTATCCGTGAGCTTGCACAATCGATGCACGAGGAGATTACTGAGGTAAAGAGCAGTATCGATCGTTTGACGAATACAATCGATGGTTTTGTAAAACGCTTAGACGAAGTTGAGACCGAGCAACTAGCACGCGACCGTCAGTTTGAACGTTTGGTAGAATGGGCACGTAAAGTATCAGAAAAAACTGGTATACCACTGGAAAATTTATAAATAAGGAGTTTAGGAATGGCAGATTTTAATAAAATTTTAGATGCAGGCGATGTTGACGGAGGCGTCATTAATACGGTTATTGAAATTCCAAAGTGGTCAACACTTAAGATTGAATGGAATCGTAAACTTGCCATTTTTGAACTTGACCGTGTAGAGCCAAGTATTTTTGCAAAACCAGTTAACTATGGCTTCATTCCACAGACGCTGGATGATGACGGTGATGAATTGGACACTCTTGTGCTAACCAATGACCCAATTCCAACTGGCGTTTACTTAAAAGCAAAAGTTATTGCAGTCCTAAAGTTTGAAGATGATGGCGAAACTGACGACAAGGTCATCTGTGTACCTGATGATGACCGCAATACTGACAACGCAATTGGTTCCTTGGGTGATCTACATGAGCAGTGGCGTAAGAAGATCGAGCATCACTTTAACCACTATAAAGATCTAAAGAAGCCAGGTAGCACAAAGGTTCTTGGCTGGGGCGATGCAGAAGAAGCAAAACGCATAATTAAAGAATGCCAAACCCGCTGGAGCCAGCAGTGACTAACTACTCTGAGGAGTATTGGCAGAAAAAGATAAAAAAATACATAGCCGAGGATTGGTCCAGCAAACCTTCGCCATTTGCCCAGTTGGTTGAATCTTACATAACTGGTAAAAGGGTTCTTGAACTTGGTACCGGTGCTGGCCAGGATGGTCTTTGGTTTAAGTCTAAGGGTTTTGATGTTGTACTTAGTGATGGTACTGACGATGCGTTTGGATATATCAAAGACCTAGGCGGAAGTGATACACAACTAGTCAAGTTTGATATTACGAAAAAATTTCCATTTGAGGACGGGAGTTTCGATACCGTTTACGCACAACTGGTCATTCATTACTTTAATGACGAAACAACAAAACATATAATTTCAGAAATCCAACGTGTTTTGGGGTCTGGTGGTATTGTGGCCTTGATGGTAAATTCTACAAAAGATCCAGAATACGATGAAGCCTTAGTGAATAAGGAAGGCTTAATTGAAGTAAATGGTATTACAAAAAGGTTCTTTTCTAAAGAAACTTTTGCGTCTTTCTTGGGTAACTTCGAAGAGATTATTTTTGATGAAAAAGGCCGTACGCCTAAAGACGACGCTGTCAGTAATTCTGGGATGGTTCAGTTTATTGGACGCCTACGTAGCTAATAATTTTGCACCGAGACTAGTATGCTAGCCGTATCGCTTATGCTATAATAAGCTTAAATAAACGGGGGTAAAAGGTGAAAACAAAAGTAGCGATTAACGGATTTGGGCGGATTGGTCGGAATGCTTTTAAGATTGCATTTGATAGATCTGATGTCGATATTGTTGCAATTAATGATCTAACCAGTACCGAGACGCTGGCTTACCTTCTTAAGCATGACAGTACTTATGGTGCGTATGATCATAACGTGTCCTTTGATGAGCACAACATCATTGTTGATGGTTATAAAATTCCCGTTACGGCTGAGAAAGATCCTAAAGCTCTGCCATGGAAAGAACTCGAAGTAGATGTTGTAATTGAGTCAACGGGTAGATTCACTAAGAGCGAAGACGCCAAAATGCACCTAACAGCGGGTGCAAAAAAAGTTGTTATATCTGGGCCAACTAAGAGCGTTGATGTTGATACGATTGTGCTTGGTGCAAACGACGAAAAGCTTGATAAGGCAACGGATATTGTTAGTAACGCAAGCTGCACAACCAACTCACTCGCTGCCATTATGTCAATTATGGACGACACTTTTGGAGTTGAGAAAGCGATGCTCACAACAGTACATAGTTATACTGCAAGCCAAGCCCTGCAAGATGGTCCGGCTAAAGATATGCGTGAAGCCAGGGCGGCTGCAGAAAATATAGTGCCAACAACAACAGGTGCTGCCATTGCGGTTACACTAACAGTCCCGCAGCTTAAGGGGAAGTTTGATGGTATGAGTGTGCGTGTTCCAACGCCAGTGGTGTCATTGAGTGATGTAACAATGGTACTCAAAAAAGACGTTACAAAAGAGCAAATTAATGATGCCATCAAGGAAGCTGTAAAACAGCCGTATTACCAAGGTGTGTTGGATATCAGTGAAGAACCACTGGTTAGTAGTGACTACATTGGCAATAGTCATTCAGGCATTGTTGATTTATTACTGACAAATGTAGTAGCAGGCAACTTAGCAAAAGTCGTCGTGTGGTATGACAATGAGTGGGGTTATAGTAACCGTCTGGTAGAGGTGGTTGCGGATCTTGGCAAACAAATTCACCAATAGGGAGTGCATGTGAAAATATTTGTTGGGGCAGATCATAATGGCTTTAGGCTAAAAGAACACATTGAGGCATATACGCGTAGTCTTGGTCATGAGGTAAAGGATGTTAGCGGCAATAAACTTGATCCGCACGATGATTTTCCGGTTCATGCTGCTAAAGTTGCAACCAATGTTTTGGCTAACCCCGATAGTTTTGGAATATTATTGTGTGGAAGCGGCCAAGGTGTGTGTATGGCAGCTAATCGCTATAAGGGTATACGAGCAAGTTTGGTCTGGAATGAGGATGAAGCACGCTCCTCACGTAATGATGATGATGCCAATATTTTATGTTTGCCTGCACGAGAGTTTTCAAGTCTGGACAGTGTTAAGGACATTATCGATACTTGGCTTAAAACACCATTTGATGGAGCAGCCCGGTTTGTTCGCCGAATAAAGGAAATGGATGAGTTAAATTGAGTGCTACAATTTGCCCAACGGTATTGGCAGCCGACGCACATGATTTTCAAACGCAAATAAACAAAGTTGCGCTGTTTGCCAAACGCATACAGATCGACCTTACGGATGGTGTGTTTGCACCTACACCGACAATTGCACTAGAGCAAGTTTGGATCCCGGAGGGTATGGAGGTTGATTTACACCTCATGTTTAAAAACCCACAAGATCAACTCGATGAGGCGTTGAAATTAAAACCACACATGATAATTGTACATGCTGAGGCCGAGGGTAAGTTCTTAAAGTTGGCCGAGATTGTTCACAAGCATGGAATAAAAGTTGGCGTTGCATTGCTTGCGAATACTTCTACGCACACTATCAAACCATCGTTGCCAGAAATTGATCACGTTTTGATTTTTAGCGGCAATTTGGGTAAGTTTGGTGGTACGGCTGATCTCAAGCTACTGGATAAAGTTACACAGCTAAAAGAATGGAAAAAAGATCTTGAGTTTGGCTGGGATGGTGGCGTTAATGATACCAATGCCAATTTACTTGTTGCTGGTGGGATTGATGTCTTAAATGTTGGTGGCTACATTCAGAGCGCTCCAGAACCAAAAATAAACTTTGAAAAGCTTAATTTATTGATAGCATAAGCGTGATATAATTTTGAACATATGGGTGGTAAAACACATTCTATTCAAGAACTTGAGCTAATTGCGAATTCTATCCGTGAGGATATTATAAAAATGCTTGAACACGCTGGGAGCGGCCATAGTGCTGGGCCGCTTGGGCTTACCGACATTTTTACTGCCCTTTATTTTGATATTTTGAAGCATGATCCCCAAAAGCCAGATTGGGACCAGCGTGATATTCTGCTACTTAGTAATGGACACTGTGTGCCAGTTAGGTATGCTAGCATGGCACACGCGGGCTATTTTGATAAGCAAGAACTTATGACACTGCGACAGTTTGGTTCACGCCTGCAAGGGCACCCAGAGCGGCTTAAATTACCTGGTCTAGAGAACACGAGCGGCCCACTTGGTTGCGGCTTGAGTCAAGCCTGTGGCATGTCGCTAGCAATGCGGATGAATAATGACACGCATCGCTGGATTTATGTAGTTATGGGTGATGGTGAGCTTGATGAAGGTAATGTATGGGAGGCGGCTATGCTGGCGCCAAAGTACAACCTGAGCAATATAGTTGGCATTATTGACCGAAATAACATTCAGATTGATGGCCCAACAGAAAGCGTTATGCCGCTTGAAGACCTGCGTGCTAAATGGGAAGGCTTTGGCTGGGAGGTTGTTGAAATTGACGGTAATAATATAGAGGCCGTGATTGATGCCTGCTCTATGGCACGGGCTAACACGGTGAAACCAACTATGATAATTGCTCATACTATTCCAGGCAAGGGCGTTGATTTTATGGAATACGACTTTACCTGGCACGGCAAGCCACCAGATCACGAGCAAGCCAAGCAGGCCCTACATGAACTACGTACACTTGGCGGTAAAATCAGGAGCGAACATGAGTGATATGCACTTAGTCCATAAAGAGTGGACTGGCACCAATGTGGATCTAGAGCCTAATCGTAAGGGCTTTGGTCGCGGTTTGCTTGAGGCTGGCAAGCACAATGAAGATGTTGTAGCAGCTTGTGCTGACTTAACTGAATCAGTACAGATGCACTTGTTCCGTGAAGCATTCCCGGAACGGTTTGTAGAGATTGGCGTTGCTGAACAAAACCTTGTAACAGTAGGTTCTGGTCTAGCGGCAATGGGTAAAATGCCATTTGTCAGTAGTTATGCAGCTTTTAGTCCCGGGCGTAATTGGGAGCAAATCCGTACGACTATTTGTTTGAATGAGCAGCCAGTTAAAATTATTGGTTCACACGCCGGTGTTAGTGTAGGCCCCGATGGTGCAACCCACCAGATGCTTGAAGACATGGCAATTATGCGTGCACTGCCAAATATGACAGTGATAGCACCGTGTGATAGCGTTGAGGCAGAAAAGGCCACTATTGCTCTGGCTAACTATAAAAAACCTGCCTATATGCGTGTGGCGCGCGAAGCGATTCCAATATTGACCACTAAAGACACACCATTTGAAATTGGAAAAGCCTACGTTTACGACGTTGGTACTGATGTGACGATTATTGCAACTGGGACTATGACGTATCAGGCATTGCTGGCAGCGGAAATTTTGTACAAAGAGGGAATTGATGCAGAGGTTATTCATTGCCCAACCATCAAACCGCTTGACGCTGCAACCATACTTAAGAGCATAAAGAAGACTAAACATGTAGTAACGGCAGAAGAGCATCAAATCACTGGCGGCTTGGGTGGGGCAATTGCTGAGTTTTTGGCGGAACACTATCCCGCACCAATGCGCCGGGTTGGTGTGCATGATCGCTTTGGCGAATCAGGTAAGCCAGAAGAGCTATTTGAACACTTAGGATTAACTGCAAAACACATTGCACTAGCAGCGCATCAAATCTGCGTGTAAAATAGAGGATGTATGTCGCTTACGCTTAGACAAATGAGGCAAAATTGTGAGGACGCTCGGCAACTTATGGAGCGTTCGCGTCGCGGTAAGTTTGCTGTCGGCGCGTTTAATCTAGATAATCAAGAAACGTTAATTGCAGTTGCGCGGGCTGCCCAAAAAATGAAAGCTCCAGTTTTGGTTGAAGTGAGCAAAGGTGAAGTTGATGCATTGGGCAATGAAAACGTGCGCGACATGGTTGATAACTACAAAGCCGAATACGGTATTGAGATGTATGTAAATCTTGACCACAGTCCAAGTGTAGAGGATGCACTTGATGGTATTGAGGCCGGTTTTGAATTTATTCATATTGATGTTTCTCAGGCCAACCATGATGCAGCTGATGAGGAAATTGTTGCCGCTACTAAAGAAGTGGTAAATTATGCTCGCTTAACTGGTGCGTTAGTTGAAAGTGAGCCACATTATTTTGGCGGTAGCTCAAACCTTCATAAAGAAAAAATCGATTATGAGGAAATAAAGAAAACTTTCAGTACTCCAGAGGGCGCAAAGGCATTTGTTGATGCGACTGGTATTGATACATTTGCGGCAGCAATTGGTAATTTACACGGTAAGTATCCGGTGCCGAAAAAGCTTGATCTAGAACTACTACAGAAGCTTCGAGAAGCATTAACATGCAATATAAGTTTGCACGGTGGTAGCGGCACACCCGGGCACTATTTTGAAGACGCAGCCAAAATTGGTGTGAGTAAAATTAATATTAACTCTGACATGCGGGTGGCATATCGCGACACGCTTGAGAAAATGCTAGCTGAAAATAAAGATGAGTACGCAGTAGTGAAGTTAATGGGTAAGGTCATTACTGAAGTTCAAAAAGTTGTTGAATCGAAAATTGATGTTTTTGGTTCAGCTGGTAAGGCACAGGTGCGAGGCTAAAATTTGAAACGCACACATATAGTCGCAATTGGGGCAGCCGTGCAGGATGTCTTTTTGGAAGGCAAGATTTTTGCACCCAAAAAAGAGCATGGCGAGTTGGTAGAGGAATTTGAACTTGGCACCAAAAATGAAATAGAAGGTGTCACAATCAGCACCGGCGGCGGCGCAACAAATGCGAGTGTAACGTTTGCTCGCCTCGGCTTGAATAGTTGGTTCATGGGGCGAATTGGTGAAGATGTTGCTGGTCGTGTTGTACTGGAATCATTAGCAGAGGAACGAGTTAATACAAGCCTTGTGTGGACTTCAAGTGAGCTCGGCACGGGTTATTCAACATTGCTATTATCGCCAACTGGTGAAAGAACCATTTTAACTTACCGCGGTGCTTCTGCTGCGTATGACCTAAAAGCCACAAATTTTAAATCAGTTAAGCCCGACTGGTTTTATATTAGCTCACTATCGGGCGATATCGATGCGCTTGAAGCAATCGTTGCTTATGCCAAAAAGCGTAACATCAAAATTGCAATTAATCCGGGTAAGGGCGAACTCAAGGCACGTGTACGATTTAAGAAGTTACTGCCTGAATTCTCAATACTGAGTATCAATAAAGAAGAAATGGAAGAGTTATTTGGTACGGCCGATCTGTTTACCCTTATGAAAAAGGCCAATGAAGAGGTCGGCATTGTTGTTGTAACTGATGGACCGCACGGATCTTATGTTATAGATGGTAAAAAAATCTACAAAGCAGGTATGTATAAAGATGTAAAAGTCATTGATAGGGCAGGTGCTGGCGATGCGTTTTGCAGCGGTTTTGTGGCCATGGTCGCAAGTGGTAAATCTATTGAGCAGGCAATTACGTATGGCAGTGCCAACTCAACAAGCGTGGTTGGTAAAATTGGTGCCAAAGCCGGAATCTTACGTTCTAGTGCTAGCCTTGGTTCCATGAAGATACAAATTACAGATTTGTAGGGCGTCTACTTTACGGCCGTAAGTTGCTTATGCTAATCTATTAACAACTATGTCACGATTATTGTCAGAACTTT
>CAZOUW010000007.1:0-39985 GCA_964583075.1 uncultured Candidatus Saccharibacteria bacterium | reverse complement strand
ACAGAAGAGCCATTAGCTGGAGATGATACAGAGAGGACTGGTTTGGTGGTGTCGGAAGGAGTGGTAGTTGAATAACTTGACGAAGTCCAGTGGCAAAAATACTTTGATGATGTACCATCATTACATTTATTTGTAGGGGGATCGACAACATAGAGATTACTTGAAGTAATAAGGCCATCAAAAATATTTCCATCACTATCCGATGTTATCCCCAAATCATTCCACAGTTGCTTGGTTTTTGGGTTAACCGCACCTGCTACTTGAATACCGGCACCGTTGCCGCTTGTATCAGCAATAATAAATCCGTAATCCCTCATTGCTCGTGCAAATATACGAACCGTCTCTTTCTTGCGCGAATTGTTTGCCAAGTCGGTTCTGCTATTAAGCCAATTTTCAATGTAAGCATCGTCAATATTAAGCGCAAAGCGCATACCCTCGGGGATAGTTTTATCTATAGTGTATAAATTCCTGATAACGTCATTGGGAGCCATCGGTAAAGTCGTAATTGCTGCACCTCCCCATTCAATTTTTGTGGCAGGTGCTAGGGCAGTACTACAGGTCACACTCTCCGCAGTGGTACCAAGTTGGGCTGAGGTGCATGGAATTCCGTACGACGTATTTGGAATTGCTACACCCAAGGCATGGCGAATCTCTCCAGCAGCAATTTCTTCTGGCATCGTGAAGGTTGCAAACATACTCAACCCAACACCTCGACCATCGTGATAGCCCTCAAAAGTACGATAGTCGATCACGTTGCTATTTAGATCTCGACCAATATTTACCGTGTATGTGCATAACCTATCACCAGCATAAATACCGCATTGGCTGACTGCTGCAAGTCCTCGTTTATAACCGGATACTTCGTAGATCTTCCCATTCTGTTTGTCTACGATAACAATTTCGTTATCATCAGCTTCACCAGTTTTCCAATCAGGATTCCAGGGAATTGGCGTATCGGGATTTTTACTTACATAGCCTGGCCGAGCAAGTAACGGAGTATCATTCCAGAGTGTTCCGTCAAGGTTTGAGTCGTACTGGAAAGCATGAATCTTCATGGTTGTCGTTGCGTCAGCCGCATCGTAGACGTTACGAGAGAATAGTGTTGAGAGACCATCAGGATCAAATAAGGTTGGTTGCGGAAACCCAAAGCCAACACCCATCCTACCTGCTACACGCTGCTGATCAGTTGCGGTACCGTCATTAAGATTTGCCCATTTCATAAAACGATCCGCAAACTCTGCTGACCGTGAGTACCGCGCCAGACTACACACGGGCTGATTCCAGACAGCCTTGCCATATGGAACTTGATAAGTATAGTTTTGTACCCGCGCACCACATGAAGTAGTGGCTATCGGAGAACTTGGTGAGGCAGCTTGGCTATCGCGGAGAATCCAAGCCCCCAAAAAAGCAAAAATTAAGATACACGCCGGCAATAAAAGCCTTTTATTGCTCAAAAGAGAAAATCGTATATTTTGCATGTTATTTCTTTCGAGGTCTCTTCTTTTCTTCTTATTACCCATGAGTCACACTCACAAACGTAAGCACTTAGAAGTATTTTACTATTAAGTTGGCTTTATCTCAAAGATTAGAGAGCCACTTTATAGATATGGTATGCAGCTTCACCAGAGAATGCATCACTAAATACCCCGTTTGAAATTGGAATTGTCCTGCTTTCATCCACAACCGTTACGCTTGCACCCGATTTAATTGTGAAACTTACATTTTGAGAAGAGGTTGATTTGGCACCAGCGAATACGTAAATGGCATTCTCGCCTTTAGAATATTTTGCCATCGATGTTATCGACCCTGTATTCGTGTAAAAACCATTCACAAAAGGAGAATTGATAACTGGTGCCAGTCGGGTAATCTGCTGGTTAACCGAAGTAACTGCTGCACGAACACTCGTGTATCTTGAATCATTTAAAATATCTTGACTACCGCCGTTAGAGGTAAAATCATTATTGAACCACGTTATACCCCTTGCGCCACCAATAATTGCCTGCCATGGCATAGCCTTTATGTCTGCCGTCGTTGGTGCATTGCCACTCGAGTTAAGACTAGGATCCATAGCCGTCATTTCTATAACCGGCATAATCGGCTTTTTATAACCTGCGTATCCTCGTGTTGCACTTACAGTTTGGTAGTGACCCCAATCTCTTTCATGGTCAAAACAGGTTCCGTAGTCATAGTCGATAATCTTAACGTAGACATCATATCCAATAATATCTCCGGAGTCAGCCAAATCCTGTACACTACCATTCACATACCAGTTACAACCAAATCCATTAGTAAAACCTTGGTAGACCGGTCTTGTCGTATCTTTTGCACGTAGCAGGTTAGACATCTCGACAAATGAGCTTGTAAGAATCTTGCCGCCACTTTCCTTGCAGATTGCTTTTAGAAAATCTACGTCAATTTTATTACATGTATCACCTTCTGCTTCGTCCTGATACACATACCCTGCGGCCGTGCTGCCCCAACTATTCTTGAAACTTGCATCCGTAGAGTAATTACCTCCCACAATCGTATACATGCCCAGTGATTTTGCAACCGAGATATCAGAAGGGCTACCAGATAGCGGTCCATTATATAGACCAATATAAGTGTTGATACCTGCAGCTTTATGTCCCGCGGCTTTATTAGCCAAATCAAATCCATTAAAAATACTTAGAGGAAAGAAATTAGGATCAGATGGCAATGTATTTTGCCATTTTGAATAATAATTAACCCCTCCATCAATTTCCTTACATGTTACACCGGATATCGCAGGGCAATCCGCCGCAACCACACTTCCTCCAAATTGCACAGCCTTACCGCCAGAAGCTGTACTATCGCTGACCACAAGATTACTCGCAATATTAGTTTCTGGCTCTATGCCAATAGAGAAGGTTGCAGCTGAAGCAAACAGAACGACAGCCGTGCCTACAATAGCAACGAGAAAGATTGGCAGTGCTTTAGCTAGCTTGGGATGTTTTTTGGATAGGGTTGAGTATTTGTAAGACAAGCCAGCCATGAATGATTTTGCAGATTTTTTTAGTTTAGACATGTAACAATTCTAGATTATGCTTGAGCTAATTGTAACACAGGAAGCTAGTCCCTTTTTAGCAGAACCGTGAAGGCTTCTGCGGGAATGTCAACTTGACCAAAGCGCTTCATGCGCTCTTTGCCGCGTTTCTGTTTTTCTAGTAATTTTTTGCGACGTGTTACGTCACCACCATACAACTTTGCAGTTACATCCTTACGGTAAGAGCTCACATCTGCGCGTGCAATAAATTTACCGCCCACACCAGCCTGCAAAGCAACTTTAAATTGCTGACGAGGAATTACATCCTTAAGTTTCTCCACTACTTCACGGCCAAGACTTGGTGCTTCTGATCGATGCACAATGACAGAAAGTGCCTCAACTATATCTCCTGCAACATAAAAATCTACCTTAACAAGATCTTGTGCGCGATAATCTGCCAATTCATAGTTAAAGGATCCGTAGCCACTTGTGACAGTCTTCAATTGGTCATAAAAATCGGTGAGCAAGTTGGCAAGTGGCGCTTCAAAAGTTAGCACAGCCAGTTCATCAACATACGAAACATTCTTCTGCAAACCCCTCTTACTCGAAACAAGCTGAATGACGGCACCAACGTAAGTTTGTGGCACTACCACCTCACCGTTAATCCAAGGCTCTTTTATCTCTGCAATGTTTGTAACATCGGGTAATTCAGCCGCAGAACGTATATCAAGTCTGTCACCGTTATTTAAAATAATATGATAATCAGTTGAAGGATTCGTAATTATTAATTCCAGATTGTACTCGCGCTCAAGTCTCTCCTTAATGATTTCCATATGGAGAAGACCCAAAAAACCAATTCTCATACCAAAACCAAGTACCGGCGAATTTTCAGGACTAAATTGCAGTGCGGAATCAGATAGTGAAAGTTTCTCAACTGCGTCTTTAAGTACATTGTAATATTCGTTACTGGTTGGAAAAAACCCAGCGTAAACAAACGGCTTAACATCCTTGTAACCGGGTAGCACCTCGCGAGCTGGTGAGCTTGAGAGAGTTATCGTGTCACCGACTTTTGCTTGTCTAGTACTCTTGAGGTTAGTAACAATGTAGCCGATTTCCCCCGTACTAATTTGCGGTAATGCAGACATGTCTGGTTTAAGTGCACCGACTTCTAAAGCAATACCACTTGCCCCAGTTGCCATCATTACGATCTCGTTAGCTTTACTTATTTTTCCATCAATTGCACGAACATAAAGAATAACGCCACGATAGTCATCATAGTAACTGTCGAATATCAGGGCACGCGTCGGGTCACTAGTCTGGCCAGAGGGCGATGGAATATCACTCAAAGCCCTATCGAGTACAGCCGTTACACCTTCACCGGTTTTAGCAGATATATGCAAAATGTCTTCTTTTTTACACCCTAACAGTGAAACCACCTCAGCGCTCACGCGCTCAACATCAGCAGCCGGCAAATCAATTTTATTGAGCACTGGTATAATCGTCAGATCAGCCGCCATTGCCAGATAAACATTAGCCAGGGTCTGAGCTTGAATACCCTGCGTAGCATCAACAACCAAGATTGCGCCTTCACACGCTTCAAGACTACGCGAAACTTCATAGCTAAAGTCGACATGGCCTGGTGTGTCAATTAGGTTTAGTTCATAGCCCTTGTAGTCCATCCGAACAGGCTGGAGTTTGATAGTAATTCCTTTTTCACGCTCAAGATCCATACGATCAAGCAGTTGTGCTTTCATATCACGCTTTTTTACCGTTCCAGTCAATTCAAGCAAACGATCGGCAAGTGTTGATTTACCGTGATCGATATGAGCGATAATACAAAAGTTTCGAATTTTATCTTGCATGTTAGACCATAATTATAACAGAGGTAGCTAGCTTACGCTAGCAGCCCAAATCTAAACACGAATTGGTTTGAGAATGATTTCTTTTGCTTTGAGTACAACCACTTTGGCTTGATCTAAGCCAAATATAAATGATACCAGTAGATGCGTTAGGAACGTGATGGCACCTATAATAAAAAGTTTGCTACCAAGCGCAACAATACCCCGATCATCTAAGTTAAGTGGCAAGAACGAAACCGCCGTAAAAGCAGCAACAACACTAAAGCCTGCAACCGGAATAAGCTTTCCGATACTTGACCAAAAATATGAACCAAATATTTTGCGATCTCTTATCATCATTATCACCATCAAAATGGCCACTTCACTTAACGCGACTATGGACTGAGCAAGAGCTAACCCAGCTACACCATAAGAGTCAGGCTTAGCCAGGGTAAATGCTAGATAAATATTAAGTGCGATGGCAAAAATAGAAACATAAAGAGGTGTCAGTGTATCCTTATTAGCATAAAAATATCGTGACAACATTGAGTAAATAATCCTACCGACAATTGCAGCTATGAGATAGCCAAAAATCAGCGCAACTTCTGGAGCAACATCACCAAAGATAATACGAGCAAGATACCCCCGTGCAAAGTAACCAACGATTGCTACGGGCGTTACTAACCATAGCATAGTCACAAGAACGCGCACAAAGTCCCGCCTAAATAAGTCTGGGCGATTCTGAGATAAACGTTCAATGAGGCGCGGAAATGCCGCAGTCGCAATTGAGTTTCCAATAAGCATGATTGGAACATTGTGAAGTGTTGTTGCATATGTATAGTAGCTGACCGGCCCTACACCAAGTGCCTGCGCGCGATTAACCTCAACTACACTATTTATTTGATCAATGCCTTGATCAAGAGAGCGCGGTGGTATTTGGCGCAGAACAAACCTAAAGTCAGAGCTCTTCCAATTAATTTTTGGCGAATACTTAAACCCAAGACCCGTCATGCCGAGCAATGAAACCAGCATCTGCAGAATACCGCCAACCAAGGCACCAATACCTAAACCAATAACCCCAATGCTGTCTTTGAATAAGAACACTGAGGCAATAATTGCAAGGTTATAAAATAGTGAAGAGACTGCGTAGAAGAAAAATCTGCCATATGTCTGCTGCAAGGAAGTTACAATGCCCCCGACCGCAAAGAACAATGGATTAAGTGCTAGTAGTTGCATGATGGTCACCGCTTGCTGTAGATTTTCTGGCGGCAAATTTGGTGCCAGTGCATGCATGAGTGGCTTTGCAAAAACAAAAATAATAACCGCCACTCCCAACATGGCAACCATTGCAACATTAATAAGACTATTAGTGATGTCTTGGACGGCTTTTTTATTACCGGAAGCAATCTTATCTGCCAATACAGGCATATAGGCAACACCGAGTGCACCGGCCGCGATTGTAAAGTAGAAGAAGTCTGGGATAACAAAGGCTGTGAAGAACGCATCCGATGCCCCGGGATCTGTAACCGTAAAGTTAGTACTTATCAGGCGGTTGCGCAAAAAACCGAGCACCTGGCCAATCAGGGCAACCACTATTAATAACGTTGCCGCACCACCAAGTGATATTTTTTTGTTAGCCCTAGCTAAAATTCGATTCATCCCGCTAGAACCCCATGACATTTTCTCTCTATCAAAAACCAAGATAGTCGGTGCATTTCTGCAAAATAGAGTGAAGATATATTGTAGTTTTGATTTCTAACAGAATTCATTCAATATAATTATAGAGCGGTAATGCGCATCAGACCAGTCAAAATAAAACTTTAGTACAAAGCGGCTGAATGAGGCATGTGTGCACCTTCAAGAATTGTGTGAACTTCATCGGCTTCAACCGTTTCTTTTAGTAGTAGCGCCTGCTTTAGTTCTTCGAGTTTGTGCTTATTTGCCTTAATTACTTCACGTGCTCGGTGAGCAGCCTCTGTTATAAGATTTTCAACTTCTTTGTCGATTTCTTTTGCCGTCTCATCTGAATAATCGCGCTCGTGCACAAGCTTATCAAGCATCATACCGTCTTCTACATGGAATACCTGGTTACGTAACTTTTTACCCATACCCTGGTTGATAACCATATCACGTGCAAGCTCAGCAGCTTTTTGTAAGTCATTGCCTGCACCAGTAGTCACGCGGTCTGCACCATATACAACCTCTTCCGCAATACGTCCACCAAGCGCCCGAGCAAGAACATCTTTATATTCAATAATACTATGATAGCTTTTATCTTCTGGCGGAATAAACCACGTGACGCCGCCAGTACCGCCACGCGGAATAATCGTAACCTTATGTACCATGTCACTATCTGGCAAAATATGACCAACGATTGCGTGGCCTGCTTCGTGATATGCGGTAAGCTCCTTCTCTTTCTCGTTCATGATCTTACTCTTGCGTTCTGGTCCAATTGCTACCTTTTCGAACGCAGCCGTCACGTCGTTTTGTGAAATCTCCTTACGATTATGACGCGCAGCAATAATAGCCGCCTCATTTGCGATGTTAGAAAGGTCTGCTCCTGACGACCCTGCAGATTTTGCTGCTAGTGCATCAAGATCAACATTATGAGCCAATGGCTTCTTTGCAAAATGAACTTTCAAGATTGCTTCGCGATCTTTGCGATCTGGCAGTCCTATATTCACACGCCTGTCGAACCGGCCGGGGCGCAACAATGCCGGGTCAAGCACATCGGCACGGTTTGTCGCTGCTAATACTATGACGTTTTGGCCTTGTTCAAAACCGTCCATCTCAACCAAGATCTGGTTAAGTGTTTGCTCACGCTCATCATGACCACCACCCATACCGCTGCCACGTTTGCGTCCAACTGCGTCAATTTCATCAACAAAGATAATACACGGCGCATTCTTCTTAGCTTTTGCAAACAAATCGCGCACGCGTGATGCGCCAACACCTACAAACATTTCAACAAATTCAGAACCAGAAATACTAAAGAACGGCACATTCGCCTCACCGGCCACAGCACGAGCAAGCATCGTCTTACCAGTACCAGGAGGTCCGACTAACAAGACACCCTTTGGAATTTTTGCTCCGACAGATTCAAACTTTTTTGGATACTTTAAGAACTCAACAACTTCTTCAAGATCTTGCTTGGCTTCTTCCGTACCGGCAATATCTTTAAAAACTACTTTGTCCTTCTCGTTACCGTACAAGCGCGCCTTACTCTTGCCAAAGCTCATAGCCTGGTTACCCTGACCTTGAGCGCTCCTAAGCATAAAGAACAGCACTGCTGTAATTATCAACACTGGTAGCAAAGAAATACCAATATTAGTCCACATGCTACCGCTTTGTGACTCAGGTTGTACATCAACAGTTGTTTTACCGTGTTCAAGCCCTTGTTCGTAGATACTAGAACCTGGTTCTTTATGGGACTGGACTGTTGGCTTGTCGTCACCCTTTTTAGTGACTTCAAGTTCATTGCCTGTAATTGTTATGTATGACACCTCGCCATTGTTCGCCTGGTTCACCACATCAGACAGTGGCACCTCTTTGAGTTGACTCGGTTGATTGTACGCAGCAAATGCAATTAACCCAAATAGTACAATCAGCGCAACAAACCCAACGCTTTTAAAGCCTTTGTTGCGATTGTAATCTTTGCTTCCACCACGTTTAAACGCTTTTTTATCCATATACTAGCAGTATTATACAGAGTCATAGCCCCTGTGACTATACTCTAAAATTTAGTCGCTTTTTACTCCCAACAACCAATACCATCGTATCTCCATATTCACCGTTTCGGTAGTTGTTGTTGCCAGACCTACGGGGTCTATTATTTGTATTAACTAAGCAAAATATACGAAGGGTTAATACAGAAAATTGTTTATAGGTCTTCTAGAACGATATCCTTTTTTGAGTACAAAGCGTAAACGCCTTTTTTGACTGATGTCTTTTTGCCTGCAACATAGGTTTTGGCATCAATCACAATCTTCTCCACCATCACACTATCAAAGTCCACTACGCCATTGCGCCGTAGCCAGTGGGCAATCAGCTCTTTGGCCAGCGCATGAGGAAGCATTGTCACCGCATGCCTATTAAGCGCATTATTTGGACCAATAAACCTATCGAGAATCGCATCTACTTCTCTATTCATGCTCGATGATTTTTTTTGTAACGTTAACAAGTGGTCCTTTTGGCCCCTTGAAAGTTTTGGCACAATATACATCCTCACCCAGTTACGCAAGTAATCAGGATTTTTATTAGTTGAATCTTCTCGCCAGGTCAGTTTATTTTTAAGCGCATAATCTTTGAGCTCGGCTTTTGGGATATCAAGTAGCGGGCGCACAATGCTATCCTTACTTTGCAGCGAACTAAGGCCTTTGCGCCCTGTACCTCGTAACAAGTTTAGAACAACGGTTTCCAAAACATCATCTTGATGATGCGCCGTAATAATTGCTGCTGCTTTATGTTTTTTTAGTACTGTATTCAAAAAATCATAACGAGCCGTGCGTGCCTTACTTTCACTAGCTTTCTTGCCAAGGTGACCCTCTGCATACTCAAATGGCAACCCGTAGTCTTTTGCTAATTTCTGCACAAATTTTCGATCATCAATAGAATCATCCCGAATACCGTGATCAAAATGTGCCACAACAAGCTCTAACTTCTTATCCTTACTTAACATGTTAAGTAAAGCTATTGAGTCAACCCCACCCGAGACAGCAATAACATATTTGCCCGGATCGATACTAGAGATCATTTTCATTGCTATACTATTATACATATGACTCACCTATATTTTATCCGGCACGGATTAAGCCAACTTAACACGGAAGGTAAAGTGGCCGGCCATACCGAAACGCCTTTGACCGATGAAGGCAAACAACAAGCTCAGCAAGCTGGTAAAAAAGCTCAAAATCTGGGCATTGAACATATTATTTCATCACCATTATCGCGTGCATACGACACGGCAAAAATCATAGCAAAAGAGATTGGCTACCCAATTGATAAAATTGAAGTGAACCCGCTATTTATTGAGCGCTACTTTGGCTCCATGGAAGCAAAGCCATACAATCACGACATTGATTATGATGGCATCGTCGATGCTGAAAAAGCCGCTACGCTTGTAGCGCGCGCAGAGATGGCAATAAGGTATTTACATTCTTTACCGTATGACAAGATCTTAGTTGTCAGTCACGGCTCTACCGGGCGTGCACTGCGGCACCACCTGGTTGAAGATAAACCTTTCCACTTCCCACAAAGATTCGAAAACGCTGACCTAGTTGAGTGGATTATTACTTAGTTGGTAACCCTAAGGTGCGTATCTCGCTTCTTTCAAGCGGGAACTCAAACCACCTGGCCGGACCAGGCTCCTCAACTAATTTGCCATCTTTAAGAACTGTTAATGGTGTTTCTAGACCCGTCAAAACACGCAGTATAGCCCTAGGCCTAAATGAACTTTCACTTTCTTTGCCGGGCAGCGTTGTTACAGCATGTATCTTTTCGCCCGGAATAAGAACTGAGTGAGTATCGCCTGAATCTGTATCTTGGCCATATGTAGCCAGTAGATTATTGTAAGCGCTTGAATACATTGTCATCCTACGCGAAAACACAACCTTAACGGCAGCTGCCTTTGTGAGTTCGTCATTGAGTTCTTTCAATCTTTCGTCAAGACCTAATTCTTCAATGGCACGGAGACGTGGGTGCAAATCCTTCTGCGATAAGCACGCAGCCGTTTCTGATATAGAGTCGCAGAGCCGCTCCGTGTCGACAAACGTTACAAGTTCAAGATCGTGGTGCACTTCACGACCTGTGGTATCAATTAAATCTTCACAAGAAAAAGGGCCCGAACCCGAGCCCCTTGATATTTCAAATCCTTCATCTAGCATTGCCATACTAGACCTTAATTATAGCCCATTCCTGGCGGATAAAGAAATGTATTTGTTGCAACAATTTTACAGTTCACACAAGCAACACACACTTTGACTCCAGCAGAAGTGTGTTTTAATACTCTCATGAATGAGGTTGGAGCAGAACAAGGTGTTGCTGAATTTACCGGTGAAGTAATCGGCCCGCCAAACCGGGTAGCAATTTTAGATGCCGGCGCACAATACGTTGACCTTATCCGCCGCGCCTGTGTACGGCTTGGCTATCCGGCCGACATCGTCCCGCTTGATACGCTGCTGGCAGACATCGAGGCTGACTACGGAGCATTTATTGTTAGCGGTGGACCCGGTAACAGTCATGCTGAAGGTGCCGCCATGCCCGACCCTTCTCTTTGGGAAACTGACAAAGCAGTCATGGGTATTTGCTACGGACAACACGCCATGGCGATGGCGCTTGGTGGCAATGTCGAACCAGGCATAGCCCGCGAAGATGGCAGCGTAAAGACCACTGTTGATGTAACTCATCCGTTGTTTTCGCGGACCAAGAATGAAGTCGATGCCTTATTTACACACGGTGATTTTGTGACTGAAGTGCCGCCAGACTTTGCGGTTATTGGCGAGCACACTATGAGCCATCGTGATGGCTCCGAACAACGCGTTATTTCTGCCATGGCGCGTGGCAACCTTGTCGCAACTCAATTCCACCCAGAAGTCTTCGACGAAACGCCGCAAGGTTACGATATTCTGCAGACTTTCTTCGCCGACATTGCCGGCCTGGAGCCAAGTACAGAACTACTTAATCTGCAAACTGAAGCCGATATTGCATTGCGCAAGCAACTCATTGCCGAAAAAGCAGGTGATCGCCACGTAATTTGTTTTGCTAGTGGCGGCATTGACTCTACTGTGTCAACATTGCTCGCACAGGAAGTTATCGAGCCTGATAAGCTACATGTCTACTACTTTGACAACGGTTTTATGCGCGATGAAGATGATGATGTCATCGACATGCTGACCAGCGTTGGCATTAATATCACAAAAATCGATGCCACAGAGGTTTTTGCGGATGCAACTATCACTATCGACGGAGTTGAGCATGGCCCACTAACTAATATTACCAATCCGAGTATAAAGCGAAAGATAATTGGTAAAACGTTTGCAGACTATAAAGACGTAATCGCCGCCCAGCTGGACCTCAGCACGGATGAAGTGATGCTGCTCCAGGGTACTAATGCCGCTGATCGAATCGAAAGTGGCTTCAGTACCGGCGGACAGCACACTGCGCAGATTGTCGAACACCACAATCAAGTTGCAGAAATTAAGGCCCTTGAAGAAGCTGGTCTCTTGATTGAGCCACTGGCCGATATTCACAAAGATGAGATCCGTCGCATCGCGGAACATCTCGGACTGCCAGAAGAAATCGCCTGGCGCCACCCCTTCCCTGGCCCAGGCAATGCTATCCGTATCTTGTGCGCTCGGAATGGTGATTATATTACACCTGACCAATCGGTTAAAGAAAACTTGCAGCTACTAATGGCAGCTAGTGGCCTCGACGACGCGTTCTCTGCTCAGCTTTTGCCCGTCCGCTCTGGTGGTGTTGGTGGTGATGCCCGATCATACATTATGCCAGTTGCCCTCCGCGGCCCAGCCGATTGGCGAGAGCTGGAAAAAGCTGCCAAAATCCTACCCGAAGGCATGCGCGATGATGTCAGCAGGGTGGTATATGCATTAACCGATACGCCAACAGCTTCCTTTACTCTCACTGAAACTTTTTTGCGCAGTAACGAACGTAGGCAACTGCGACACGTCGACAGGATTGTGTTTGAGGAAATTAGAGCCCGTGGACTCATCCGCGAAATGAGTCAATGCCCAATTGTCCTACTGCCACTGTCGTTTGGTGAAGAAGGTCAACGCTCAATTGTCCTGCGCCCGGTCAAGACCAGCACCTACCTAACTGCACGTGCGGTCACCGGCCTGCACATCAATGACAATTTCTTCTTTGAAACCGCCCAGAGAATCCGAAGTGAAGTTCCGACAATAAGTCAGGTATTCCTGGAAATTACCGGTAAGCCGCCCGGCCGTACTGAATGGGAGTAAACTAGGCCTCACGGTAATTGCCACACCCTAGTCAAAATGGTAATATTATGCTATATTTTCATCTGTTCAATCCTTTAACAAGGTAGAAGAGCAGCTCCAAGTGTTTGCACGAAGGGGTCTCGAAAAGAAAAGGTTATCTTGACGACTTTGTGTGTTTATCGCTTTTGTTCAGCAAACTTGTTTTGTGAGCAAATTGGCAAACACATAATCACGTGTCGACATGTCGGTGTAGCTCAGTTGGTTAGAGCGCAGGACTCATAAGCCTGAGGTCGTAGGTTCGATCCCTACCACCGACACCATCGCACATTAAAGCCCCGTATTAGAAAACGGGGTTTTGTTATAGACTGATTATATGAAGAAAAACATAAACATTTCTAGAAATAAAAAAGTAATCATTTTAAGTCTGTGTGTCGCTTTGCTTGCAGGAATAATTTTTTGTATATCAAAGCTGCAATATCTAAAATACGCTGCTGATCAATCTAGCATTGTATCGATTCGCGAACTAATAGTCATGGCGGGAGAGAACTTGCGTAAACCCGCTCCTGTTGAGGCAAAAACTGGCGACGTATATTTTCCCGAGGCCAAGGTCTACCTACCGAGCCCACAATCGATGCGTTCAATTACATACTTATACAACGATGATTCTTCGAGCACCAATCCACAGCCCGAACTCTCTATAGGAACCAACCCGGTATATCGTACCGAATCTCTTTATAGCGCCAATAATATCGAGGACCTATTCAGTAAGGTTCCAGAATTTCAAGAGTGTTCACGCGGTATACATATCTTCTTTGACGATTACGATGACCGAGATTCCCAGCTAGTGCTTGCAAGTTCAGTGCTTTTGGCAGACGGGCGTACGGTGCAAATATACACGGAAACAAACTGTCCCGAATTAAACGAGCTCGCTAGCCAGCTAAAGAATCTTACATCCTACTAGACCACCAATTTGACATGTGATATTTCGCACATTTCACAAAAATAGATTGTGAGCGAAACACGCTTGTGTTAGGATTGTCAGGATGCATAAATTTAAAGGATTCCCATGCTTAAGCTAAAGGGAGTCCTTTTTTATATAAACAGCCCTTCGGGGCTGTTTTTTTATGCATCAAAAATTAATGCCATAAGGAGGTGTAATTATGGTCAATAACTATAAAGGCGTAGAAGATAGCCAAGCTTTTAGCTACGTCATTAACAAGCTGCGAGCTTTTTGCTTGCAGAAGGGATTTACTGAAGTCAGCACACAAGATAGACTCAGTATCCTGGCTGCTTGCGAAGACCCGGATACAGTGGCAACATTTGAGTATGCTGGGCAAACGTGGCCTCTGCCTCAAACCGGCCAGATGTGGCTGGAATATGAGCTACTAACTCGCCCGGAATTACCGGGCGTTTTTTGTGTTAGCACAAGCTACCGGAATGAGCAAAACCCGGTACCCGGCAGACACAAAATCATATTCCCGATGTTTGAGTTTGAAATAAATGGCAGCATAGACAAACTGAGGGCTTTTGAAACCGAGTTACTCACATACTTGGGCTTCGGCAAAGACTCAGACTTTACATACAAATCATACGATATGCTTAAAGACTTCTACAAAACAAACGAACTGACACATCAACACGAAAATAAAATGGAGAAAGATTTTAGCCCAGTGGTTTTTTGTCAAGAATTCCCAATATATACCTCACCTTTCTGGAACATGAAAAAGCACGGTGACTACGCACGCAAGATTGACGTCATTCTTTACGGCAATGAAACCATCGGCAGCGCTGAGCGAAGCTCAGACATTAAAGAAATGCGGCAACAGTTTGAAACCATCAGTGATGGAAAATACGCCCAAAAGTTGTATGACCTGTTCGGTAAAGACCGAGTGCAAAAAGAACTGGACGAGTTTTTAGAGCTTACTTTTATCCCTCGCTGCGGCGGTGGCATAGGAGTAACGCGGCTAATTGATGCCATAAAGAAAGGAGGCTTTATGAACAACCTAAACAACAATAACTAAAACTACAGGGCTCCCGATGCGCACGGGAGTTCTTTGTTTTTAGGTTATACTAAAGAACATGATAGATGCAGAACTAGTACGAGAAATAGAGCCACAACTTGAGTGTGCCTACCAAGAGCATATGGATTCTATAGGTGACAAAAGGCCGATTTCTCCAATTGCAACCCTCGCTCGAGCTGCCGACACAGAGCCCGACCCAATTGAGTATGGAGAGGTTCTCCGTGACAAACATGAAGGCCACGTGACAGCGATAGCAGAGGAGCTTGGAGTAGACCTAAGACCGGTCTTGGCATCTACCTTCTTCGTTAACCTACTGACAGAAGATAACCTACCTCACTACACGAGCCGTATTCACAGCAAGGTCTTTGCGAGCCCTGCTCTCATGACATTCACGAACGAATGGACCGCAGAAGAAGACACTCATGGTAGACTAATGCTCGATTATGCACTGTTTGCTGGCATTATCGGTACCCACGATGCAAGACTTATAGAAGTTGCTGACTACGAGGCAGGTCGAGTCAGCCAACTCAGAGCCGGTACGGAAATTAACCCTGCATCTTTACAAGATGCCTTTGCATATCTCCCCTTACAGGAACTACTCACGAAAGATGCCCACAACGCATCACGCTGGCTCATGGGTCAAGCCGGTGCAATCGTGATGAATCCGATCATCGGCGATGAACAGAATCACTACGAGTTTTACCGTAAAGCGTTTGAGGCAGCACTCGAGGCTGACCCGGACGGCAGTCTAGTCAGTATGGCAAACCTATACAAGCTTAGAGGTAATGGTCACTTCGAAATGCCTGGCCGTCAAGGCATACCCAATTTCGAGAACCACGCGGCAGTCATAGGCTTATCGGGTATCTTTGATCTAGAGACTATTGCCAGGGCCAAGCAAACCATTGTAAAGAAAACTGGCGTGGAAACCGTGCAGCCAACAACTGACGAAGGCAAGCAAGCCCAAGCAAAAATTCTTGCCTTGACTTCAGCCGAAGCAGTCGCGGAACAGGCTGAAACCATGGAAAGTTTTAGAGATAGCAAACCCACAACATTGGATAACGGCCTACTGCCATTCGTGCTTGGAAAGACTGTTGACTTCACCTACTCAGGTGCACCTGGCCATGAACGTATTACCGGCCTGCAGGCTGTTGCGGTGTAAATAAATTAAAAACCACCTCTCTTAAGACAGAAGTGGTTTTTTGCTATTACTTAATCGGCGATAGCTTCGTCGAAATCAAGAATAGCTTGATCAGTAGTGGGTAACAGCTCGTAAGCCAACCCACTCGCGGTTTGCGTAGCCATAGTGGCAGCGCCCTTTCTTTTAATTGTTTTTTGTGAGGTTTTTGTTTGTCCTTAGACCCTGTAATTGTAATAGTTAAACATAAGGGTTGTCAACGATGGAATTTATGCACCAACCTCCATCCATTGCATAGCATAAATGTCATCTAAGCTAGTTGTTGCTTGTTGCACCCAGGACGCAGTCGTACCGTTAGTCTGAAGAACTTTACCGCTTTCACCACTTTGGCTTGGTAAAAGTGCATTAAGAGCGGCGGGCGCAGTAGTTTGACCTGTGCCACCGTTTTCAATTGCTACAATGCCAGTAACATTTGTTGCCGTTCCTGCAACGTCACCAATGATCACATCAGAAAAAGTTTTACTGCCAGCGATGGACTGATTTGTTGTTAGGTCTATAAAGTTCTTGGAGTTAGATCCGGTACCGCCATTTGTGATCGCAACTATCCCAGTTACGTTATCTGCCGTACCCGTGATGTCTGCATCAACTGCAGAAGTAAAAGTTTTGGTACCTGCAATAGTTTGGTTAGTTGTCAAATCTATAAAATTTTGCGTTGTGGAACCTGTACCACCTTGATTAATTGGTAGTGCAGAACTTAAAGATGTTGATACAACAGTTGGGTTATCGGCAGTACCGCTCAGATCACCTGCAAGCCGAACTTTACCTTTTGTAGTTGTTGTTGCATCAGGGGTTGCCTCTGGCGGTGGTAGTTTAAGCGTACCGTCAGTATTGTGGCCTACGGACAAAAAATCATTTAGAACGGTGCCCCAAGTACCAACGTCTTGGCCAGGTACCGGTAAGCGTGCCATTATTGATTGCCCCCAGTCTTATGCATGACCTGTTTGCCGCCAAGGCCAGAATAGCCACTCCAGCCGTAAGCTCCGGCTTGATCTGCTGCTTTTTGCGGAAAAATTGACTGTAGATTCTTCATTAGCCCGCTGATACCGACAACAGCCATTAGCGCCACGCCGATATGCATTAAGAACTGCCGGCGCGAAACGTCCTGCGCCAAAAGCTGCTGAATATTTTCTAGGTTGTTCATTTTATTTTGGTTTTGATTTTTATGTAACCACTACCATGGTAGCGTATGCTGAAAAACATTGTCAATAGGCTTTACAACAATAATGCTTTTTGCCTAAACTAGTGTTATGAAGAAGCGTATTTTTCTATTTTGTATTTTGATTATAAGCGCTGCAGTAGGGGTATATTACCTGATAATACGCCAAGACAAGAAACCAACCACACAAAATCAGTCAGAGATAACCATTGATAACGCACAGGAGCAAGACTTGTGTAACAAAATTAATCCGGATGAACTTAAATCCATACTAAGTATTGATTATGAAAAACCAAATGTCACCAAAGTAAGTGTAACCGGTGAACTCGCTAGTGATACCTGTACATACAGAGCAAAAGACGGGTCAACCGATAAAACTCTGCAGATTGTCATAAAATACTCCAGCGAAGGTAAAGCTGAAGCCATGAGTGATGCCTGGAAGAATCAGACAGAAAAGTTACAAAACAAGGTCACTATCAATGGAATCAATAAGGTAGCTTTCATGAGCGGAAATACCGTATACATCCTGAATGATAATAGTTATATTACCGTTACAAAAAACGATCTAAGCCAAGAGCAAATAAAGCAGATTTTTAGCCCGAACACGCTCCAGTCTTGACGGGTAAAATATTATGTGTAGTTTATTTGATATATAAGCTTTAAGGTTTGTGTATTGTTTTTTGTAACTGGGCTTGGTAAGAGTGCTCGAGTTCCCATGCCATCAAGCCGACATCGATATATCATGTTCGTTGCTTGTGCGACAGCTATGTGAGATGAGTTGATAAAGTCAAAATCGTATGCAGAACTTAAGTTGGTCGAGTAGTTTGCCGCACTTGGTGTGTACACGCTGGTGGATATCTCAACCACTTTTCTATTGCCGCTTGTATCCCAGGCCTGAAATCCAGTTGTCCCAGAGTATCGTGCCCACAATAAGTTATTATTCCATGCTAGCCCACATACAACGGATGATGTATTGGTTACAAATTGAAAATTTGTCATATCCGTTCCGTCGGTCGTATTTATTTTCCATGCAGAATGATTGGAGCCACTATCCTGCGTAATACTCCATAAACTTGTTCCATCGTGCACAAGACGAATATACGACCGCGTTGTTATTGTAAACGGCCCTGTCTGGAGTACCCCTGACGAATTATAAGCAGCTATCCTGCGCGCAGAACTGTTGTCGCCTATGACCCACAAAAAGTTATTGGTTGAATCCCAGGCCAGGCCTCTTACAGCTGTAAATTGTGCATTAACGTTGAACGTGGTTGTCTGCGCGTAACTCAAGCCATCAAGCACATATACAACCGTCGTTCCAGTATTGCCGAAGGCAGTAGTATTGCTAGCTCGAGCAAAACTAGTCCAGTTACCTGCACTCGTATGACTCGAAAGCGCAGTCATGGTTGATCTAAAAACTGGTTCCGTCGCTGACAAAGTCTGAGATTGGGAATCAACCCAACCAACGGATCCAATCGTCCCGTTACCAGCATGCGTTGGCCAATCGAATGTCCATTTTGTCAGTGCTGAAGTTGCTTGAAGTTGTGTGGTTGCAACCGTACCGCGCCATATATCAGTACCAGCATACGTTGCTTTTATCGCGTAACCGATGGTCTTACCAGACATATACCATTCGTTAGATGGGTCTTCCGTACCAGTATAGTCGGTTAGAACAATTGCATTTGCAGCTTGATGTGGAGAGTAGTCGATGTCCGTAACCCCAAGCGTACTCAAGCCTGTTTTAAATGCATTGCGTTGCAGCCATTTCCCATATTCGTTTGTCTGATTTGCGGCAAAGTTCTGGGTCTCTACAACATTCTCAAGTTTACCGGTTCTACCATTACGGAGCTCAAGCCAAAGCTTACCCTCAAACTGTTTACTGTATATGCTTTTCATCGTACTCATTAATTGTAATCCAATTGGTATGTCACACGCAAAGTCTGCGCATTGGTTTTTGTTACAGAACTTGGTAGTACAACTAGTGTTCCTAAACCATCTATAATCCTCGCATCGATATTTGTGCTATTAAAACGAACAAGGATATCCTGATTATCTGGATCTATATCAAAACACCTATATGGCGTAGAGTCAACTACGGTAGGAAACAGAACATGATAACTAGTCAGTGCTCCACTGATAATATCACCGAGTGAAACTAGCCTGTAATAATTACTGTAGCCACCCGCCCTATAAGCAACATGCAAAATACGCAATTTTTGTGCACGACTATCCCAGGCTACATCAGTGATATATTGGCCATAACCACTACCAGTTTCTGTTGTTAGAGTGTTTGTGTATGAAGTAATGTCTGAACCGGATGTGCTAATTTTATAAAGTACAGAGCCGTTTGTTGTCCACAGGTCGGTACCATCAAACGTTAGCCCTTTGTAGGTCCTTGTGGTAACTGTCATCGGACTATTCACCACAGTCCCGGTCTGGTTGTAAGACGCAATCTGGTTGCCACTTATAACCCACACTTTACTGTTTACAGAATCCCAAGCAATACCGTTAGCAGATATTGTCGTAAAGCTTGCTGCCTCAGAAAAATCACTCCGATTGAATACCTTCACGTTCGTACCGTTACCTACGATAATTTTATCTGGTGGTAAATACGCAACATAAATTGAATTTGCAGCCGGATACTGGGTTAGATTTGCCGTTGACTTAACGATAGTTGAGAAAATAAGGTTATTGACTGTCCAGCCAATACTGCCAATCGTTCCATTTGCGGCATGTGTTGGCCAATCAAAAACCCATTTTGTTAATGTTTCGGATGTTGTACATAGTAGCGCATTAGGTGTTCCGCGCATTGTATCACTGCCGGAATATGCTGTTTTATTAGCATAGCCAATGGGAGTACCAGGCATAATTCGTTCCTTTGTTTGATCAGCAGATCCCGTATAGTTTGACAATGATACATTTTGAAATGGACTTGTTATGGCTAAGTCAGTATCACTGCCAGTGTAAAGTGACTCCATTGTACTTTTGAAATTGGACCTCTGAATAGACTGCAGGTAAGCAACACCAATGAGTGCTATAAAGTTGTTGTCGCGTCTCTGTTCTACAAGATCTCCAGACTTTGCATCAAAAAGCTCAACAGTAACTCTGCCTTTTATTGCCTTTATAAATTTTGTAGTGTCTAGAGAATCTTGTGACATATTTGCTTATTATTTAAGTATAACTGTTATCATTTGCGTTTAAAAATCTGCTCTATGTAGGATACGTTAGTGTATATGAAATTCTCAGTGTGTGTGCACTGGTTTTAGTTATTGAGCTCGGTAGCAGCATTCGTGAACCCATGCCATCAGCACGAATGTTCATTATGCGACTCCCTGTTGCATATCCAGACCCGCTGTTATTGATACTCACAACGAAATGCTCTGAACTCGTAATATCAAAGTAACGGTCATAGGCGGTGCCAACGAAATATAGCACCCCACCATTCCAGGGGTTGAGCCGAGTTCCGATGCTAAGTTTTGTACCCGCTCTGCTATATATCTGGGTACACAAATGATAAAACGGATTGTAGGAATAACCGAATCCATACCTCCAGCTTGCATAACCACTTGCCAGGATAACAAGATTTTCTCTGTGTTCATCCCATGCAATATCACATACTGCAGTAGCCTTTGATGTATCACTATCCGTACCACCGGAAAGTGCCCCAAAACTCGGAGTAAAGTTTGAAATATTGCTACCAGTTAACGATATTTGATATACAACACCGCTCGCGATTGTCCACAGGTCGGTACCATCAAATGTTAAGCCTCGGTAGGAACGAGCAGTAATGCTGATTGGACCATCAATTAATGTCCCAGTTTGACTGTACGAAGCAATCTGGCTGCCACTTATTACCCATAACTTACCACTAATCTTATCCCAAGTAAGGCCACTGCAACTTATCGTAGTAAAAGTTGTGACTGGTGTATTGTTTTCTTCAAAAACGCTCACTGTCGTCCCCTGGCCAGTGGCGAGCCTATTACCCGGAAGAAGTGCAATCGGCTGATTACCAGTAAAGGGCGAAGACCTGTCAGCAAGCAATGTCGATCCATTATTTAATACTGAGGGTAGGTAGAGTTGGTACAAATTAAAATAATAGCTACCTGGATCCCAAGCCAATTGATAGATTTCTGGCATCCAACTTATAGACCTGATGGTTCCATTACCAGAATGTGTTGGCCAGTCAAACGTCCATTTTGTTGAACCGGTAGATGTTTCACAAAACTGACCGTTTGGCGTACCACGTAAAGTATCTGCACCGGAATAATTTGCTTTAGTAGAATAGCCAATCAGATTCCCTGCAAGTGTCCACTCATAATCTGGATCGGGTTCGTCTGCACAATCAGACAATACTATTGCTGTCAGTGGAGAGCCATATGGAGCAACATCTGTATCACTCCCCGAAGACAAAGAACTCATCTGGCTTCTAAAGTTTACCCTTTCAAGATAACGAAAATATTCTTTAGCAAAATTAGCTATAAAGTTAGTGCTACTGTATTCCAAAACTTTCTTATTAGTTTTAGCGTCAAACAACTCAACAGTTACTGTGCCTTTCAGCTTATCTAAGTTTTGCCTCCCAGGCATATAATCGTGTAGTATTTGCTCACTCATTACTTATACTTATTTTAACATTACCTATGTTGTCACCTGTTCCTGGGGTAATGTTCTATATGAAATACTGTCCTGAACATCTATGATAGAAGGCCCCGAAGCTTCTATAAGAATAGAATCTGTGGGTGTATCTAGATATGAGTAGTCATCCTGAACATCTATAATTCCGGTATTTGACGAATCAATTATGAGCTGATCATCAGGAAGCAGTGCGTAGTTGTATGTGTCACTAATATTGATTTCTGGAGGTATCGTCAACTCCGTTGTTAGAGAATCTGTCGCAACTGCCTGGTAGTTCAAGTAGTCGTATATTATGAGATCGTCTGATACTCGACGGTCGGGCAATATATCTTCTGAAGGATAATCCCTCTCTGCTAGAGTGTCGTCTATTCCTATTACGATCGCGGAATTATCCGTGATAATTGGTGGCGTGCCAGTTGACTTGCCAAGTCCTTGCAAGCTTGAACCTTGCGTATTAACCATTGTAGATGGCGCAATTAGTTGTTCTGTATTACGCCTAAAGGGAGCATATGGGTCTTGCCAAAGTTGCCAGATTTCAGTTTCAGACAATGGACGACTCCACATGTAGACTGGCCCAAGAATCCCATTAAACATTGTTGTATTTCCTGGACCACCACCAAGATATATTCCGTTTACGGTCGTAGCTGGCGTGCCGGTTGCCTCATTAAAAACAGTGTAAGATTGAGGTTGAGCCGGATGCTGTGTAAGACCTTGATTGGTACGCAATTGCGCTGGAGGCAACAACGCGTCATCGTATACAACTACTATCAGCATTGTGTTGTTTGTTGGAAAGTCACTTGTAGGCAAAATGGAGTATGTATCCGCTATTGAATGTTTCTGCCATGCCCAGATGCCTTGGCCATCAGCCCACGCACGTAGGTGACCTTCTGTTGGGCCTTGCAACGTAATAATACTGCTCTCCGCTGGCGGTACTGCGTTAAATTTTGCCCAATAAGCAAAAGACCACTTTTGAGGTACTAACATATTTACTGAGCTATTGCTGGCCAGCGAAGTTGTCCCGTTGAAGGATAAACTCGTAAGGCCATTTTGACGAACTCGCGTAACGTTACTTAAATTCAAGTTAGCTTGCGAACCAAGTGTGCCGTAATTTTTAAGTGTATTTCCACCTTCTAACATTGGGTACGCAAGTACCAGATCCTTGGCAAGAAACTGTGAGTTATTGTCACTTGGTCTTAACGGTAGTAGGGGCGGACTACTATTGAGTGCCATATCTAGTATTGATACGTTGTTAAACTAATAGTGATATCTGTGGCAGCATTAAACGTTCCATGTCCAGTCAAGGTCGTCAGATACCCAAACAGTGTTGTGCCCGTACACTGGTACGTCAAGCCGACAGCAGAGAGGCTAATAGCACGATTATTAGTGAATGAGGTTGGCGCAGGAAATGAAATAGTCCCCACATAATTCTGGGTCATAGCACTATCTGAAAAATTAGTGGCCGTCTTATCAGACGCCGGAGTAACACCTGTGCTGAATAGATGCAGGTCTACAGCTCCAATAACGTTTGCGGCATCTACTATAGTCGCAGTCGTAACAGTTCCATAACCACCTGTGGCACGAGCAGCATATGTAAATGATATTTCATTACCCATTTGGTTGTTTGAGCTGTAGTTTGCGCCAGTCGTCGACAAACCGCCAACTTGCGCGCTCAGACGTCTTACCACTGGGCGCGGATCAACAGCGTTAAGGCTGCTATTTACTGCCATCTAGGTTATCTCCACTCCAGATACCGTAAGTGTAACGGCATTGTTGGTACCGTTTGTTGCATGAACGTAGCTATTTGCCGGCATTACAATACTACAATCAAGTGTAGAAATACCGTTTGGTGGTACATTATAAGAAGACAGAACACGATTTGAGGCCTGGGAAGTGTCACCTTGTGGAACAATAGAAAGATGAACCCAGGCATCAGTGCCTGTAGTGTTTGTCATGACAACATTCTTGACTATGGCACTCGCACCGGACGGTACGGTATATAAAACCGTGCCGGCAGTTGACGGAAAGCCAGTCGCAAATAGTACCTTAGGTGTGTAGGCCACTCCCTCCCCCAGTTAGTTTTAGGAGCAAAAAATTTAGCTCTTTGATTTATCATCTTTATGCGGGTCATCATTCAAACCCTTGCGAAGCTCTCGTGCAGATTCGCCAAGCGACTTAGACAGCTTTGGTAAACGACTTGCGCCGAATAAAAGCAATAGAATCAACAAAATGATTAGTAGTTCTGGTACGCCCAAACCAAACATGTTAGATATTCCCTCTCTTCTTCATTTAGTTTATACTGTTAAGCATAACGTAAAAACATAAACCATGCAAATACTAAACAGGGTACAGATTCCTTTAAAATGGCTCGTCAAAACACTGATTTTGGCACTCATTACCACCGGGATAATATTCGCCGCTACCCAAAAATCATATGCTCAATACAACCAAGACGCATACGGACAATGCGCTTACGGCGAAGCCTGCCCGACAACTCCAAATAACCCAGACCCACCAACTGATACTCCTGATAATCCAGAGGTGGATAACCCTAATACTGATGATACTGACCCAGAAGATCCATCCGACACGCCAACCAATAACCCCGGAACTATCGAACAACCTTCAGATGACGACACAAATAATTCATTACGCTCAGGAGGGTTTAGGCAAACCACAAACCCCAACCAACCAGTTGAACCTGTCAAAGGCCTGGCGGCACTAAATCCTCTGGTCAATTTAATCAACAAACTACCCGAAGCACAAAAACGCCAGCTCCCATTCTATAGCTGGCTACTACTAGCTTTACTTGCACTCATACTGTTACTACAAGCAATGCTAGACAGGCACAAAATTAAAATAATCTTGGCTCTCGTTAAGAAGCTCCAAACAAAACTCCGTGAGCAAAAAAGCTTTATGCGGCTTGTTCTTCACCATTTAAACACCCCTCTCGCAACCTCAAAAGGCAGCCTTGAGTTACTAGAAAAGGCTCAACCGCCAGAAACCAATGCCGTCAATACTATACGGCCAACAATACTTGAGCTTGCAACGACAATTGATTACGCAGCGATGGAAGTAATTAACGACTCCGATAATAGTTTAGCACTTAGTATGAACGATACGCAGAAGATCGGTTTGCGAAGGATTATCACACGATGGTATTTCTTACTGCCTGTGTTTGTCGCAATTACCAGCGGGGTTTTCATAAATTGGATCTTGTTACAAATTGGCATCGAAACTCGCGCTGTTTACTATATTTATCAAGCAATTGTGGCAATTATGGTGGCATTAATTTTTGCTAACGCACTGAGGCTCAATCGCCTAACTCACAAACGACGTGAGGTTGCAAAAAGCATCCAAAAGGCTGCAGCTGAACTAGAAGACAAACGACTACGCATCATACGCTCACTCGGAACATCCTTGCAGTCAATCACGTTAGCCATACAAACAGGCGCTCAACAAATCAATAACCAGCAGGTACGGTCACTACTTGACGGAAGCATTGCGATGTTATCAAGGCTATCAGAAAGAATGCAAATACTTTTTGCGGCTACATCTTCCCCGACTGCTGTCTCTATTTCTGCCTTCGTTGCTGAAATCATTGCGCACAATCAAACTGCAATAGAAGCAAAAGGCATTACCATCACAAGTGATATCAAAGTAAAGCCTACGACAACTATCCACGCAAATGAGCTTTCTTTTATCCTAAATAGTCTCGTAGAAAATGCCATAAGTTTTAGCAAAGAAAGCGGCACAGTTAATATTTCTATTATTCAAAACACAAAAAACATTGAAGCTAAAATTACTGATACTGGTGAAGGAATCAAGCAAGAAAATATAGATCAACTATTTAAACCGTTCTCAACCAGCACGGACGTTCTTACCTATAACCATGATGGGTTAGGATTAAGTTTATACGTTGATAAACAGCTGCTAAATAAAGTCGACGGCAAAATAGCAATTAGCTCCGAGCCTGGCAAGCAAACAATTGCCACGTTTAGCATGCCAGTAGTCTAGGCAAATTCGAGCTGAGTATTACGGCCTTTTTTGCGATAAATTCTTTTATTGTCACGCCAAACAACACCAATTGAAGTTTGATAAAGCGCGATTATTGGCGCAGCCATCAGTGCCTGATTAATCGGATCAGGTGTTGGCGTTAATACTGCAGCAACAATGAAGCTAATCAGAATAACGACCCTTTGTTGTTTAAGAAGACGAGTAGGCTTTAAAGGTTTTACTTTATTAATAAATGAGAATACTAATGGCATCTGGAACAGTAATGCGAAACCGGCCATATATATCATTACAAAATTAAAATACTCCTGCGCACTAATCAGCGACGACACTTGCTCACTACTAAAATTATTTAAGAAGTGTAGCGCGGCAGGTAAGCTTACAAAGTAGGCAAATGCAACACCAGACAGAGCCAGAAGAATTGACACAAGTATTATTTTTGTAAAGCTATATGTAATTTGTGGCGGTATTGCAGGAGAAATAAATTTAAATAGATTATAAATAATGACCGGAACGGCCAAAATAAAACCAAAAAATAGACAGATTTTAATCAAGAAATCAAACCCTCCCGTTGGGCTTGTATAAAACAGTTGCTGACCAAGTGGCTTCACCAGCCAAGCAATTATCTGATCTTGATAGCGATACCCGATGACTCCGCCAATGAACAGCGCAATAAGGCACCACAAAGCCCTACGCCGTAACTCTGCAACATGATCCATCATTGGTAATTTATGTGAGTGCTTAAAATAGCTCGGTTTATACATTTTTTTTGAAACTTCTGAAAGCGTAACCTCATCGACGTCTAAGGATCGACCGAGCTCTTTGCTCTGCTTAGTAGTTGAAGGAGCTGATACAGAGCTTAAAACAGATCTACCCACATCCTTCGGCGTTGGCTTAGATGTTTTTACCTTTACAGTAACTGGCTGGGGTGTTTTTGCTTTAACTGCACCACCACTATGCGAACGTCTGACATTAACAATGTCAGCGTTCCAAGATCGCTTGCGTGGCTCCTGTTGCATAGTACTTATAGCATAACCGTTGACGAATTATAAGTAAATTGACACACACTGGATATTGACATCTTCACCCCTGTTTGCTATCATGAGCCTTGCACATTTATCGCGGGATGGAGCAGCGGCAGCTCGCGTGGCTCATAACCACGAGGTCCCAGGTTCGAGTCCTGGTCCCGCAACCAAGAAAGACTTTTCAGGTCCTGGAAGGTCTTTTTTGTTGTTACGACTTGTGGCTAAGACACCCTGGTCAACTTGCCGTCTTGTAACTTAAAGGCCTCGTCGGTTTTACCGGCAATTGATAAATCATGTGTTACGGCTATAATTGTCGTTTTTTCTGAACGAGCTAATTTATGTAGTAAATCAAAGATCATTTTGCCAGTTTGGGTATCTAGGTTACCGGTTGGCTCGTCAGCAAAAATCACACTCGGCTTGTTAGCCAGTGCCCGTGCAATCGCAACACGCTGTTGTTCTCCACCAGATAATCTGCCTGGCTTACGAACCTGTTTATCACCTTCTATACCAACTTGGTTAAGTAATTGCGTGGCTCTTTCTTTGCGTTGGCTTTTTGATGTACCGGCAAACTCCATTGGCAACATCACGTTTTCAAGTGCGGTCAAATTTGGTACCAGATTATAGTTCTGAAACACAAAGCCAATTTGCTTGCAGCGATACTTAATAAGCGCGTGGTCACGTAATTTTGTGATGTCTTTACCGTCCACAATAATGCTACCGCTCGTTGGCTTATCGAGCGCCCCAAGTAATGACAGTAGCGTACTTTTACCACTACCGCTTTTACCAATAATTGAGGCGAATCGACCCTCCGGCACACTAAAACTCACATCGTTAACGGCCGTAACAGTATTACCAGCACTTTTGAATTTTTTAGTTAAATCTTTAACTTGCAACATATGTCCTCCTATTCTGCCCTCATGACTTCGGCTGGTCGAACTTTACTTATTAAGAGTGCTGGTATTGCGCTGCCGATTGCAGCAATGATAAATGCTGTTGCTACTCCGTACGCAATGATGTCAACACCAACTGAAGCTTGAACATCACGTGCACTTTGCACAGCATTGTTGCCAAAGCCACGTGGCCCACCACCGCTAGGACGCATACCACCGCCCTGACCCGGCCCGCCGTTAGTCTGCGAGGTAGCTGTTGAACTACTGTTATTAACCAATACCTTTGTAACAGGTGCTGCTGCTGCCGTGCCGATAATAAGCCCAGCAATCAAGCCTAAGAAAGTTAATGTCATTGCTTCTGCTATGAATTGAAACATAACTTTTACATTTGATGCGCCAATCGCCTTATAGACACCAATTTCACGGCGTCGCTCGCGCACAATCATAATCATCGTCAACAAAATTATGACTGCACCGGCTAATACTGCCCCAATAAGACTAAATGTTGATATAGTCCTGACACTCTCTAGTGGCTCAACCGCCTGCTTTGCAGTTTCCTGATTACTCGTAACATCAGCCGTGTCACCAAGTGTGCTCTTTATCGATGTTACTGCCGAGTCAATATTATCTATCGAATTAACTGTTACCGTTGCGCTTGTTACACTTCCTGACTGGCTTGATAGGCGCTGCAAAGCTGCGAGTGGCATAATCACACCGCCATTGGCGAATGTATTGCCAGTGTCATAGATGCCGACTACTTTGATTTCTTGACCATACATCGTGAACACGGAACCAACACTTAATGAATTCTTTTCTGCCAATGCTTTACCAACAACTGCAACATTTTCATCTTTACTGGCATCAAATGCCTCACCACTCGTGAATGTCACTGTATCACCACCATACACAGTTGCACTCGTAACATTGCTAACGCCAGTTACGGTAACTGGTGGCGTAAAGGTACGTGTAATCTGCTGGCTTGAATCAGAGTTTGAATTAGAATTTGAGCTACCACTACCTTGTGGCTGACCCTGACCCTCAGGAGGTGCCATAAAGCCAACCCCAGAATTACCAGCACCACGGTTACCGAGGCTACCAGCCTCAATCGCAGACTGCAGACTTGTATTATCCGTTGTAAGACGATCGCTTAACGTCATCGTGACAGACGTAACGTTATCTATCTCTGAAACTTTTGCAAGCTGGTCATTGGTAAGTGGCTCGCCACCGCCTTGAAAACCTTGCACACCTGCTGGACTGACCGATATGGTATTACCGATTGAAGATTTGACCGACTCAATTTTTTGGTCAACTGAAGCTCGTGCAACCATCATAGCAAGCGCCAAACCAATACTAATACCTAAAATAATAACTATTGAAAATGTTCTAATGGTGTTACGAAACGCATTCCGTATACCCCTTGATACTGTATTCACAGATAGTAACCTTTCTTATTATGTAGCATGATAGGCAAAGACTAACTAACATAGCTAAGACAAAACTGAGAAATATGTTTTGGTTTGCTGAGTTAAAAAATCTAGTATCATAGAAGTATGAAAAAGCAGAGGGCAGAAAGCACCGTTTCGCAAAATCTCATTGTATTAGTAGTTAGTTTTTTTGTTGCGCTAGGACTAGGTTTTTTACTTGTGAATCACTTCCAGGACGCTATCCTTAAGTTGCTAGTTTAGAGTTAATAATCTTGCAAAAAAGATAACATCAATTATCATAATATCCATGTCAGAGGTAACGTCGCCCCAAAACCTGGATCCGCTCACAGTATTGCGTGCAAACAGCGGTGATTACTGCCAACCATCAGAAGAGAGCATCGCTGCACTTAGTCAAACTGATCTTGTGTTAGTGTCAGGGCAATTTGTAGGTGCCGGTAAATCTATGCTTATTGAAAGTCTGGCTAGTGATGGATATGCCAATATCGCCTCATGGACAAACCGTGACTTAAGACCCGGAGAAATTGAAGGTATAGATAAATGTCACCGTAGCCTAGACATGATGGCCGAACGCGCCATAGCTGGCTTTTTCTTAGAGCTTGAAGAAATACGCCCAGGTAAATTCTACGCAACACCAACTGACTTTGACCCAAATAAGCGCTACGTAAAAGACTTGGAACTGAAGGGTGCATTAAAACTACGTGAGATGGCTCCGCAAATACCAATCATTGTCCCCTTGCCACCCATCAGGCAAAGCAACCGACACGTTACAGAATGGGAACGTCGAGTAGTCGATAGAGAACACTACAAACAAGGATTACAAGACACAGCTATTGATGACCTTGAGGCAAGACTAGAGGGTGTCATAGATGAGGCATGTCGTATCAACACGGCTAAATTAATAGAAGATCCGCATACTCTATTTGTAGTTAATGATAACCGAGCCGAAACCATCAGGGCAACAAGGGCATTCCTGGAAACCGGCAAACGAGACCCAGGCGTAGATGTAGAGCTACATATTGAAGACATGGCTATGCTAGCACTTGATGCAGTGACACACGATAGTCCGTGCTTATGGTTGTGATTATTGCAAATTTATTGTATGCTGCCCTTGTAAAATGAGCGAAACACAAGGATACATTGATGTTGTGGTAGGTTTGCAACGTGGCGACGAAGGCAAGGGTCGCTTTGTTGATATGCTTGCACACGACTACGATATTGTCGCGCGCTTTAACGGCGGCGATAACGCCGGACACACCGTTGTGCTACCTGATGGTGAAGAATTTGCGCTACATCTTATGCCTTCAGGCATAACTAACCCTGATACTAAAAACGTCATTGGTAACGGAACATTTGTAAATCCCGTAAGTTTGAGTCGCGAGATTGATGGACTGACCGAAAAGGGCATTACCATAGATGAGCGTAGGCTTTTTATTAGCTCGGGTGCACATCTGATACTTCCCCATCACGTATCGGCCGATGAAATTCGTGAGGCTGGCAATGGCAGACAAGGTAGCACCGTGAAAGGGATTGCTCCGGTTGGCTCGGAACGAGCATTGCGAGAAGGTCAGCGCGTAGAAATCATAGAGAACGACCCAGAAAAACTAATTGCAAAAATAGCCGAGGGTTTACTAAAGCAAAAGGATGAGCGCGAGTGCCTTGGCCTAGACCAGTTTGATATTGATGAAGTTACGGAAGAATATCTAGAAAAGGCATGTCGCATTGCGGCATTTGCTACTGATACCGTATTAAAACTTAACGCCGACTTGCAAGCCGGAAAGACGGTTTTAGCAGAAGGTGCCCAAGCATTTCTGCTTGACCTTGACCATGGAATGTATCCATACGTTACGTCAAGCTCAACAACTTCTGGTGGTGTTACTACTGGTCTAGGTGTTGCGCCCAAATACATCGAAAACACGCTTGGTGTTGCTAAAGCTATTCCATCTCATGTTGGTGGAGGACCTTTTGTAACCAAAGTTACGGATAAAGCGCTACTTCAACGATTACACGGCAATAATCCAAACGCGGTTGATGCAGAACGCGGAACAACTACTGGAAGAGTACGTGATCTTGGCTATCTTGATATTCCCGGACTTAGAAGGGCAAATATGGTAAATGGCACCGATGAAATCGCATTAACCAAGCTCGACTGGGTTCCACGTTACGGTGAACAAATTCCAATATGTACATCCTATGAGCGCAAGGGCAAAGAGCTTTTGGTTGCCCCTGACTCAGCCAGAAAACTAGAACAGTGCACCCCGCAGTACGAAACGCTACCCGCATGGCACGAGAACGTTCAGGGCGTGACAAACTTTGCCGATCTACCCGACAATGCAAAACGGTATATCGAACACCTTGAATACTGGTTAGACACGCCAATCACAAAAATTGGTGTTGGCCCGCGTCGTGATCAAGTTATTATTCGTGACTAACCAGATATCAGTTCTATGCCATGTGGCGAAGACTCTATTACCGCAGCCGGTGTAAGACGGATTAAGCGAGCCTCGCGCCGCAAAGTATCCAAATTCGGTGCTTTTATATATCTCATACCCTTTCGTATCGCGGCAACACAAAGGTCTATTTCTTGAGAGACATCACCCGTGTACGGTATGTATGATTCTACGCCTTCGGGCAGCACTGCGCCTCTGCCATTTGCTCCATATCTCTCGCGCGAGGCACTATTATCGCGAAGAGCAGACAATGACCCCATTCCTCGGTATAGTTTTACTTTACTTGTATCTTTCCTTGAAATTACCTCACCTGGCGATTCAGTTGTACCTGCGAGCAATCTCCCCATCATTACCGATGATGCGCCTACTGCTAATGCAACTTCAATATCTCCACGCTCACGCACACCACCGTCCGCACACACCGGAATATCAGAGCCAGCCTCACGCAGTGCTTTTGTACACTCATAAACCGCGGTGACTTGTGGCAAGCCAACTCCTGTCTCTCGCCTCGTAGAACAAATTGATCCAGGACCTTGACCAACTTTAATACCATCAGCACCCGCTTTAGCTAACTCAACTGCTGAATCACCGTCAGTTATATTACCCACAACGACATCTAAATTAGGAAATGCATTTTTGATACTTTTAAGTGTTTGAAACGAATAGTACGAATCACCATCGGCAGTATCAATTACGACAACATCAAGGTATTTCGATAATCGATCAACCCTCTCTAACGTATCTTTACCAGTAGAAACGGCAGCGGCTGTTCTGAGCCTGCTGTTTGGATCAACATTATAATCTCCAATGTCACGCATGATACGCCTAACATCTGAGTACAGAAACAGCCCAGCAACCTTGCCCTCTTCCACGACCGGCAAGGTTCTCACCCGAGCATCTGTCATAAGCATGTAAGCCTCATTTACGCTGATCGCTGAATCTGCAACTTGTGTACCGTTTTGTTTAATCATTATTTCACTGATAGAAGCTTCACCACTCTCAGCAAAATCAAAACTACCACCAGTTACAATTCCTGCATAATTACCGTTTGCGTCAGTTACTGGAAAAGTCCTAAAGTCATAGCCCTTTCTGTCACACATATCTAGAACGTTAGCAACAGTCTGGCGCTCATCAACACAAACTGGCGAATCAATCAGGCCATTTGTTGCCTTTTTCACTCTACGAACTTCCCTGCGTTGATCTTCAATTGAAAGCGCTGCATGAATAACGCCAATTCCGCCGAGTTTGGCCATTGCAATTGCCATATCTGATTCCGTAACGGTATCCATCGCTGCACTTACAAGCGGAATTTTTAGGTCAACATTGGTTGAAAAGTGAGACGTTACATCCAGTACATCCGGTAACTCTTCTAAGCTACCCGACCTTGTCCTTAATTTCACATCTCCGTACGTCAGCGCAAGACCCTGCTCATCCATTCGTTCAAAAAATACTTCCTGAGCCAAACCATTCATAGGACATCCTCGCTTGATTTATCTAGAGATTGTACACCAGCACAAGCATTTTGCAATTTATTATCAACAACACACTATTTAGCGACGAAAGAAAAATCGGCTCCAGGCCTCTAGGTTGCGTTGATAAGTTGGTTCGTCTTCCTCTGCTTCTTGCTGAATTTGGTCATCAGGCTTAAATGAACTTTCAACGGTGTACTTCATTGCTATGTCTTTTGGAATCACAACAACTGTTTCACCTGGTGCTGCCTTACCAAGTTGGCGACGAGCAGTAATCTCAAGATATTCATCTGTTTCTAGATACTTATTCTTGATTTTTAAGTTTTCGTTTTTGAGCTTTTGGACTTCATTTTCTTTTTGCTTTGCAGCAACTTGTTTTTGAACATCGTAATTTTGCTGAATTGCTTTAGCCGTACTCCAACTGACAAGCAGAACAATAATCACAAATATAACCTGACCCAAAAACCGCATGTCGCCAAGCCGGCGTATAAAATGCAAAGTTGATTGAAAAGCTTTTTGTATCATAAATATCCGTAACCATTATAAACCAGTGGCAATTATTGGCCTATGGCTCGCGGATACTACTTCTTATACCAGTCACCGCTACCACAACGTTCATACTGTTTTTTAACAGCACTCCATGCTGCACGCATAGCAATCTCTCCCCGCAAGACGTGATCTTGTTTTTCATACTGCTGCCACATATTGTTATATGACAGCAGAAATATCTCTTGGGCATGTTTTGGAAGACTCAGCCTGATACCCAAGGGTAGACTTTCTATATCTTGATAGGGCATTATTAAACACTCTTACGAGAAACTGCCTTCCAAGCGGCAATTATCACCATTGACCCTAATATTGCCAAAATAAGTTGCCCGACCAAACTGTCTGCTCGATCACCCGTTATCAGCTGCCACGCAAAGCCACCCAGCAAAGCGCCAACTACTCCTACAATAATATTCGCAAACGCACCTTGCTCAGCGTCAGTATTCATAATCATGGACGCAATCCATCCAACAAGTGCACCAAATAAAACCCATAAGATTATCCCCATCATTATCTCCAAGTTCTTATCAACTTATCTACGGGTTGCTTTAAGTCCGGATACTTATTCATTTTTTTATCTATAAATTTCCTAATTCTATTGTCTAGCCTCTCGTCATCCATGCTCTACCTCCGATAAAATTACTTGATGATAATTTATATACTACCTAAATCAATATTGACAGTCGGTATGAATAATTACACTATCGGTGTAATATATACTGAGTTAAACTTGTGAGATTTCTAACATGTCAGTTCCGGCGCTACAAAGCATTCTTAAGGCAGAAAGGTCGTATCCAAAACGACAGATTATTTTATATCAGGCAGAAGATATCAGGAATTTCTTTGTTATAGAAAAAGGTTATGTCAGGGTCTACGATATAAATAGTCAGGGCGAAGAGAAGGTGTTGCTACTGTTAGGCCCTGGCGATATATTCCCGATCGTCTGGAGCTTCGAAAAAAGTGAAACCCATTATTTTTACGAGGCCATGACTGACTGCGTTATTAAAGTCGGCAAAAAACGAGACCTGACCGAAAGCATAGAAAATAATCATGAAGTCGTAACATCACTATTTAAGTACTTTATCGATAAAACAAATCAACTTTATTTACGAATCGAATGTCTGGAGGCAACCAACTCCAAATTTAAGGTTATCCAAACTATGCGTTATCTATCAAAGTTTCACTCCAAACGCGGAAAAGACGGCTATAGTAATGTCAGGGTCCCCTTAACACACCAAGATATCGCGAATATGACAGGACTCACGCGCGAAACGGTTAGTATTCAAATGAAAAATCTAGAAGACAAAAAAGTCCTATCTCAGGCTGATAGTACATTGTGTATAAACCGCAAACTTCTGAGGGCACAGCTATCAGAAGAATAATATCCACAACCATTATATACCGAATGCTTTTTCTGCTATAATCTCCCCTGTTACATTGTTTCAAACTCAGAATATTGAGACAGGGTAAAGTTTTGGACTACACCAAAAGGGGTCCCCAAAAAAGAAAAGATTCTTTTTAGGGGGAGAGGAGCTGGCTTGATGAGTTTAGTAATTTTGCCAAGCAAACTTGTTTTGTTGGCAAAACGCTAAACACATCATTACACAGTGACGAGGGGGTGTAGCTCAGTGGTTAGAGCAGTCGGCTCAATTGACAATTTAGCTAAGTCTAGGCTGGGATTATGTGTCTCGGCATGGCAGTTATGACAGAGTAGAACGCATTTTGCAATCTCTTCTAGGATAGGATTCAACTTACGGTTAGATAAAGCACGGGCATCCAGCTGAAATTCTTTACCATCCACATGGTGAAAAGCTAGAGCAGCAAGATTCTTAGCATAACCGCACTTTGAGCATTTTCCGCCAAGCTTCTCTACAAAATGAAGTTTGCGTTCTAGCCCTCGTTTTTTCTGGGCTGGATAGGATTGATGTGCGGCATTTTTGCATTTAATCGAGCAAAAGAGGGTTTGTCTACCCTTGAGTGTTTTGTTACAGACCTTGCAGTTAGACTCTATATTCATAACTGTAGTTTATACTAGATATGCATAATTGTTTAGGGCTGCTTATCGGGTAACCGGTAAGTATATCTTGTCAAATTCGGGGAACCCTTTAAAATGGCAATCCCGAGCCAAGCCCGCCTATCGGCGGGAAGGTGTAGAGACTGTATGGCAGGCTCCTTCGTAGCTTACGCGGCGAAGAAGGATGAAGAGACAGTCCAGACCATCAAACCCGAAAGGGGCAACTAAAGTTGTAGTGGTACGCATAACCGATTGGTCGTAGGTTCAATTCCTACCACCCCCACCACGTCGGTCGAAAATCCGACCAAATCAAAAACACGCAGATAAACGGCGTGTTTTTTATTTAGCATTCCATATGTGATGCCCCAAATTCACGAATCTGGATGAGCATTTAACAACCCTTACGCCCTTTCATTAAAAAAACTATCTTCACTCTTGTTCGGCATAGAGTTACTCACCAAATCAGGCTAATTTTGTCTTGCTGTTTTTAGTATTTGAGCCCACCAAACCAAGTTTTCTACAAACTTGTCCTTATCACCCATCACATGATCTGGCCTGACATTGCCTGATTCATCAATTGCCGACCAGACATTTGTAATATTGATCGTTGGCGCAGCCAAAGGCACTGCTCCGGTGCGCGCTACAACCGTTATAAGCTGCTCAATCGCACGTCCACCACCAAGACCACCATAGCCAACAAATGCTACCGGCTTTTTACCCCATTCATGAAACAATGTATCAATCGCGTTCTTGAGCGGCGCTGGATAGCCGTGGTTGTATTCTGAAGTTACAAAAATAAAACCATCGTAGTCACTAATTTTCTGACTCCACTTTTTTGTCGTTTCTTGCTCATAAACACCAGTTACTGCAGATTGTGGCTCACTGAGGAGTGGCAAATCCTCTTCCTTTAAATCTATAATGTCAAACCGGACACCTGAAGCACCTTTAATTTGGCTATAAAACCAATCAGTAACCGTTTTTCCTACTCGGGTTGGACGGGTGCTGCCAATAATAATCCCTATCTTTACGTTCATATTTCTCCTTATTTATTTAACACTATACATTGTATAGTTACTAGCTATACTTTGTAAAGTATAATATAATAAACCTATGAAGCCGATTGAAAAAAAGCCTGGTTGCGTAGAAAGAACACTACAGATTATCGGCGATAAATGGACCGCCCGCATTTTGCTTGAGCTTTCAAAAAGCAAAGCAACCTTTTCTGAGCTTGAATCCACTCTTGATGGCATTAGCCCCCGCACCCTGAGCCAACGACTCGATAAGTTGGAAGGTGAAGATATCGTGGCAAAGATTCGATACTGTGAACATCCTCCACGTTATCAGTACCAGATAACCAAAAAAGGTCGCGAACTACACGGCGTTTTGCGCCAAATGGCTGATTGGGGCGCACGATATGCCAGCCATAAAACATAGGAATACTACAATAATCAAGGCCTGTGTAGCCTAAAAAATTAACGTTTTGGGGTCCAAAATTGGTGCAACTGGTCCAGTCAGCCCCATAGCGCCAGTTGCTCCGGTTGCGCCGGTTGCGCCGGTTGCGCCGGTTGCGCCATCATATACAGAAGATGGCATGACATCATCTTTTAAGCTACCGTCTTCGTTGTGCGAAACCAGCAAGAACTCGTTGAGGATATCACCCCATTGTCCACCATCACCACCAGGTACCGGAAGCCTTGGCATCCTAGCTTACGCGTCTTTCGTTTTTTGTTGAGTATTTTTCCATAGCAAAACATGACAGCTTGGCTGCCTTACGTATAAGCATAACAGATATAGGTGCTTTACTTAATAACTATATTCGGGAGTATCGCTTATATTTTCTCACACCTGCATCCCAATTAGAATAAAAACCTTCGTCCCATAGTGTTAAAAGCTGCTCAAAGTAAGCCTGGTACTGATATTTCACACGTTCGACACTAAAGTTTTTTACAGCGTAATCATGGATTTTCTTGTTATTGAGTTTTCCGATATTCTTGGCTGCCCATTCCGCCTCACCAATAGTTCTAAATCTATAGCCATGCACCCCATGTTGGATATTCTCGGCAAAAGCACCAAAATCAGTCGCGATAACTGGTGTACCACACAATAAACTTTCTATCGAAACGCCGCCAAACGGCTCTAAGTACGTTGTCGCCATAAAAGTTGCCGTGGCATTCCGGAGTAGCGCTGCCCGCTGAGCAACATTTGCGTGACCAACATGCAAAATATGATCGCCAGTTACCGAAAAATTATCACCAATAATAGTGTCACCTTTAACTTCTCTAACTCCTTGGCCAGCCATAACTAGCTTTTTACCAAGCCGTCTCGTGACTTCAGCTGCGATTTCTGGCCCTTTACGCTCAATAAACCTCCCCAAGAATAAAAAGTAATCCTCCTTTTTGTCTTTGAAAGGAAAGTTCTCCGGCTCAAAATAATTTGGAATAACCGTATCGTAAAAACGGCCGTTATCGTCATTCAACTTACCTTGTACAAAATGCATATGAGAGTACGACTCATATACTCGATAAGGTGTAAAAACACCCTCGTAACCAATGCCATACTCAACTGACATATGCGCCGGAAAGGCATCAGCAATTTGCTTTTGGCACACGCCGCCAATAATGCAAATAAAATCTTTTTTACGAACGCGCTTTTTAATAGCCTTCACGGCACGCTCGTTGGTTTTTTGCCAATGCTCATCATTTGGATTCCAGGTAATATTAAAAAAATTCTGCTTAAAGTCATTGTCACCAAACCACTTCTTTTGATCCTTTTTTGGTGCAATTGTTATGAGCTCATCGACATTCGCTTCGTTATCTTCAGACGCATACAAGTATACTTTATGGCCGAGTGATTTCATCATATTACAAAACTTGCGTACCTTTGATGTGTATGCACAAGCCTCGTACTCTAGTGTTTTCTGTGTATGCGGCAACGAAATAACATGGAATGTCATGCTCTCCCTAGTCTCTGCCATAGTAATTATCTTACCATGGCCTCCGTGTATGAATTAGCCAATTTGATAACGAAGGACAATAATGCCGTGGCCACCTCTAGCTGGACCATAAGACGAGTTGCCTCCGCCGCCGCCAGAGCCTGTATAGTCCGTTCCTTGTTGTGCAGCACCACTAGTACCGCTACCACGCCCGCCAACACCAGAACCACCTAGCGCCGTTACGCCATCTGATCTACTGCCACCACCGCCGCCGCCACAATACGTTACAGACGATCCTGTGATTGCACTTATAAAACCAGCTCCACCCGAACCACCGGTCGTAGTTACTGCATTTAAGCCAACTGCCGACTTTCCGCCACCGCCGCCACCAGAGCCACGTGTGTCTGCGCCTGACGATGTCCCGCCAGCCATACCCTGTCCTGATACACCCGAACCACCAGCGTAGCTACCACCATATCCGGCTCCGCCACCGCCACCGCCAGAGCCACCGCCATTACCCACAGAGAATGAATTGCCACCCTTGCCGCCACCAGAAGCCATAACAATACTACCTACTGAAGAAGCGCCTCCATCAACAAGACTACCTTGCCCCACTGTAATTGCCAGGATCCCTTGGCTCAGGGAAGTACTGCCTGTCAGTGCGCCACCAGCACCTCCGCCACCGCCGCCCTTATCACTTCCAACCGAACCGCTTCCCGTTCCGCCACCGCCGCCAGCTGATACTACTAAATATTCCACGTCTAATGTGGTTTCCAAAACTTCGAATTGGCCAGTAGCAGTAAACGTATGCACACGCCACATGACGCCCGCCACATCAATGTCAGTAATCGTACCCCCAGTTGCAAAAACAGCTGGCTGCCACAACTGACTACTACCAACCATAATTTTCTGAATTAATCTTTGATTCACACGAAATGATTGAGCCGATAAAGCCGCACCTGTGCTGTCTGTAATAACGTACATTGTGCTCGCGTCTGGAATAGTTAGCGCATCATAATCAACCTGAGTTATGGGCACAACGTCGTTAACAGAGCCTCCGATCTGTATCCACTGATTTCCATCCCAGATTTTCCGCCCACTCATGCACTTATATCTTCCCAGATATCACCATCAGTCAGTGTAAAGCCCTCTGAAGCGGGATCAGCAGATCCAATAAAAATGCGTGCATTTGGCTTTTCGGTGTAGTCAGAACCGTCATAGAACCAAACCCTTGACGTACCATCTTCACCTGCTGGCCCACCCGCTCCCGTCGCCCCCACAGGCCCTGTAGCACCTGTACTGCCCTGACTACCACTTGGTCCTTGAGGTCCAGTGGCTCCTGTTCCAGCCGGTCCAGTTGCTCCCGTACTTCCAGCTGTACCTGGTGTACCAGCAGTACCTTGAGGCCCGG
>CAZOUW010000006.1:0-41516 GCA_964583075.1 uncultured Candidatus Saccharibacteria bacterium | reverse complement strand
CAGTAGGTTTCCCCAGGTACCACCATCTTGACCTGGTATGGGGAGTCTAGGCATGTTTTATCTTCTCTCTCGTCATCCTATACAGTTTAGCATAAGGTTTTTTTTGTAGAAGTTTAGCGACATTGCTTGCACCGCTGTTACGCCTCTGATACAATGAACTTACGAATGAGTAATTCAGCCGCCGCCAACTTGACGACGACTATGCCTCGAGGTGTGATTTTTACTGGAGGTACAGCTTGATGCACCTCAAAACTTTTGCCAACGAATCTGGTATCCATATTAGCCTGCGTGCTGAGCCAATTTTTCACATCGGCCCGCTAACGGTAACTAACTCGATGATTTATGGCTTAATTTGTGCGTTTGCCATTGGTGCACTTTTAGTCTGGGCTTCTAAAAGAATCAAAATTAATGGCCAAAAAGGCTTTTCTCAGATTATTGAAATCATGGTTGATTTTGTGATTGGTCTGCTTGAAGGTCCACTTGGCGGCCGGGCAAAAGCAGTTAAGTTTGCGCCAATTTTTGGCACGTATTTCCTCTTCATTATATTCACCAACTTATTTGCTTTACTGCCAATTGTTGGGCCAGGTTTGACAGCACATGGTACTCCCCTGCTCCGGCCATTTACAGCAGATCTAAACGGCACGATTGCGCTCAGTATCATTGCAATCGTGATGGTGCAAATTCTGTCTATCAAAGAGCAAGGTGGAAAAAAACATCTGCAGCACTACTTCAGTAGCAAACCACTTAATCCCATTAACTTCTTTATTGGAATTTTAGAGGTTTTTGGCGAATTCACACGAATTTTAAGCTTAAGCCTGCGTTTATTTTTGAATACCGCCGTCGGTGAAATTTTGGTTGCGGTTTTTACGTCAATGATTGTGGCACATGGCCGAACCCCACTAGCGGTTATTCCGATTTTACTGTTTGAGATGCTAGTTGCCGGAATTCAGGCCTACGTATTTACCATTTTATGTGCAACTTACCTGGGGCTGGCTATCGCCCATGCAGATGATAGCCATGACGATGATCACCATTCCACTGATACTCCTGACACGGTCGAGGCCGGGAGTGTGAAGCGGTGATAAACCATTTAAATTTTAGGGTTAAATTTTAGTCCGGGTGTTTAGAAACGCACGGCAAAGGAGAAAAAAATGGTTCCAGTAACAACATTCGCAGCAGAAGCTGCAAGCAGCACACCAATTATGGCAAAGGCAATCATGTTGGCAGTCGCACTTGGTGCAGCCGCATTTGGTTTGGCATGGATTGGTGCAAGCTACATGAAGGCTCTTGGGCGAAACCCAGAAGCTGGTAAGGCTGCAGGCCAGATTGTCATTATCGCCGCTATGGTGGAAGTGACAGCATTGCTAGCCTTCCTTCTCGGCGCCTTCCTTTTGAGCTAATTTCGTAGCAAAGTGCGTTGTTGCTGCTCGAAATTTGCGTCTTAACGTACTGTCTGTACGTCTTCAATACAAATTTCGGCAGCGCCTAGCACTTCACTCACGAAATGAGCTCAAACTAACGGGTAAGATGGTATAATTAACAGAGGAAATGATGGAGTTTTTACACATACTAACAATTTTAGGATCAACTGAAGAGCCACAGGGCATTGCTGCGCTTGGTATTGATCCACTAGCAATTTTGGCTCAGGCAGCAACCTTTTTGTTACTATTTTGGGTAATCAAAAAATTTGCACTCGATAAAATTGTTAAGACGCTTGAAGAGCGTCGTAAGACAATTGACGATGGCGTGCGTTTGGGTCGCGAAATGGAAGCTGAAAAAGAAAAGCTTTCAAGCCAAATCGAGGCCGAACTTAAAAAAGCTCGTAATGAAGCAGATAAAATTATCGCGCAGAGCCGAGAAGAAGCTGGTAGTGTTCTTCGGGAAGCTGAAGAAGCAACGGCACGTAAAGTTGATGCAATGCTTGCAGATGCTCATGCGAAGATTGATGAAGATATTCAGTCAGCTCGTGATGGTCTTGAAAAAGACATACGTGAACTTGTGGCGGATGCAACGGCAATTATCGTTGAAGAACGGCTTGATGCTAAGAAGGACATGAATATGGTTGAGCGTGCGTTGGCAAAAGTGAGGGGTGTGTAGCGTGGCTCAAGCTAGTATTCGTCAGGTCGCGGAAGCAATCTTAAGCTTGAGTAAAACCAAGTCGGAGACAAAGTTAGCTCAAGAGATTGCTGCATATGTTGTCGCTGAGCGTCGCAGCGCTGATCTTGGTGCTATCATGCGTGAGGTAGCGCGCCTGCGTAATCAGCGTGGAATCACAGAGGCTACTATTACAACTGCGGTGCCAGCTACAAATGCCGTGAGACAAGAAGTCAAACGCTTAATTGGTGATAAAAACGCAGTTATTAATGAGGTTGTTGATAAAAATATTATCGGTGGCGTGCGGATAGAGGCTAATGATTATTACTTGGATCTAACCGTTCGCAACCGATTGAATAAATTGAAAGCAGGAGTAAAAGTATAAATGAGTGAACTTTCAGTAAAAGATCTTGCACAAGATGTGCGCAGTGCTATTGATGATCTAAAGAAATCATCCGGGTCAGAAAAAGTAGGGGTCGTTACCCGTGTTGGTGACGGTATCGCCTGGATATACGGTTTAAGTAACGCGGGTTACAGTGAAATGCTCGATATTGATGGTGTCGACGGCAATACTGTTCCTGCCTTTGCGCTTAACCTGATGGAAGATGAGATTGGTGCGGTGCTTCTTGGTGAGGACGTTAATGTGCGGGCAGGTGCTAAAGTCCGTTTGAGTGGTAAAGTTTTGGAAGTTCCTGTTGGCCCAGAGCTGGTTGGCCGGGTGGTGAATCCGCTTGGGCAGCCTCTTGATGACCGTGGCGCAATCAAAACCAAGCACACCAGTCTAATTGAGCGTACTGCTCCGGGTGTTTTGGATCGTAAAAGTGTGCACGAACCACTTATGACAGGACTACTTGCAATTGACGCCATGGTGCCGATTGGTCGTGGTCAAAGAGAGCTTATTATTGGTGACCGTCAAACTGGTAAAACTGCTGTGGCGCTCGATACAATGATTAACCAACACAGACAAGGTACAGGTGTAATCAACATTTACGTTGCGGTTGGTCAAAAGTTAAGTAAAGTTGCACGCCTGGTTGAGCGTTTAAAGCGCGAAGGCGTCATGGACCAAACCATTGTAGTTGCAACCAGCGCCTCGGACCCAGCCAGCTTACAGTATCTTGCCCCTTACGCTGGTACGGCTATGGGTGAATATTTCCGTGACAATGGTCAGCACGCTTTGATTATTTATGATGACCTAACCAAGCACGCCGCAGCCTACCGACAAATGTCGCTCCTGCTCCGTCGTCCACCAGGCCGCGAAGCCTATCCTGGTGATGTATTCTATCTTCATTCACGTTTGCTTGAACGTTCGGCAAAACTATCTGATAAGCTTGGTGGTGGTTCTTTGACTGCCCTACCGATTATCGAAACCCAAGCTGGCGATATTAGTGCCTACATTCCAACCAATGTGATTTCTATCACAGATGGTCAGATCTTTATGGAAACCAACTTGTTTTACCAAGGTATTCGTCCAGCGATTTCAGTCGGTCTTTCAGTTTCTCGTGTGGGTGGTAGTGCACAGACAAAGGCCGTTAAAAGTGTGGCAGGCAACCTGCGCTTGAGCCTTGCTCAGTTCCGTGAGTTGGCGGCTTTTGCACAGTTTTCTACCGATCTTGATGCTGATACTAAGAAAAGTATTGAGCGTGGTCAACGTTTAACAGAACTTTTAAAGCAGCCTCAGTATTCACCTTTGAGCGTTTGGCAACAAACTGCTTCACTCATTGCTGCCAACGAGGGTTGTCTTGATATTGTGCCAGTGGCCGATATTAAAAAAGCACAAAGTGCCCTGCTCTCTACCCTATCTAAGCAAAATAAAAAAGAAATGACCGAACTTGATAAAGGCGATAAGCCAACTGAGAAGATAACTGACCTGATTGTAAAAACCGCAAAAGAAGTTGCCAAGGAGTACAAAGAGGACTAAATGGCTAATACGATTGCGCTCAAGCGACGCATCACCAGTGTTAAAAACACCAAGCAAATTACTAAGGCTATGGAGTTAGTGAGTGCTAGTAAGATGCGCCGGGCTCAAGACCAGGCTGTAAAGACCCGTGATTATTCTCGTCTGGCTCGAGAAATTCTGACACGATTGCGAGAACTCACAGATGTGAGCAAACACCCGCTATTTGAAACTCGCCTAGTGGTTGGTACAAAGCTTTATGTGGTAATTACGAGCGATCGAGGTCTGGCTGGTGCTTACAATAGTAACGTCTTACGTCGGCTCGCGCGTGAACTTCAGGTGGATAAGGATGCAAGTGTAAGCTCACAGTTGATTGTAGTTGGTAAGCAAGCGGCCCAGTTTGTGTCTCGTCTTGAAGGTGTAGAAGTTATTGCGGCGTACACAGATTTTATTGAACAGCCAACAGCAAATGACCTTCGGCCAATTTTAAATACGTTGATTGAACTTTATAAAGATAAAAAAGTTGATGTCGTGGATGTTCTATATACTGACTATAAGTCGAGTGTCGTGCAAGAGGTTACTGTTGATAGAATTTTGCCGGCCGCATTTACTGAAACTGCTGTTACGCCAGATCTCGGTGCGGCAATTTTTGAGCCATCTGCTAAAGAGGTACTTGATAGTGTGACTGAGCGCTTGATTGAATCACGGCTTGCCCAAGTATTTTATGAATCGCAAGCTAGTGAGCACTCCATGCGCATGATGGCGATGAAAAACGCAACCGATAACGCTAATGAATTAGTCGACGACCTAACACTAGCATTCAATACAGCTCGCCAAGCAAGTATTACCCAGGAGCTTGCAGAAATCACTGGTGGCGCGGAGGCAATAAAATGACGGGCGAACACTTAGCTGAAACGGCAGAGATACAATTTGCCGAGCGGGTTGATCAAGCACAAGCACTCGTTGACGAGGCGATGGTATATTCTGGGATTAATCGGAGTACGGCACCAGTTAGGTATGCAGCAGCTGAGCGATGTGTTCGGTATGGTGTGTTTGTAGCACTAGGTCTTACAGAAATTATTGGCGATGTTTCAAGTGATTACCTGGCAACGCAGGACAAGGCATTGAGAGAAACAGCGGTAGAAATACACAGAATAGATTTATATAGATCTAGGACGGCAAGTAGAATTAGAGATTAAAGGAGAATAAGTAATGGCAACAGCAACAAAGGAAAAAACGAGTACAGGCAAGATCACCCAGATAGTGGGCGTGGTGATTGATGCCGAATTTGCGGAAGGCAAACTTCCGGCAATTTATAATGCACTTAAAGTTGAAATTGACGGTAAAACTATTGTGTTTGAGGTAGCACAACACCTGAGTGAAACCAGCGTACGCGCAATCAGCTTAAGTTCAACGGACGGACTTGAACGTGGTGCAAAAATTACTGATACGGGTGCGCCAATTAGTGTACCGATTGGCAAAGAAACTTCTGGGCGTATGTTTAATGTGATTGGTGAACCGATTGACGGTAAAAAAGCTGACTTTAAAGCACGGGCGCCAATTCATCGCCAGCCACCTGCCCTTTCCGATCAATCTGGTGAAACCGAAGTGCTTGAAACCGGTATTAAAGTGATTGACCTAATTTGTCCAGTTGCCAAGGGTGGTAAGGTTGGCTTGTTTGGTGGTGCTGGTGTTGGTAAGACGGTTTTGATTACCGAATTCATTGATAACATTGCTAAGCAACACGGTGGTACATCGGTGTTTGCTGGCGTTGGTGAACGTACTCGTGAAGGCAATGACCTTTACTATGAGATGGAAGAATCTGGTGTGCTTGATAAAACCAGCCTGGTCTTTGGTCAGATGAATGAACCACCAGGAGCGCGTTTGCGCGTAGCACTGAGTGGCCTAACCATTGCAGAAGGTTTTCGTGATGAAGGTAAAGATGTGCTGTTGTTTGTCGATAATATCTTTCGCTTTACACAGGCCGGTGCTGAGGTATCTGCCCTGCTTGGCCGTTTGCCATCGGCTGTGGGTTATCAGCCAAACTTGGCACAAGAAATGGGTGCTTTACAGGAGCGTATTACCTCAACTAAAAAAGGTTCGATTACTTCAGTGCAAGCGGTATACGTTCCAGCTGACGATACAACTGACCCGGCTCCGGCTACAACCTTTGCTCATCTAGACTCCACGATCGTACTTAACCGTGCACTCACTGAGCTTGGTCTCTACCCGGCAGTTGATCCGCTCGATAGTTCGTCGACCATTCTTGACCCGGAAATCGTTGGCCAAGAACATTATGATGTGGCTCGTGAAGTACAAAGAATTTTACAGCGCTACAAAGATTTGCAAGATATCATTGCAATTTTGGGCATGGAAGAGCTCAGTGATGAAGATAAGCAAACGGTTGCCCGTGCTCGCCGTATTCAACGTTTCTTGACACAACCATTCCATGTGGCAGAGGTGTTTACTGGTAACCCTGGCAAGTATGTTTCGCTTAAAGATACTATTGCTGGCTTCCGTGAAATCTTAGACGGTAAGCACGACGATAAACCAGAATCTGCATTCTATATGAAGGGCACGATTACAGAGGTTAAATAGCCATGTCAATATTTGCTAGTCCAGACGGAATAACTCCCCACCCAAGACACATATCATTTGATTTTGATGCAGTTGGTATGCAGCCTGATAGTGCGGTTGAAAAAGCATTCTTACTTCCGGAGGCATTCGCTGAAGCTAAACTACTGATGACTAACCTTGGTGCGGCAGCGACGCTTGATATTATGGCCGGAATTGTAAATCTGGGATCGCAAGATGCTTAAATTTCAGCTTGTAACGCTCAGTGGTACAAAGTCATCAAACGATGTACACGAGGTACTCCTGCCAACTCCGCAGGGTCAGATTGCGGTGTTTGAGTATCATTCGCCACTTGTTAGTATAGCTTCTACTGGGGTCATCAAGGTGCGCGTAAAAGCTGGTGACCCAGATGATTTTATGGATATATATGCAACCAATGGTGGCGTAATTGAAATTGCCGATAACACCGTACGAGTTTTAGTTGACGAAGCTGACGCACCAGAAGAAATCAGTGAGCAAGAAGCTAAAAAAGCCCATGAAGAAGCTAAGAATCTATTGAAAGATGCCAAAGATCAGATTTCGTTGGCACACGCCCAGACCATGCTCGACCGCACCAGTGTGCGCCTAAAAGTCGCAGAGCTCAAAAATCGTCGTAAACGCCGCTAACTCTAATACTCAAAACGTCTTACCTTTCTACGGAAACAAACAGATACTCATTCGTTAAGGCCACAAGGGCTCAATCTTCATCTGTAGTCTCTGTGCGTAGCCCGAGCGTACGCTCCATATCGCGCGAGAACTGTTGGTGATCAGTTAACCAGTTTATTTCCGCAACCAGCGCAATGCCGCTTCTGGCAGCATCAGTATTCTCACCGAACAATTGTCGCACCCTGGTTTGTAAGAATTTGAATAGCTCTGGGTTCTTTATCTGGATATCTTCTGTAACTCTAGCATGAAAACTAGGATCCCTATCTATGCTAATGCTTAGGGCTTCTATGCCTTCTTTGGTTGGTGATACTCCATTAGTCATACTATCCTGGATTATAAGTCCTGTATGCTCGCATCTCTGTGATATTCCTCACAAAAAATATTGCATTAATTACGGTATGCTCTTATAATCAACCCCTGGTTTTAGAAAAATAACAGATTCTGCAGGAGATAATATACTATGGCACCACGCCAAGAAATTGAAGCTGATCCAACAATACTTAGCCCGAGTGAGCCAACATTAGATGTTGGGGATTTCGATACTTCTGGTGGTGTTATATCTGAAGACGCAGAACGGTCTATGGTTATTGATAACGGGTTGCTGAGTGTTTTAAAGTGGCCAGGTAATGTGTCAAAGGTTCAGTTAGTTGAGAAGGGCCGAGTCAGTGATGACATACTAAATGATGCAGTTGATCGTCTTAATGATTTTTATGTTCCAGTTCGTGAAGGGGCAAAAACTCGTTGTATCGACGGTCGTCATGACCCGGAGCTCAATGAAGAGGACCTTGGCCCACAAGTGCCTGGCGGTGCGCCTGGTGCTGCTCTGGCGTACCGTCTGGGAGTTGATAAGGACGATTTAACACGAGGTACATTTTTGACTGATGCGGACTCTATGATTGATAATTACGTGCGTTTGGGCTTTGCGCCAGGTGGTCACCGTGATGAACATAGTGAAGGTAAATCGACTGTGGGTTGTGGTGCAATTGACGGTATGGATACAATTCTTGCTACTATGACAGAGCCGTCGCTAGTAGATGATCATAAACGTGTCGTCAAACAACTGCTAGGGGATCAATTCGATAGAGATACCTATTTGCGTGTTATGGGAGCCGCGGTGGTTGTTAATGGACGTAGCGATGAATACTTCCGAGGTCGTGAAGAAATTATTGACGTACTGGAGAAGCGCGCACCAAAAAGTGTGGCAACACTTAAGGGGGATCACGAGGAGTGTCTCGTCGTTGTTAACTTGGTACCTAATACAACCTTGTCGTCTAATCGATTTGCTGAGGAGTTTGGAGTCCAGGCTTTTGGTTACGATTTATGGCGCTCAATGCAAATGGCTAGCAAATTACTGCCGCGTCCTGAGCAAGAAGTTGATCGGCAACGTTTTGTTATGGCTCGGGTAATGGGGACTGTGGCAACACTTATGGCCCTGACTGATGGCACTCAGCGTCTGGTCCTACGAATGTCGGCGCCAAAGTAAGTACGTAACGCTGTAATTTGCGCTATGGTTTATTGCTTTTTGGTTACCCCTGTATTACGCTTGAGACAGTACAAATTAACGGAGGGAGTTTCATGTTATTGACTCGTAAAAGGCTTGCGCCACTCATCGCGGAGCTTTTAGGGACGTTCACTTTGACGTTCGTTGTTTTATCAGTAAGTAAATCGGCTATTGGTATTCCATATTTTGTGGCTATTGCCGCTGGTTTAACGCTAGCAATCATGGTTTTGGTGATTGGTGCAACGTCTGGTTCTCATATCAACCCAGCTGTCACCTTTGGACTATGGTCTGTTAAAAAAATCGGTACGCTAAAAGGCATCTTGTATATTGTTGCGCAGTTTATCGGTGCAATCTTTGCCTGGAAGCTCTATACCTATTTTATCGATAGTACAATTCCAAGCATCGGTAGCAAGAGCTACGATTGGCGTATTTTTGTTGCCGAAATGATCGGTACGTTGATCTTTACCTTTGGCTTAGCAGCTGCAGTTTATCAGGGTTTTGAGGGTGGTAAGAAGGCTGCAACAATCGGTGGCTCATTAATCCTTGGTATTTTTGTGTCATCTGCTATCGCTAATGGTGTGCTGAACCCGGCTGTTGCACTTGGTATCCAGTCTTGGGGCACGGAGTATTTTGTTGGTCCACTGGTTGGTGGTCTCGTTGGTATTAACCTGTATTCACTTGTGTTTGCGGGTGAGCAGTTTGCAATTAAGCCACCAACACGGCGTGTTTCGGCACCATCGAAAGTCACAGTAAGTACAAAGGGTTCAAAGAAAAAGACTACATCAAAAAAGAAAAAGTAATTGAGTTTACATACAATGCTAAAACCTCCCCAATTGGGGAGGTTTTAGTTTTTAGCGGGAACTAGTTGCTATGCTAAGGCCGACGACAAGAAGTGCAATAAATCCAAATATGACACTAAAGATAACGAACGCAAGATAGTTGAGCCAGTGTACGTGCGGTTTTTGGCTCGGCGTAGATTTTAGTTGGCGAAGCTGCGGATACATTACCGATTGTCCGCCAATTTGCATAAGGCCACCGACAATTGGAATAATACCAGCAGCAAATGTCATGCCAAAGATTTCAATAAGGTGATCTTTGGCAAGCTCTTTGCTCTTGCCGACAGAATCTTTAACGCCAGTATTTTCATCAAAAACAAACATGTGCACCATGTTATAACGCAGCATTGCTCGAATACCAGGGATAATAAATAAGAGGAGTCCGCCAAGAACCTTTAATCCAACGATGATGTTAATTCCAAGAATTGTCCAAAACTTACGAAGACTTGTATTCCAAGCCTCTTTGAAGGTTGTAGTTTCATGTCTAGCAGTTTTTAGAGCCGTGTAAGAGGCTATGCCATAGTACATTGTCGATAGAAATATAATGAGCGGTACCAATGCAAGCAGCAAGACGCCAACAACAATCAATATAATTATGACTTGTTCGTGACTTGGGTTAAAGCTGTCTGAGCTTGCGCCTGACGCATCTGAGAGGGAGCCGCCTCCGGACATAAAAAGTGATGCAATTAATAGAATGATAGAGAGGTTTTGGTTGTACTTGAACATATTGCCAAAGCCAGCGAAGATAACTTTAAAAGGGTTAGATATATAATTTGTTTGTGTTGTATTCATGCCCGAAGTATAACATTTACTGAGAAATAACTGTAACTAACTAATCAAGTAAGTCGTTTGTAAATTGCGTAATACCGTCGTAAGACTGGGGGTACTGACTTGTGTCTGGGAAGTCTAAATTCATTATTTTTTGCCACACTACAGTTATTACTTCCTGAACATACTTAATATCTTCGCTACCGGGATTGAACTCGCGCATGAACTCTTTTGCGCTGGCTGCTTCAAGATAGAGCAAGCGTCCATTGATCTGACTGTATTTGTTAAAGCGACTACTATTTTGTGCAAGCAAGCAATAAAACGTAAGCTGTGTTCTGTGTCGCCAAGCTTTTACGGCTTTGGCTTGATCCTTTGTGAATAAACTACTAAGGGGTTTGCCGGTTTTGTAGTCAACGACCGTGAGTGTTTTATCTGAGATATCTACCCTATCCAGTTTGCCATACAGGCGTGCATTGCCAACAGCTATGTCATGAATGGCTTGTTCGGGTAGGCTGCTTTTTGGTAGCCAAAAAGTATCGCTTTCAAAAAGTTTTTTCAGTAGCTCTTGACCATGATGCAAGAATCGGCCAAGGTCGTTATGGGTCAGGTTTTGTTGGAGGAGACTTTGTTCATATCGCTTTAGCACTGATTTAAGCTCGAACGAATTACGGTTCACCAAAACTTGAGCTAACTCAAGCGCACTATGTATTGCAATACCAAAGGCCATATGGGGCGTTTGTGCAGATGGCAAAGACAGAATGTGTCTTTCCTTGAAGTATGCTGGGCCGCCCTTTGTGACATCAAGAAAGTCAAGTAGCGCCGTAGCGCTTAGTTGGAAATTTTCAAGTCGAGGCTGCAAGACTCGTTTTTCTTCCTTGAGAGATAATGTTGGCCAAGTAAGAGATTGTTCGGCAACCGCAATTTTTCTATCGTTATTATCTGTCTGAATTTGCTGTTCTTGCATAACATTCTGAATGATTGGCGTAGCTATAACTTCTTGTCCTTTTTCGTCGTAGCGATAGCTTGTGACAATAATATTGCGTTTTGCTCGTGTGATAGCAACATACATGAGGCGGATATAGTCGTCCATATCATCAAACGCTGGCTGGAGTGGTAGATTTGCTGGTGAGCGTTTGCTTCCGGTTCGTGGCTTCCAATTTCCGTCAACCGCATCAATGATATAAACAGTGTCAAATTCTAGGCCCTTTGCTTTGTGTATTGTCAAAAGCTCAACTGCGTTATCGTTGGTGACAAAAGAAGTCTCATCAGCAATTACTTGACCAGTTTCTTTAGAAACATCAATAAAGGTGACAAAATCCTCAAGTGCGCCGGTTGATAGGCGAGAAAACTCATCAACAAGCGATAATAGTAAACGGAGTGCAGATAACCCGTGCAGATAGTCGGTAGTAATGTCGGTTTGATTGCTATACCACGCACGCAAAGGACTGGTGATGTTGTGGCTTGGGCGCAGCCCAGTAATATACTCAATAATTATTGGTAGCGGTTCCGTGGATGTTTGATTAGATAGCCATAGCAACCATTTTTGGATTGCATACAACGAATGCTCCTTTGGCGCATCCTTCATGGCCAAAAGCCAATTTTTATTGCGGTTATTTGATGCGAGTTGCCAAAGTTCGTATGGATCAATCCCCCACATCGGATGGCGTAGTATTCTTGATAAGAAATAGTTGACGTTTGCGGTATCTCCTCTTTGAATGGCAATAACAAGCGAAGCAATCTGATAAACTGTCGCAACGATTTGATGATCGAGGATATTATTTTGCTCTTGGTATGACAAGGGAATCTTATGATTCATAAGATTTGCCGCTATATGACGCAGGCTGGCATTGCTTCGCGCTAATACTGCTATGGAGTGATTCCCGTCTTTGTATTCTTGTGCAATATCGCGTGCAATATTATCAAACTGGAAAGCCTGGTTGATGTATGAATTATGTATAAGTTGACTGTGCTTTTTCGGCGGATTTTTTGCAACCAATGTTTTATTGATGGAAGGGTCTCGCAGACTGAGGCGATCACTTGCTTGCGCTATAACCTTACTGGAACCATCGAGGACTACCTGGCTTGACCGATAGTTTTGAGTGAGCACTACCAATTTGGCGTCTGGGTAGGTTTTCTGGAATGTTAACATGTTGGCAAGTTCGGCACCATTAAATTTATAGATTGATTGATCATCATCGCCCACCGCCATTAAATTAGGCTTGCCGAGGTTCGATTCGTGGTCGGAAACAAGGTGAGCAAGCCGCATCTGAGCAGCATTACTATCTTGGAATTCATCGATTAGCACATATTGGAATCGTTCCTGAACGTCAGAACGTAGGGCTACATTTTGCTCCAAAACTGTAATAACCTCGACTATCATATCGGAATAGTCATAGTAGTTGCGTCTATGGAGTTCTGAGCGATACAAATCATAAACATGAGCCAGAGAAAGCCACCAGGCGTTGCGTTCGCGTTCTTTAAACATACCTTTCTGGCCATCATGGGATTGTATTAAGTTTTGCTTCCATTTGCCCGTATGTGTAGTTTTTCCGGATAGCTTGTCCTGCCCTATTGCAAAATCAAGACCATCTTGTATGACAGTTGTTAAGCTCGTAAGTGGAGCGATTGAGGCACCAATTCCTTGCTCAGGGAGTTCTGAAACTTGTTGTTGTATATCTTCGAGTCGCTTAGAGCTTAATGGTTTTGCCAGTATATCGACCATAATTGGTTCGATGATATCTATGTATGCAAGATTGGCTTTTATAAGGGCTTGTAGCTTACTTGGCGTCAACCCTGCTTCCTTAGCAAGCCGAAGGGCGGTTTTAACATCATTACCTGCGGTGAACTGTCCTGCAAACTTAAGTGCGAGCGGGTCATTAAGGGGTAATGAGCCAAGAATTGATTGGATGATATCATTCTGTACTGCGTCTGGCGCAGTGCTAAGGCGTGCTCCGTTCCAGAAGTGCTCAGGGTAGAGGTTCATTATTTCAGCAGCAAAACTATGATAAGTTTTGATCATAATATCTTTTGCCTCACCGTCCGTTAAGTACAAAAGTCGTTCTCTCATATTGAGTGCAGCTTTGTTGGTGAATGTTAAGCATAAAATATTTTGTGGTGCAGTGTCAGTCCTTTTTAGGATATTTGCCGTACGCATACTCAGGAGTTGGGTTTTGCCAGTGCCTGGGCCTGCCACGACGAGCACTGGCCCATCAATCGCATCCACTGCCCTTTTCTGGTCAGAGTTTAGTTTTGCGTATTCTTTCTCGAACTTTCCCATCTTACTAAGTATTGTACGGTTATTTTAGTGTTGCGTTAAGGCTATAATTATGACAATCTAAAGTTAGTAATGCTTACTTGGGTACATAAGGAAAAGGTGCGCTAATGGCCGAGCAGCTCGTTCGGTTTAACGATAACGGGCTTGCGTCGCCACCTCCAAAACTTGATTGCCTACCAGAACCAGAGCACCATAGATTGATGAGTGATCGTAATTGCTTTGTTGATGAACATCATCTTTATTTTCCTCGTATTAAGTTTGACGGTCACCAAGATGAGCTGGTTCGTGAATTTGCGAGACATCCTTTTAACAGGGTGTCAATGCCGCGCTGTCAGCATATTGGTATGCATCAGCGGTATAATGGCGCTGCGATTCCGCCCAGAGAGGTTATGGCGAGTTTTTTGGACGAGGCTGCAATATTGACGCAGCTTGGAGTGACGGTTAAAGCACTAGTAGATATCGAGATTGCGTTACTTACAGATGACCCAAAGAAGGCAGCACGAAATCCAGATAGATATCTTGAACGTTACGATGAGTTTTCTGCAATTCGCGATTGCCTAGCATTGCGCGCACGGTCAACTGAGATCGTTCCACGTCGTCTAGCTCTTCATGGTATGCAGCGGATCGTGCCCTTTACCGCAAGATTTGATCCCTTCACTGTCTAGTGGGTGCCATCTAACTTATATATCTTATCGTGATCGAGACCAAAGTAGTGGGCTATCTCATGCCATAACGTATGTCTAACAGCTTCGGCTAGCTCTTGCAGCGTATTAGCGCTATGCTCAAGAGGTAGTTTAAAGATGGTAATAATATCTGGCAGTACCAAGTTGTAACTTGTACCGCGCTGAGTTAACGGTATGCCTTGGTACAGGCCAAAGAGAGTTTGACCATTATGAAGGTGGAGTTTTGTGCGCTGTTCATCTGTCGGTATGTCAGCAGTAACAATAGCCACGTTATCTAGTCGTTCAATATATTTTTTGGGTAGTGAATCGAGTGCTTGGTTGACAAGGTCCTCAAACTGGTCTTGGCTTACATGAAACATACCGACCTAGTATATCAGTAATATAAAAACAGCCTAGTGAAATCACTAAGCTGTTTTTTTGTTGAAGACGTTCTTATTAAAGACCGCCATCAGTTGGGGCTGCAGGTGGCACGTCACTACCAGCAGCAGGCTCTTCAGCCGGTGCTTCTGGCATTGGTGCTGGGTCTGCAGGAGCAGCCGGTGTTTCTTCTGGCACTGGTGCTGGGTCTACAGGAGCCGGAGCTGGAGTATCAGCTGCAGGTGCAACTGGATCAGCTGGTGTAGGTGTCATGCCTGGATCTGTTGGCTGTGCACCTGGTAATGTTGAATCGTCCATTCTTATCTCCTTTTATTTTGATATTACATGTATTACTGTACTACAAATTAAGCATAAGAGCAAAACAATTGTAAAGTTTACATTTTAGACGGGCTTAATTGTCCCGCAGGCCATTCGCGGTCCGCCGCTATGTCCAGAGCCACTCTCACCAGGGGTGTAAGGGTCATGATTACCATGAATCATTAAAGAGGTTGGTTCATTTTGATGCAGAATTGAGACGGGGCCTTCAGATAGAGTAACGCGTGTGGTTATAGCTTCCAATGTTCCTTTGCCATCTTTATCGATGGTAATGTTAGGCAGATCACCAGCGTGATAACCGTGGTTAGCATCAGGGTCGGTATTGCCGTATGGTCCTGGGTCAAAATGTCCACCAGCACACTTAAAACCCTCGCAGTCGCACTCCCCTTTTTCGTGAATATGGACAGCGTGCTGCCCAGGACTGAGAACACCTGGTTCGCTACTGACATCTAGTTTTAGATAAACATATTTAGCACCATTAACGTCGTATTCGGTAAACGTTGCTTCGGCAGCTATACCTTGGCCGTGAACATTTGCAGTTGCCTTGCCTGTTATTTTTTTGTCCGGAGATTCGAGGGACAGGCTCATTTATGGGCTCCTGCAAATTTAATTAATACTATTATCGAGAAAAATAATAGACTAAATACGACAACCTCTCTCATTCCAAGAGTATGCGCCTCATTATGATGAGCAAAGGTATCGAGCATACTATAAGTATACGCTACCTTATATTACTTGGCGTAGTTTTTGAGCGAACAAGCACCCACAAAAGTGCGCTAATCAAAAACAGTATCGATACATAAAAAACAATGCCACCGTAAAGTTCGACTTTGTAACCTTCGCTTGGGTAATCTTTAAAATATTTAATAGCCGCACCGGTATAGATAGCGGAACACAAAGCTGCTGTTGACAGTAGTGCTTTGCCACTGTATTCCAGAGCTACGATTATAAGTGGAATTGTAAATAGGATAATTGAGTTGCTTGCCATACCCCTCTCGGCGTAAACGCTATATGCTGCAACGCCAAGATACATAAATATTTGCAGGAGGATGATTCCCCTGTAATATCCTGGTGAAAGGTTGCGACCACGGCTAAACCACCATAACGCAAGGGTGATACTTAAGGTGACTATCACAATGATCCAGCGCTGTTGCAGGATCTCTGGTGTCATCAACTTCCATAATCGGTAAATAAGGGTTGAAGTTGCGTAAATTGCAACAAACAAAAAACCAAGTTTAGCGGTTCTCAAACTTGCTTGCTGTAATCGCAGACTTTCGGCTTTTTGTTTTTTTGTCATTTTACGTAAATAATAAGCTTAAGCATGTACATAAGTCAAGTCTGTGCTCTGCGTGACTAGACTCCCATTCATTGGTATACTGCGAAATATGAGTTCAGATAAATCGCCAATCTCCCCCAAACATATTCAACGCATAAAAAAAGAGTTGATTGACGCTGGTGTTACGCAGTATGGGCTGCTCAAGGGTGAGTCTCGGCATTTACCGAGCCTCATTCATAAAGACGAGCATATCCACGGCGTTGTTTATGGGCGAGCAGATTTTGGTTCGGCAATGATTGTAGCGACAGACAAGCGCGTGTTATATCTTGATCATCGAATTTTGTTTAATAAGTCTGACGAGCTTACATATGATGTCGTTAGTGGGGTCAGTTTTAACGAACAAAGTGGTTACGCTGGAGTGGTGTTACATACGCGTCTTGGTGATTTTGCTTTGCGTTTTGTAAATCTAACATGTGCAAAAAGGTTTGTTAAGTATATAGAATCAAGACAAATTGTTACCGAGCAAAATGAACAGGCATTACAAGGGGTACCGTTGCCGCACTATGATATAGATCAGGCAACGCAAAGTGAATACTCAAAGCGGGCGCGAGTGTTTTTGGTGTCACATGACACAGGTGTACTTTCAACGGTTAATGCGGATGATATTGTTCATGGTGCGGTTGTTTACTACGCGGCTGACAAGAATAACTTCATTTATATTGTTACAAAGTCTAAAACTGAAAAAGCACAGGATATTATTTATCATCCACTGGTTGCGCTAACTATATATGATACCAGCAGCATGCAGACGCTACAGATTGAAGGTATTGCACGGGTTGAATCTGACCCCCATATTACCAAGAAGGTTTATCAGACTATTCTACGGCCACGTTTCGCTAATGGCCATGCAGAGCTACCACCGGTTTTACACATGCCAGCAGGTAATTACGAGGTGATTGTTATTAAAACCATACGTTACAAATTTGCGGACTATAAAACACAAACTACTTAACAAAGTGTTGGCTACCAGCCACCACCGCCGCCACCGCCTCCGCCACCACCGGAGAAGCCACCGCCACCAGAGAATCCGCTGGAGCCTGAGCTGCTGGGGGCTGAAAAACTACTGGTCGCAACCGAATTAAAGTTAGTGACAGCACCCGTGAACATGGCAGCATTAAAGGCTCGGTTGCTGCTGTACCAGTCGGGTGCTTGTTCGTATAATTCTGACAGCTCCTTGCTCCACTCTTTCTCAATCCCAAACAGAATTGCGTATGGCAGCAACTTTTCATATAACTTTACGAGCTGAACTTTGTCATCAGGGTTGACGGGCGTTTTCTCGGCGCCTTTTGGTGACTGCAAGGTTTTGATTCGGTCTGCTTCAGCAAGTTGCATATAGGCCTTAAGTCCAAGCAGGTGATCTTTTGTGGCTACGCCAGCCGGTGTACGTGACGGCATGATTTGTGCAAATATTAGAACGATGATTCCAGCAACGCCGATACCAGCGGTAAAAACCAGTAAGAACGGTACAAATATAAGCCCAAAGCCAACAACTGCGAGTGCTATCCCTACGCCCGTATACTTTTTCTTGGCCGTGGCTGGAGGTGTCAAAAAATAGCCTTTATCGACTGCAGTTTGCTCGGCCATTTTGGATAGCGCCGGGACATCTTTATAGAGTTTATTCTTTTGATCAGTTAGGTTAATACGGCTACCAACTGCGTTACTGCTGGCAAAAATCATGTCGACGACTTTCTTGCTTTCAGCGTCTAGGATGGATGGGTCTTTGATGAGTTCGAGTTCATATATTGATGACTTGCCAATTATCTTATCTTTTTCTGTTTCGTACATTCGAATGTATCCACTAACACAGAGATCAATTAAGCCAGCCTGAATTGCCGATAGCGGCAGTTTTTCTTCAAGCACAACCCCACTCACTAAAACATTCAGATTTTTTGGTGGTGCATATTCTGGCACAATGATTCCCTTGCCTTTTGGGTCACGACCAGATTTGAGCCAGCGCCGCAACATGACAATAAAGGCTAAAACTGGTGGCAAGATAAGGAGTACAAAAATAGCCAGCGCCCACATAATGATTGCTGCCCAGTTTGTTGGTGGCGGGCTGAATGTTCCTTTCTGAAATCCAAGCACAAAGGTCAGGGTTTCGTTTGCAGACAGCGGAGCACTTGAGCTCACGACTAGACTGCCATCGTCTTGGCTACTGATTTGGCAGTTTTGTCCTGTTGAGCCGTAACGTCCAGCGTAGCATTTTTTGTCTGGTAGCAGTTTCTCAGCTAGGCTTGCATCAAGGCTGATTGTTGCAGATACAGCATTGACTGGTTGTTGCCACTGGTCACCATTGACATCCCAGTACCACTCATCATGATCTTCGTAAAACGAAATCACATTACGCACACTGTACTTGATAACGTAGGTCTGTTGGTCATGAACATAATTGTCTGCATCACCTATGCGCAGTATGAGATTATCATTGCTTGTGCGCGTGGTATAGTTCCAGGATTGCCCGTCAGTCTTTGTGACAGACATTACATCCACGTCAAGTGATTGGCCTTTATAACTGGTTGGAATTGCCCGTTCAATACCGTGGTTTTGATCAAAACTAGGAAATAGTGCATCGATGGTCTCGGTGATCTCAGCGATAGCAACATTCTTCTCATCTTTACTCAGGTGATAGTTTGTCTGAAAGCTATCTATAGTGAAGTCGTTAACGTCGGCATGTGCCACAGGAGTAATAATAATCAGTAGGAAGAAAAAACTGGCTAAAAAGAACAGTGCTCTTCTAATCATATACTCATTGTACATTCTTTTATTTAATTCATCATTGAGTGACGGTTATTGCTAATGCTATAAGCCTAGGGTAAAATTGGAGTAACTATGACCATAAAAAATATAAAAACTTTCGGTGTTCTTGCATTTTTTGTATTCACCCTTGTATCTTTGCCAGTTCCTCAAGCTCATGCCGCTACTAAGACAGTTGAGTTATCAACAACTCCAGCTTCTGATGATCCAATCTTCGATGGCGATACGGCCGCAACTGAGGCGGGCGTTACCATAGAAGCGCCCTTAAACGATACGATGACTCCCGTTGATGATGAAGCTTCTGCAGCTTCGCCAAACGGCTATACATGGCATGCTCCCATTCCTGAGCTGTGCGTCGGCTCAACAATTACTGGCGTACGAGTCAAAACAAACTCCGCCGTTGAGGACGAAGCTCCTATAAGTGGTATTTTTCTTGCAACCTATGATGTCAGTACATTGAATATATTTGACCAGTATAGTATTAACGATAACAAAGGTGAGGATCTACAATTATGGTGGCCGGGGCAATTTGCTGCACCTGCAGTTGATCGTGGCATTGGTGATGGCCAATCACTCTTTCCTGCCAGTCTTGGTTTTAATGGACCTCTTGACGCTACATGGGATTTATCTGGCAATAATCCAAGTGATGGCATAGGTATCTATATTCAACACTGGATAAATGGGATAAATCAGGGTAGCACCACCACCGCCCAGACCACCATCCAATCAGTCACCCTATCCTATGATGACTCTGGATGCAGTGGTCCCTCGCGGGAGCTCACTTCCCCCGTATCATCTCAACCAGTCCTCCTCACCACCCCTTCCGGTACCAACCTTGTCAGTACCACTGCATCCAAAGAATCAAGTCTTTCTGTTACTGACCCAGCCTACGACTATCCTAGTGGTCTCATAAGCTTTAGCTTTGATACTACTGAAACTAATAACGAAGTATCACTAACCTTTGTCACAGACAAACTCCCTAATCAAGTCGTAGCTAGAAAGTATAACCCCAACACCAATGCCTACTTCACCATACCAAACGCTTCCATAACAGAAACAACCTATAACAACCAACATGCCCTACTCCTCACCTATACCATCACAGACAATGGAGATCTAGACCTAGATCCAACCACAGGTACTATTACTGATCCAGTGGGATTAGCTACCACAACGACAGACTCGCCTAGTACTGGCCTCAACCAGTACTGGCTACTAGACATAAAGGAGTAACAAAATCATGAGACGACATAAATCAAAAACCCGCAACCACAAAACCAAACAAAACCGCACTAACTCAACCAAATCCAAAATTCTCCTCACTGGCATAACCCTATCTTCAGCGCTTGTAATGTCACGCCCTATTATCCCAGCAGCTGTTTATGCTGCCACCAATAAGTATGATTGGACGAAGCAGGAAGATTTGAATCTAACAGACACGACTCTCACATATACTGCTAGCTCTGCCAGTGGTGCTAACCTGATAGCTGGTATGGGTTACGATTTTTATGGTAGTGATGAGAATATCACTCAACCCAATCCACTCTACATATCTAGTAACTATGGCGTAACATGGGCCAACGTTGCTGAAACTATCGACCCAGAGGTGGCCAACCAGTGGAGTTCGGTTGATATTTCTAATGATGGCCAGATTATGGTGGCTGCCAGCAGTGGCGGATATGATTTGAATACAGAAGAATGGGTCTCTGGGAAAATTATCATGTCTCAAAATGGGGGCACTAGCTGGTCGGATATTGCATGGGAAGAATATAGTGGCAGTGGGGAGCCGATTGCTACGGTGTCTGGTGATGGTAGTACGCTGGCAGTCGCTCATGAGGATAGCGTTTTCGTGTCAGAAGATGGTGGCGACAACTGGACAAGCAATAGAGTTGTTGACGACGAAGAGGCCTGGCTTGAACTTGGCAGTTTGTCCGTATCTGATAATGGTGATAAATTGTTAGCTGGTAAAGGAGGAAGTGGTAGTGAATGGGGCGAAGTATTTATCTCGGAAGACAGTGGTGACAACTGGGTAAACATTGACCCAGAAGCTATGTCTACTGATGGTGGTTCACAGACTGCTATGTCCGCCGATGGTAGCAAGATTGCAGTGGCAGGATGGAACGCTTACGGACAAGGCGGCGAAGAGGATGGGGTTTATGTATCGAGTAATCACGGCGCTACCTGGACTGACGTCACACCAGATGATCTAGCCTGGAATTTATGGGGTGCAATCGACATGTCAGCCGATGGCAATACGCTGGCAGTGTTTGGTGTAGACCCTAGTGATTTTAGTGGGAGTGGTCTTGATGATGTACCACTGTCTATGTACGTCTCAAGTGACTTTGGTGGAACTTGGACTGCGGAAGATCCAACCGAGGATGGCAGTGAGGTCGGCGCTTATAGTATGTATGCCTCAGACCTTGACCTCAACTCTACCGGCTCCCGTGTCATCCTTGGTAGTGTCGGCGGAGTCTACACCGGCCATAACGCCAGCCTTGATGGTGGTTCTACGGTTACGTTTGACGATGCCGAAGGCGGTAAGACCATCGCTCTCAGTACCCCAGACGGTACAACTATAACTTGCCATGAAGCCGTTAAAGAATCAGGCCTTGCAGCCACTGACAATGCCTATACCCATCCCCTCGGTCTGATAGACTTCTGCTTTAGTGGAGCTAACACTAATAATGAAATAAGTATTGTCTTTGTTACAGACCTAAAACCAAACCAAGTAGTAGCACGTAAGTACAATACTACTAACAGTTCCTACTCTACCCTTAATGATGCTTCTATAACTGAAACAACCCTCAATAACCAACACGCACTCCAAGTAACCTATAACCTAAGTGACAACGGACCACTAGACCTAGACCCTAACCCAGGATCAATTAAAGACCCAGTGGGACTAGCTACGCAGGACGTAACCTCACCTAATACAGGGCTAGTGAAGAGTTGGTTGTTGAGGCTGAAGGGGTAGATTAATAATTAAACTCCTTTGTGCAGTTACTCGCAAGACCCGCTTGTTCCTTTTTAACATGCTAGCAAAAGTAGATTGCCAAAGCTGGTGAAACCAGCGGCGAATATTGACTAAAATAAAAACAAGAGATTTGCATTCCTGTGAATAGGTATATAATAGGTAGCAAGTTTAATTTTAGGAGGTCAGAGATGGCAACGGATAGTCAACAAGTTCAGATTCCGGGATACTTGCGCATTAGTAAAATTATTGCTTACATTTTGTATGCGTGGGTTTTGATAGGAGTTATTACACTAACACTGCGCGTGTTTCTGCTCGCATTCTCTGCCAACCCTTCAACACCGTTCGTGGAATTTATCTATAAGACATCCTCTGATTACTTGAATCCATTCAGGGGTATCTTCCCTTCTAAGCCAGTTGGTGAAACGGGTTACTTTGATGTTGCATCAATGTTTGCAATCATTATTTATCTGTTCATCATGTGGGGCTTTTCATCACTTATCAGCTACTTGCAGTACAAGATTGATGCTTCACGCAAAGAGCAAGAAAAACAAATTTATCTTACAGAAGCTCGTGCATCAAAAGCTGCACAACCAAGCCGCAGGGCCTAGGTATGAAGAATAAAGCAGTTATTATTATTTTAGCTTTGGCCCAGTTTGTGATGGTACTTGATAGTACTGTCATGAATGTATCTATATCAACTGTAGTTAAGGATCTTAACACGAGCTTTTCTGCAATGCAGATGGCGATTACATTTTATACACTAACCATGGCCTCATTTATGTTGCTTGGTGGGAAACTTGGCGATATATGGGGGCGCAAACGTGCCTTCCTTATAGGGTCAGTTGTGTATGCGCTTGGTTCGTTTATTACGGCTATTAGCCCCAATATTGGCGTTTTGATGTTTGGTTGGTCGCTGGTTGAGGGCCTGGGCGCAGTTTTGGTGATTCCAGCGATTGCGGCTCTGGCAGCAATGAACTACAAGGGTAAAGAACGCGCAATTGCCTATGCAATTATTGGCGCAGTTTCTGGTGCTGCGGCCGCTGCCGGGCCGTTGATCGGCGGTTACGTAACAACGTATTTATCATGGCGCTATGTATTTTTGGCGGAAGTTGTGATTATGGCGGGTGTTTTACTCTCGAGCAAGTTTATTAAGGACGTAAAAATTTCATCATCAAAGCAACGCATTGATGTGCCGAGCGTGCTGCTTTCTTTCACAGGCTTCTTCACACTTGTGTATGGCATGCTGCAAAGCAAAACGTGGGGCTGGATAACGCCACGGGCTATGCCGACACTTGGTGGGGTTGAGATTGCACCTTTGGGGATATCGGTTGTCATGTATTTGCTGTTACTTGGTATTATATTGCTCCGCTTATTCTACTTACGCCAGGTGAAACTAGAAGAGGCAAATCAAAATCCGTTACTCAAAGTGTCAATGCTTTCGATTAAGCAGCTGAGAAGCGGGCTATCGGTGCTGCTTTCGCAATATCTTATCTTGGCTGGCGTGTTCTTTGTTGTACCAGTTTATCTGCAAACAGTACTCGGGTATGACGCGCTTAAGACGGGGATTAAGATTCTGCCGCTCTCAGTTGCGATTGTACTATTCTCTGTCATTGGGACTCGTTTGTCGGGTCGGTGGCCCGTCAAGCGCGTGGTCCGACTTGGTCAAGTTTTGTTAATTGTTGGTGCTGGTGTGCTACTTGGGTCTGTTTCAGTTGATCTAAAGAGCGGCTTTTTCTTTATTGGTATGTTTGTTCTTGGTAGTGGGCTTGGGGCACTCGCCTCCCAGCTCGGCAATATTAATATGTCTTCCGTACCCGAAAAGCAATCTGCTGAGGTCGGTGGCTTGCAGGGTGTTGCGCAGAACTTAGGCTCATCGCTTGGTACGGCTTTGATTGGTTCGGTGCTGATTGCAACTCTAACAACTGCTTTTGTGGGCAATGTTCAGGCCTCTTCACTCCCCAATGAAGTAAAGACATATGTAACTCAAAATAGCACAGCTGGTGTGAGTATTGTGCCAGCTAGTCAAGTTGAGCAATATGCAATTTCAAAAGGTGTCCCACAGACTGACGCTGAAGATCTGGCAATTACATATTCAGAGTCACAAATTGATGCCCTACGGCAAGCATTCACAGCAATAATAGTTTTAGCGACATTGACACTATTGTTTTCTCGCAATATTCCTAAGAAAGTTTAAGTCTCTTTTGATGATTGTCGTACCATAAGCTTAAGTAGCCACCAAGGGTTGCAAAACCATTTATGGTTGCATGGACAAACCACGATGTAATGAAGCTACTCGTTTTGAGTGCAATGTATGAAAAAATACCGCCGGCAATGGTGGTGGCGATGACACTGCCTAATACTGCCACAAGATTGCGCTTGCGGGTGTCGTCCATCATTTCTATAAGAGGGTCATGATTCTTCACGGTATGGAGTGTCGGAAAGATATGCCATAATCCGAACAGTATTGACGCCGCAACGATTGTTACCGATTGAGCATGGTTGGTTAATAATATTGCCAGTAGGACCGAGCGAAAAATAATTTCTTCTGATAATGCTGTACCAAACGGGATTCTAAAGAATAGCTCATAACTGAACGCACGAAGATTATAGTTTTTCTTGGGGGTTTCACTAAAGTGTGCGCGTAATTTTTTATGGCTAGCAAGTAGTAAAATAACTATGAGTAACGGCAAACTTAAACAAACACCAACAACAATACCTTTTTGTAGTAGTGCCATAGTCAGTCCAAGTTCCTCCCTGCTTAGTCCAATAATAAGACCGTAACAAATTGCACCCGTCGCAATGACTAAATTACTAAAGCTATAGTATTTTTTTGGTATATATTTTGTGACGACAAGGCTATAAACGGCAATGACGGCTATAAAAAATATTTCTGGAATAAACTTTGTCATAGATTTATGCTAATCCCGAATGGCTCAGTCAACAAGTATTACTTTTTTGGACTAAGGCGCAGTGCTCTATCGACTTCATTCCGACGCAGTGCTGCCTCGATTGCCTTCATTTGCAGGCGTGTGATATTGAAGCCATAGGTGAACGATACAAACTCAGCCAGGTCAGCACGGTAGTCATGCCCACTGGCCTCAAATTCGCCAGGGATAACGTGCATGGAGTTTTTCATATCCATCAGTGTTAACAAAAATGTACCAGGGCTGGTATAGTACTGACTTTTTGGGACAGTTGGTGGACGCTTTGCTGGGTCGGTGAGCCAATCTGGCTTTTGATATAGTAAGCTTGCGCCGAACAGTGCTACACCATCGTTATCATGAGTAATCATGACATACCGTAGCTTGTTCTGCTGACTTTTAGGTAGTGCCCTCAGGTCTTTAATGTTATCAAAGCTATTTACAAGTTCTGGTTCAACATCTGGTCTATCTTTTTGGTGTAATACTTGTGTTTTCCATTTACTGCCATAAGGTGACCCAATCCAGAGGGCTTTATCAATTCCGGCATACTTGAGGCCATCGGTACCTTGATCAATGAAGCTATCTTGTGATGTCCACGCACCAAGGCTTTCGCCAAACACAACAAGTTGTGGTCGTTTACTTTTCGGGAGTTTTTCAATGCGACGAGATAGCTCTTTGAGCAGCATTTTGAACTGTCCCCTGCCTTCCGGCACACGATCTAAAGACATTGGTGATGGCCGTTTTGAGTATTGGAGTGCAACTGACGCTATATCGCCGAGTCCCATGTACTCAGCAGCTTCAGCCGCAACGTAGTTAACATAGCCAGTGCCCGTCGGCGATATCAGCATAATAGTTTTTCGCTGAAATGCTCCAGTTCGCTCTAGCTCTTCAACTGCTAGATTAACGCGTTCGCGTTCAGTCGTGGCACTATCCAGGCCGACAAAAACTCTAATGGGCTCTTTGGCCGACTTTGCTGACATAACTTGCTTGATGTCGTCAGTGGTTAGTACGCCTGAAACGTAGCGTCGGCCTTGTACGGACAGGCTTTTCCAGCTTACATTGCTTGACTTGCTGCCGCTGACATACTTGCTGGTTGGTGCGGCAAGGTACGCGGGCTCAATCTCGGTAGCAACTTCTTCAATATGCCGATAAATACGCCGCATGAACATCATGACGCCAAGTCCCGTGCCTGCAATAGCAGTTATATGGCCAGCGGTCCACCAAAAGTCTTCAGAATTTGGCAGTATCTTTTCCATCTCATCGGCAATTAAATCGGCAAACGCACGTTGCCCATACCCTACTGCTCCGAGCGTTCCGAGTATGCCAAGCCCCATGCCGAGGGCCTTCAGTGTATTAATATTATCTTCGTGGAGTTTTGTGCCATTGCCGTGTTTTTTGGCGCTTCGGCGCTGGTGTTCGGTGAAAATTGCCGCAATGACGCCACCTATTAAACCAACGGGTACATGCGTAACAAGTCGTTTCTGCTTTGATTTTTTATCTGTACTTTCAAAGATAGTTTGTAGTGTAGATACCATTATGCTTGCAATTGCTGTACGGCTTACCCATCCTGCCCCTGTTCGGGTCATGCCTCGCAACAGTGTTTCATCTGGTTTTTGTTTGAGGTTTTTCTCTGTTAATTGTGCGGTACTCAATGCCAAAAGGTTGAGCGCAACGGAAAATCTTCGCTGTCTCAGATGTGCTTTGTAGTCATCTGCTGCTGCACCATGGGTGCCCGAAAGTTGTTCGGCTATATCCTCAATCACCTTTGTGATTGCATTAGCGATCTCATAATTCGTCGCCATATTTACGCCGGTGATAAGCCCTTGGTCAGTTGTGCTCCTCGGCATGAGTGTTTCTTGGAAAGTGTTTGGAATAGTGGCGGCCGCAACTAGTAACCCGGCTTGGGTTGCACGATCTTGTTTGTAGGTTGCTTTGCGGTGTTTCATGGCGCCGATCTTAAGCAACCTTTTGATCTCGCTGCCAGAACTTAAGTTTATCGACTAAATTCTTATCGGGCTTCAGGACAGTCGGTCGCTTAATATTCTTGAACACCTCTAGATATACTTGAATAGTAGTTACGATTACTATCATGATGACAGGGCCAAGCACTATGCCAATAAAGCCAAAGAACGCGAGGCCAGAAAATACGCTCAGTAACGTTAGTGCCGGATCAAGTCGTGCTTCTGATGGTACTAGTTTTGGTCGTAAGATGTTGTCTTCATTGCCAACAATAAACATGTGCCCCAAAATAAGTAGTAATCCTTGCCATATATGTCCAGTAAACAACATGATAAAGCCAATTGGGAATACAATAACACCACCCCCTAATGGAATGATAGAAAGTATCGTAAGAATTATAAAAAAGAAGAAAAACATTGACTTAAAACCAGCAATATATAGTAATAGTGCGTCAGTAAATCCTTGCACCGTCGCTATAACGAATTGGCCACGGACCATTGCTTTGGTCATAAGCCCAATACGACGAGCATACAATTTACTAATTTCTCTTCCGAGCGGATTAAGCTGATGGAATGTCTCGGTTAACTTATCTTGGTTTACAAGTAGCGACAAAAAAACATAGATATAAATAATAAATGTTGCCACAAAGCTACCAAAACTACCCAAGAAAGTGGCAATGCTTGCCAAGAATGTATCAAGAACACTTTTTAGCCATGTTGAAACGCCCTCACGAATGCCGGCTTCCGTTAATTGGTAAGAGATACCGATATTATTTAGTACGTGGTTGACGTAGTTGATGGCATTTTGGGCAAGTTCGTTGACATTTGTATTGGCGTGGACCGATTTTAAACTATCCGAAACAGAGATGACTTGAAATGTTGTGATGGTTACTACGAATGCGATCGGTATGATAAGTGCGATAAAGGTTGCAACTAGTGTTAATGCGGCTGCGCTACCTTTTGTACGACCTTTTTTTATCAGCCATTGATAGAGAGGGTTAAATATGAACGCAACGATTGTTGCGGTGATAATGAGCATCAAGTAGTGTTTTAAAAAGAATGCACCGAGCACAACAGCAAGCACAGTAGCAATGCCCAGTGCTAGCTTTTGGCCGTTTGAAATCTTTAACACACAACCTCGATTCGTCTTAATTGAGGCCTATTATATCCTATTTATCGATATTTTGCATTACATTTGACTGAGTAGTTGTTGCTTTTTAGAAGCAAACTCTTCGTCAGTTAATATGCCCTGCGCATGCAACTCGCCAAGTTGCTGCAGTTGCTGCATTGGATCGGTGGCTGGTGTGGCCTGTGGGGCCGGTTGCTCTGGTTGCTCATTCCAGCGTCGCGCCTGACGACGTGAAACATTATTAGAAACATGTGTAGCTGTTCCAGCAATCACGGCGGTGCGTGCTACTCCTCGTAATAATCCTGGCATTTTACTCCCCTTCCTTATTTAGTTCTTCTGATGCTTCTGGGTGAATGCGACCTTCGGCAACTAATACGCCATTAGCGTCAATCAATGCTTGTTTGAGTGGCTTTGCCCATAGTTGCTCGACAACCAACAGTCCGGCTGTAGTATTATTTTCTAGCAAATCACCAACCTCTTCAATATCTTCTTGGGTAACGACTGATTTATCAGTTTTAATAGACTCTGTAAACTCGACTAAGTAATCATCGCCAAGGTTAACGGCATCAACAGTGGTTACGATGCCTCCGTCATCTTTCGATACGAGTGCCAAAGCAATTACGCTGATAACACCTTGCTTTGTTGCATCTTCAAGTGCCTTTACAATGCTGCCGTCAAACTTGTTGCCCTCAAAGCCGACAATAATGTAGTCAATTGGTCCTCTCATTTTTCCTCCTATTATTTACGTTAGCTATTGTATACTTGTATCTCCAATAAAAACAGCCCACTAAAATTCATGGGCTGTTTTTTAATATTGGTAAATCTTATTCCTTAAGCTCGCCACCGTGCACGATTAGTGCATAAATAACCAGAGCATCAATAACTATGATAGCGATTGACCAAATTGGATAAACGTTAACATAAGCAATATTAGCTACAAGGCTAACTGCTGCTAAAATGACACCCAAAATGCGTGCCCAGGTCGATCCGTGCATGACATAAAAGCCAGCAACCAAGACGACAATACCAAGTATCAAGTGCGCCCAGCCCCATGCGGTGAAGTTTAAAAACAGCAAGCGTTCTGGTGTTACTACCAGCCATTCATTTTTAAGTAGTGCTGTAAGGCCGGCTATTGTTTGCAAAAAACCCATGATAATCATCATGAAGCCGGCAAAAAATACCCAACCAGTCCAGCCCGTTACTTCGTTATTGTTGTTCTGAGCCATCAAACCCTCCTCGTTAATAGTTCTATGCATATATATATATTCTCACCGCACAGAATTGTCAACTATGCAAATTAGTTGTACTATTGGCAACATATTCATATCTGTTGTTTTGTGAAAATTGTAATGGGGTGTCTTGTAGTGGCTTTACCTGGTATAGTGAGTTGTAAGAATTATGGCAAAAAGTGATTACGCGATTCAAGTAAAAGGCCTAACTAAGGCGTACGGCAAAACGCCAGTTTTGACAGGTGTTGATTTTGAAGTTAAGAGGGGTACTATGCTTGCCTTACTTGGTCCGAACGGCGCTGGCAAGACAACAACTGTCCGAATCCTGAGCACGTTACTTAAATTTGATAGTGGTAGCGTGAAGGTTGCTGGGCATGATGTCGCCAAAGAGGCTGATCAAGTTCGTAATAAAATTGGTTTGACCGGTCAATCAGCCGCAGTTGACGAGTTACTCACTGGTCGCGAGAACTTGGTGATGATGGGGCGGTTGTATCGCCTGACTAAAACAAGCGCAAAAGCGCGAGCAGAAGAACTGCTTGAGGAGTTTGATTTGGTGAAAGCTGCTGGCCACCCTGCAAAAACATACTCTGGCGGCATGCGTCGTCGCTTGGATCTGGCGGTTAGCTTGATCGCTGCACCACCTATTATTTTCTTAGATGAACCAACTACTGGCCTGGATCCGCGTTCCCGTTTAGCAATGTGGGATATTATCAAAACTCTTATGGAGCGTGGCACGACAATTCTTTTGACCACGCAGTACCTTGAAGAAGCAGATCAGCTTGCTGATCAAATCGTAGTTATTGATGATGGCAAAGTTATCGCTGAAGGGACTGCCCCAGAATTAAAACGCAAAGTTGGTAAGGATCGGCTAGAGCTGACCTTTAAAGATATAGCAAGCCTGCAGAAGGCTACGGAAACGCTTGGCAAGAATAGGGTTGTGATCGATGAAAAGACGCTTGTGTTGAGTCTTACGATTAACAATATCAATAAAGATGTGAAAGACGTACTTGATAAACTGGCGGCCTCGAAGATTTCTATTAATCTGATGGAAGTTCACAAACCAACGCTCGATGATGTATTTCTTTCTCTGACAGGCAAGAAGAAGCCTGAACCAAAGCCAGAGAAAAAGAAAGGAGCAAAAAAATAATGGATGTTGAACTTGAATTTGAAAAAAAGCCAAAATTTTTACTTTCGCTGACTGATTCATTGGTGATGATAAAGCGTAGCAGTACGCATATCATTCGTAATACTGATCAGCTATTGGGAGCTTTCTTTCAACCTGTTATGTTTTTGGTGCTTTTTGCTGCTGTATTTGGTGGAGCAATCAAGGGTTCTTTACCCGCGGGTGTAAATTATCTCAACTATCTCATGGCGGGTATTATCGTACAAACTGTTGCCTTTGGCTCAACTACGACTGCTATTGCCATCTGTAACGATCTGCAAAAAGGCATTGTTGATCGTTTTCGGTCTTTGCCCATGAATAACCGTGCCGTACTCAATGGTCATGTTATATCAGACCTATTCCGCAACGGTATTTCTACGATCGTGATGCTCATTACTGGTGTTATTATTGGTTTTCGAAGTAGTGCTAGTCTAGAAAACTGGCTTATTATTGCAGGAATATTGATCTTGTTTACACTTGCCTTCTCATGGTTGATGGCAATTCTTGGGGTTTATGCTAAAAGTGTTGAAGCTGTTCAGTGGCTAACCTTTGTGATTATTTTTCCACTTACCTTTGCCAGTAGCGCATTTGTACCAACAGAAGGGATGCCTAAATATCTAAAAATGTTTGCAGAAAACCAACCAATTACTCAAGTCGTAAACGCAATACGGGCATTAATGCTTGATGTTCCAGTTGGTAGTTATGGCTGGAAGGCTATTGTTTGGAGTCTCGGAACGCTTATTGTAAGTATTCCTATAGCAGCGTATCTTTTTCGCAATAAGTCAGCAAATTAACAGCGTAGTGTATGGACTTGGTCGATATAAAATGATATAATCTTCTTCGACGTAATTTATGAAAAAATCTTCGGTGGGTGATCGGAGTTTAAGCTGGCGCCAAATAATAAACCTGTCTTTTTCGATGAGTCAGGTAAGCGACAAAAAATAGTCGATTTTGTACTATTGATATCGATATTCTTATTTGCTTTTGGCGGAGCTTTTACAGTCTATTATCTCAGACGAATCTCCTCAATTGAACGTAGCGTGCAGTTAACTCAAAATAAACCACAACATAGCCAGACGACTATGCTTTACACAGAAACAAATGCTGCTTCTTACACGGTACTAGGAGATCAAATACAGAAAGTCGGAACACTGCTTGTGCCAAGATACTTTGTTAATGGACAAGGTATAACAACACCTTTAAATTATGAAAAACTTGCTAAATCAGTTAAAGAGCAGTCCACAAATATTAATACAAACTATAATACATATTTTGTGTTGAGCAGCAAGGACTTCACAGGCCAGCCAATTGAAAGACGATCTGTTCAATCTGTCGATGCACAATTAACGACATTGATCCAAACTGAACAAATGAATGAGATAGCGGCAGGTGTCGATGATAATCATGTTTCAGGATTGTATGTTGATCTGGATTTGGGAGTTATCACATCACCTCAGGTTATGCAGCAATACTCTGATTGGCTTAGTAAATTTCAAACAGATTTAAATGAGCGTCATCTTCATCTTGGACTTTTGGTTGACCCCGCAAAGATTAATGATACAAATAAAGAGTTACTTCATAAAGTCGAGATGGTCTATCTTGGCCAGTCTCAATCGCCGATTAATAAGCAGATCGAAGGTATTAAATATGTAAGCACAGTTCGTAATGATTCAGTGATTGAGGTACCCACTGTATCAACAAAAACCGATACACGTGAAAGATCACGTTCAACAATCAATGTTGAGTACCGTTCTGTTACAAGTTTGCTCTTGAATCGCTCTACGGATAGGTCGACCCCAACCGTTATGCTACGAGATGGTACATTCGATTATCAGATTAATGATGCTGTCACTGCCTACAACTTCATGCAAAAAGTCAATCTTGTTAACAATAATAAAGAGTCAACATATGCCGTGTCTGATCCGGGTTTTGAGGAGTATACCTTATGGAAGATGCTCCTACTGAATCTTAGCGACGAAACAATACCTAAGCTTCTATCAGAGGAGTCGGCATCTGAGTTGGCTATCAATAATAGTGGCCAGGGTCAGATCGTCAATATTACAAGCCAAGCAGAACCAGGACAAAGAAAGTTAACATTTGATGGGCAGTCAACTATTGCGTCAAGCACGCTTACGAAGCTCGATACTGCTAATCAAGTGGTCAGTCAGGGCCAATTGCCAAAAAAAGTTGCGCTTACTTTTGACGATGGTCCGGACCCGGTATACACGCCAAAAGTAATGGAAATTTTAGAGTCATACAATGTTCGTGGGACATTTTTTGTAATTGGTCAAAATGTTTTGGCTTATCCAGAAACTGCACGTATGCTTGTTTCGCATGGTCACGAAATTGAGAATCACACATTTACGCACCCCGTTTTCAGTTTGCTCACAAAAGAGGCCAATAAAAGTCAAATGCAGGCTACGAACGACATTATTTATGAAATTACTGGCACTCATCCACAATATTTTCGTAAGCCGTACAGTGATCGTAACGAGGCTACCAATACAAGTGATATCGCATACTTGGAGCTACTTAATGAACTTGGCCTTAAAGCTAGTGAATATGATATTGACTCAAAGGATTGGATGCTTGAGTCTAGTGATCAAATTGTCGAACATGTAAAGGCGCAGTTCCAAGCAAGTAACGGTAAATATAGTCAGGTATTGCTACACGATTCGCACCAAAATCCAGAGCTTACCATAGAAGCTCTGCCAAAAATCATCGAATACATACAAAGTCAGGGCATAGAAATTGTAACGGTAAATCATTTGGCCGATCAATCAAATAACCATCCTACTGTACTTTCATCAACAACTCCGTATCGCGCATTGCGGGCGCAACGAGGTGTATTGGGTGTCGTAACCTGGGTGAGTATTCTGTTCATCATTCTCTCCTTTATACGATACGCATGGATGATTGTCGGCGCCATATTCTATACAATTAAAAGAAGTATGTTGCGATTCTTGAGCAACAATATGAGTCTACACATTGGTACTCTGCCAAGACTTGCGGTCATTATAGCTTGCTATAACGAAGAAATGGTTATTGGCAAAACAATCGAGGCGTTACAGAATAATACGTACCGTAACTTTAGGCTTATCTTGGTTAATGATGGCTCTAAAGATAAGACAGCCGAAGTCATTGCAGAATATGCTGCAAAGGACAAGAGAATAACTCTTATTAATCTTCCAAATGGTGGCAAGGCAAAGGCACTTGAGCAAGGAATGGCAAGGACTAAAAATAAGTGGCTTGTATTCTGTGACGCTGATACAATATTTGCACCATCGGCACTGTATGAATTTGCTCTGGCCGCAACAATTGATAGTCGACTTGGCGCAATTGCAGGTAAGATTTTGGTGGGCAACGACCATAATCTATTAACGCGCTCTCAGCTTATCGAGTATGATATAGCCTATAAGTTCATCAAATCATCACAAGATGTTACAAATATGATTACGGTTGTACCTGGTGCTGCCGGGTTGTGGCGGCACAAAGCGCTCGAAAAAGCTGGCGGATTTGTATCTGACACATTGGCTGAAGATGCTGATACGACGATGCGTGTTATTTCTCAAGGTAGTCGTGTTGGTTATCGTGCAAATATTCGAGCATATACTGAAGCGCCAGAAAAGCTAAAGATGCTATTTAAGCAACGCACACGTTGGCAACTCGGTAATATGCAATCAATATTTAAGCACCGTAAGGGTTTGTTCAACCATCGTTATGGTACTCTTGGCTTCGTTGGCTTGCCGTTATTCTATCTTGAGCTTTTGGCAACAGTTGCCTATCCATTCATCATGGTGTTTACGTTCAGTATGCTATTTAGCCAGGGTTCGGCAAGTTTGCAGCGACTGAAGCTTGTCATTACTAACCCGACAACGGATTACGCAGTTTCTCTCGGTATTGTATTGGTGATAATTGAGTTGGTAATGGTGCTGTTCGTTGTTGCAACTGCTCAAAAATCTTGGCGTGCTAAACTACGGCTGTTAATAACGGTTCCATACTTTGTTACTATCTACAAATTCTTCCTTAGCCTGTTTACGCTTGTTGCACTGTTTCGTGCACTTAAGGGTAGGATGCATGGTTGGGGTCATTTGCAACGGACGGCGAGCGTCAGTGCAAATAGTTAATATAAATCTATTTGTATTTGTGCTAAGCTATCGGTTAACTAAGAGGGCTAGGATATGACTTATAAAAAAACAATATTCATTACTGTACTTGTGATGCCTATTGTAACTATTTTCTTTCTTTTAATGCGTTCGTCTGTGTATGGGGTTAGTTTGTCGGCATCAACGCAGGTGACGGTAGGTGCAACGTATTATGGCGGAGAATATAACGGTCAGTGGGTCATAGATAACGCTAATCAGTGTACAAGAATTGCCAATGGAGAATTTACGGCAGCCTCACTCAACGCGGTAGTTGATAGCTCGTGTGACGACGACAATGGCTTAACGTATCAAAACGATATTCCTTTGCACAATACGGTAAGCTTCGCAGAGTTAAGTAATGATGCAGGTAACCCTGACTATGCAGCACTTGGCGGCTTGCCTGCTGGCACTCGGGTTGAAATAGAGTACAAGAGTAAATGTGTTGTGGCGGAGAAACGAGATGTTGGGCAAGGCGGCAGCTCTGTTAATGGCCACCTGCGTGCTATTGACTTATGGTGGCAAACAGCTCGAAGTCTCGGCTTTACTAACGGGTTTGATACAGTCAAAGTTCGTCTTGCTGGCTCTTCTCCGTTGTCGCCACTTGGTAAAACATCTGTATGTAAGACGGTTTCAAAACCTGTGCCAAAGCCAGTGGCGCCTATCGAACCGGCTCCTCAGCCACAACAACAGGGTGAAGTTGATGCCACGGTTACTCAAACTGAAGACAATCAGGAGACTAGCGAGCAAAAGCCTGCAGAATCACACGGAAAGTATTACGCTATGGCGATTGGTGTTTTTGTTGGGATTGTTTCTATCGTCGGGTATATTGTTTGGCGTAAACTTCATCAGTCAAAGCACAGAGGTATTAAAAAGCGAAAAACAAAATAAGTGTTCTTTCTTACCCTTGTGCACAGTAGAGTCTCAGCTAAGCGTGTATACTAGCTTGCATAGTAAGGAGGGTTGGATATGGAATCAAATAATAAAAAACTACTTGCATACCTAGCAGTTCTCATTGTTATTATGGTTATCGTTGGTGGCGTTGTTGTCACTAAGAAGTCAGAATCAAATACGAGTTCATCCGAATCGGTTACAACAACTATGAACAGTAACGACGAATCGTCAGCCTCAACAAATCAAGCAACAAACAGCACCTATAAAGATGGTACGTATACTGCCTCGGGAAGCTATAGTTCTCCTGGAGGTCAAGAGTCAATTAGTGTGAAGGTTACCCTTCAAGATGGAACAGTTACTGAAACGTCGGCAACTGCAGGAGCAACAGATAAAGACGCAGAAGAGTATCAGGAAAAGTTTATCAATAATTACCAACAACTTGTCGTCGGTAAAAAGATTGACGGTATTCGTCTTAGTCGCGTCGCAGGTTCGTCACTGACATCAACTGGTTTCAATAATGCCCTCGAGCAAATTAAAGAACAAGCTCAAATTTGAGGCAATCGGTGTCCCGTGGGAGATCGAAGCTTTTGATCAATCAATAGACCTTGGTCTTGAGGCGTCCATTCTCAATCGTATTGAAGTTTTTGATAAAGACTATTCACGTTTTAGGTCTGATTCGTGGGTGCGACACTTGGCCCGGAGGCAATCTTAGTGCCGGCATCTACGATTCTTGGCGGTATGATTGGCGCTCGGTTTTTTAAGGGACAGAAAGAACTTGTAAGTTTGCTTGCAGCGGCAGGCCTAATTGCACTTTTTACGGCATTTTTCCATTCGTTTTGGATTGGTTTACTGTCGTTGGTTTTGGTGCTGAGCCAATCAAAAGCTAAATTTAAACCAGTCATGCTACTTATTGCTGCCATTGCATCAGCTGCGTCATACGTGACGTTGCATTTTATTGAAGCTAAGCCGTACGTAGAACTTCCTGGTGGTACGTTTAACTTGGATGCAGTAAGTGTTATCCTTGGTTTAACGTTAATCGTGGTAGGCTATGGTATGGAAATGTTATTGGCAGCCCTGCACACTTTGATTGCAAAATTAAAAAAGAACAAGCAGCTAAAAGACTGGATGGTGCGAAGTATTGTTGCATCACTGGGGCTTGCTATACTGTTCCTGATTGGCGGGCCATTGGTAGAATTTACTGGCAATAAATCAATTATGCCGATGTTTGACGAGGCGGCAAAATTGGGACTCGGTGGACTTTTATGGATTCTGGTTATAAAAATTGTGGCCATTAGCTGGTCAAAAGCAATTGGCTATCGCGGTGGCATGATATTCCCAGTCATCTTTTTGGCATCAGTTGTGGTAGCAATCGTTCAGCTTTATATTCCAGAATTTAATGTAGCGTTCGGCGTTATTGCGATCTTGGCCGGAGCATTATTTGCCAACAAGAAAAATCATATTTTAGCTTAATAGAATTGTGCAGACAGTAAAAAATGCTTTATTTGTTATATCCTTCCGGGTTTTTGCTTGGCACAGGCACGTATTACGTGCAATCGAGACACTATCAATCATCATTGCTATTGTCATTTATATACGTGAGGAATATAGTTAGACGTAGAATAAATAAGGAGGTAGTATGGGTGAAATACTTGTGGGCGTACTTGCCGTATTGGTAGGTGGGCTTTTTGCTTTTCAGGGCGGAAATCTAATGCGAATTCTGTTCCCGTTATTTGGGTTTGTGGCCGGCTTTTCAGCAGGTGCTGCAATGATCAGTGGTATTACGGGAGACGGTTTTTTGAGCACGGTCTTTAGTTGGATTGTAGGATTTTGTGTGGCGCTCCTATTCGCATTATTGGCGTATTTCTTTTACGCTTTTGCGATTGTCTTAGCGTTTGCGGGGCTTGGTTTCTCGCTAGCTGCGGCTTTACTGTCACTCTTTAATCTAGACTGGAACTGGCTTGTGATAATTCTAGGAACAGTAACAGCTCTTATCTTTGGTGTCATAGCCGTTGTAGGTAGTCTACCAATGACTGTCCTGATAATTGCCACGTCGTTCTTTGGGTCGGCAATGGTAATCTACGGTTTATTGTTAGTGTTAAACATTGCGAGTTTTGGTGATTTTTCAAATGGTAATGTATACGAGGCAATCAGAAATAATATTGGCCTATACATTTTGTGGTTAACAATAGGCATAACTGCCTGTATAACTCAGCTTAGGATATTTGGTGAACAAATGAAGGCAATGCAAGAGTACTGGGATGGTTCACTGACCTTTGAAGAGCTCGTGCAAGGTGGTGGTACTCCCACAAAAAAGACCAAAAAAGCTTAAGTCCTGTGATATAGGTTTCTATTTGGCTTCTATTGATTAAATCCGCGCACATACGCAAGGGCGAGAGCGGTTGTGGCATAAAAACCAAACTGGATACCTCGTATAATTGCAAGCATCCCAATTGTAGCAACAATCAACTTCGTGCTCATGATACTGCCGCTTAAGGCAGAAAGGCCAATAAGAAGCATAGCTACACCACTGATGAGTAGCGATCGACGGAGTCGTTTTTGCGTAGCCCAAAGCATTGCAACGATTAGCCTGCATAGACCGCTAAGAATAATGATTCCGCAGATAATAAACAATGATATGTTAAGCGCCAAAGCTGGTCGGTTAACGAGCGAGTAGCTCAACAATATGCCAGTGATACCCAAGAAGATATAGCCGAAATATGACAAGTTTTCATTCTTGAGTGAAAATGCACCTCGTACATACGAGTAGCCAATTTTAAAAATATAGAAACCCAGGCCAAAGGTTACAACCCATGGCGCAAAACTAGTGAATAACAATAATCCCGCAGCTATGCTGAGAATACTTTTTGCGCATAGCGTTGGAGCGGCAAGCTTGGCAAGTTGTTGCAAAAATGTTCTTGGCAGAGCACCAGATTTTTTGATTTCATGTCCAGTCGTATTAAATTCTCTCAGGTTTTGCAATGTCTCTTTAGGTTTGAAAAAGGGCAAGTTGTGTCCGGCATTAAGCTCTACAAGGGTAACTTTTTTTAATGTGCGAGTGACGTGCTCAAGATAGCTTTTATCAATTAAGGTATCGTTGCGCCCATACAGAACAGTCGTAGGAATGTACTTGATAGCGTCAAATAATCTTGGGACATTTTGGTGTTGGACACCGTTTTTAACCGAGCGAACAAGTGGCATATACTGCGACATACGTTTATAGCCAAGAGCTTTTGCGATACGGGAATGGATATTACTACCCTCGGCGATTTTATCAACAAAGTGAATGCGCTTAAGAATCTGGTTACTGATACCATTTTTAGGTATTAAGACAGGAGAGAGTAACGTTAGATCTTTGACCTGGTTTTTGTGTTGGGCTGCATATGTGAGAGCCACGAGTGCACCCAATGAATGTCCTATAATTGAAAATTTTTTTAAGCCAAGCGAGTCAATCGTTTGCCTAAGCCACAGAGCATGGTCCTCAAGTGTATAAGCAATATTAAGTGGTTTTGGTGATCTGCCAAAACCAAGCAGATCGATCGCAATTACGCGCCTGTCTTGCGCAAGAGCTGGTAGGAGTGGTTGCCAGTAATCAGACGAACTTTCGATACCATTAAGTAAGAGTAGTGGCTCTCCTTTTCCTTTGTCAAAGCCAATATTAAGGAGCTCGTCTTTGTTTTTTTTCAGCAGGCGTGCTATTTCATGCGGGAGATTCTGAACAAGCATATGATCAATCTTAATAATATCTAGGCGCTGAATATCCATATTGGGCTGGTACTGTCTTAATGCATCGAGCTGTCCTTGCACAATAAAGACGTCCTTTTTGCCGGCATAAAATGTCAACGGAGCCCGGAGCTTTTTAAGATGTCCAATAAAATCAAACTGACGGACCAGTTTATTTAAATTTTTGCGAATTATAATGGGGTCAAGTTGATTTTCGTTAGCGCCAATCATTGCGTGGAATTTACTCGACTTATTGCCCAGGTCTGTAATTAAGCCACCAATGCCATCCGGATTCATTGCTCGCTCAACTTGTTTAAACACACTCGTACTAAGTTTTGTAAAAAGTAATGAGCTTGAGTATTGGGCCGGTATCATTTCCTCGGGCTTAAGATAAAATGGCGTGGAAATAAGGTACAACTGTTTTACACTCTGTGGATATGTGCTGCTATAAGCTAGCGCTACAGCTCCGCCCATGGAATATCCCACAACCGTAGCGCTATCAGTTGCGTTTAAGGACTCAAGTGTTGTGCGCAGAGCAGCAACGTGTTCTTTATTACTATAGGTTGCCCCTTTTGGTCGTGGTGATTTTCCGTGCCCAAGTAAATCAACAGTGATTACTCTAAAATCATCACGCAGCAGCTTGGCAATCTCATTCCACTGGCTGCCATCGGCAAACATACCGTGTAGCAGTATAAGCGGTTTGCCTGTACCAGTATCGATTCTGACGTGTAGTTTTTGTCTCATCTACTCTAAGTATCGCTCAAAATGAATTGGAATAAAAATCTATATTAAACTATTGTTTATGTTAAAAAATAGTCATCCTGTTTGCGGTGGCTGTCCGCTGGAGTCTGGAGCTCCGTGCCATATGCATAGAATATGCTTATGATAAAAAGGTTGAGGCTATCCGGGTTTGTTTTTTTATGTCTAGCCCAATCATACTCTTAGGCTTTGTTGGAACATTGGTATTCAATCCAGTTCAGGCAGCGGGAGAAGTATTAACTGGAAGACCGAATTTACGAGTAGTCGTGACGATCAGATTATCTTAGAATTATTGCTGCTGCCAAACTTTGACGTAATCAGCTTCTAAGGTAGCTGAGCCAGATGCGCCACAAAGACTGGGGTACGCACACTGCCATGAATGATCTACCATTAAATTGAGTATGATCTCCATATCTGACTTCCACACCTCAGTCGTAAATCGACCACACTTGGTGCCATCGATATAAAAGTCTACGTAAGAAGATTGCCAATTTACACCGAAGGTGTGAAAGTTTCCATATAGGTCAGACGATGTCCAATTTTTACACTTTCCATATGGTTCTGCGTGATATTGCTGTCCGCGATTACTGCAAGATGCCAGCCCATTACTGTAGTGGATGGTTTGGTAGGCGTATGGGTCATTGCCACCTAGGGCCTCCACTATGTCGATCTCGTACTCATATGGCCAATTATTGCCAGACTGACATTTACTCACTGGCAGCAGCCAAAATGCAGTAAAGAATCCTTTTTTTGCTGGCATCTTTAACCGCGCTTCGACATAGCCATAGGTGAATTTATATAAGCTTGGACCTCGTGTGACTCCAGTAACGCTAAAGGGTTTGTTTGTAGTGGATATTAACCCTGATTTGTAGTCTAATCCCCAAATTTTAGGATTCGCTGGTTCGGCAATTAACTTGACCGTTCCGTTCGATAGTTGTACCTGGCTCGGTTGATAGGCCTCCCGACCAGCGTTAAATGAAGTTGTGCAGCCATTATAATCCCCTGCCCACGAGAAACAAGGCGTCCATTTATTTAGATCTAATGAGCTACCGTTAAAATCCTCATTGAATGTCAAGGCCCAATTCTTACCGGCATCTGCTGCAACCGGGGGATTTATATCGCCTGTCGGCGGCGAAGTACTACCAAATACAATGGCCTTGTTGCCAGAGGCTGTTGTGTCGTTCACAACGATATTACTTGGAGCATTATTTTCCGCTTCTATAGGAACAGAAAATGTGGCTGCGTTCGTTGATATCAGTGCCACCACGCCAACGAGAGCAACAACCAAAATAACTGCAATTCAAATATTCTTGTTGCTGCCAAAACGTGCTACCAAGATCGAAAGTCGCCGTTTTATTCTTTTCTTATTGAGCTTCAACATCTATTTTGATTCTATCTTAACCATATGTCTGTTACTATAAGCTGCTATTGCTATAAAATAAAGATGAGAGCTGATTTTTTTGGCTGGGTCGGCAGGATTCGAACCTGCGAATGCCGGGACCAAAACCCGGTGCCT
>CAZOUW010000005.1:0-43036 GCA_964583075.1 uncultured Candidatus Saccharibacteria bacterium | reverse complement strand
AATGATGAAAGGAGAAAACTATGAGCAATCTTGTAAAGTGGGATCCGTTTGCAGAGCTATCTGCACTACAAAAACAATTCTTTGGTGATGACTGGATGTCGCCACTAAAGGGTGTTAGCATTCCAACAACTGATGTATTCACAAAAGACAACAATTTGATTGTCGAAGCACATCTGCCCAACTTTGAGCAAAAAGACGTTAATATTGAGGTTGAGAATGGGACACTCGTGATTAGCGCCGAACGTCACGAGAAAGAGGAAGACAAAGGCAAGCAATATGTTGTGCGCGAAAGCTCGAGTAGCTTCTATCGTCGCATAGCTCTACCAAAACGTGCCGAGGCAGATAAGATTGACGCGAACCTTGATGATGGTGTTCTGAAAGTCAGTGTTCCTCTAGCACCACTACCAGAACCAAAGAAAATTGCTATCTCATCAAAAAAGAAATAAGTCTAGGCAGATTGACTCAAAAGAGGCTCAGCTTGAGCCTCTTTTGCTTATTTTTTGAGACAGTCTCAAATATGGCGTTTTGTGTCTCATTTGTCTCATTTTATGTCCCGCCACCCCTGTAATTGTTCCGTGACCTGTATGGGGAGCCAGACCCAGCAGAGAAATAGGTAGACCAGGTTCCTAGACCTGTCCCTAACTTCTCTCCTTGGTCAGACAAAATGCTAATTTACAGTTCGTAAGTTACAAATGTTGGAACCGTCAGAAATGGCGGTTTTTGCATTTCAACCCTGTAATTTAGTTCTAACCCAGCCCCTCCTGTCTTGAAGGAGCAAGCACCCCAAAAGTAGACCTGTTCCCATAACCTGTTCCTTTACATAGTACCCCCTAGGGGTATATACTTTAGGCATGAGAGAAAATATTAAAAAGCGCGCCAGTCACCGTACCAAAATTATTGAAGGCCAGATAAGAGGCCTCCAAAAGATGATAGACAATGAGCAATACTGTATGGATATACTCACCCAAAGTTTAGCAATTCAAAAGTCTCTAGCTTCCCTGAATAAACTGATCGTAGAAAACCATATTACTACGCATATTACTGACATGCTTAGCTCTGGTGAAGAAAAGGAACAGACCAAAGCTTTAGAAGAACTACTGAACTTATACGAGCTCAACAACGTCAGGAGCAAGTAATGGATCACTCCATGCACGAGGGTCATCATGAAACGCATGATCACGATAAACACGCTGGTCACAATCCAGACATGTTCAAGAAGAAATTTTGGCTAAGCTTTGTTTTAACGATCCCTGTCCTTATTTTCTCTGAAACTATTCAAGAACTTCTTAATTTCACAGCACCGTCGTTTCCAGGCAGCACATGGATCCCAGCTATTTTGGGCACAATTATCTTTTTCTACGGTGGACTTGTATTCCTAAAAAGCGCAAAAGCGGAGCTAGCCGCTAGACAACCTGGCATGATGACCCTTATTTCGTTAGCTATTACCGTTGCGTTTGGCTATAGCATAGCAGTGTCGTTTGGCTTAGAGGGTATGGACTTTTGGTGGGAGCTTGCAACCTTAGTGACAATCATGCTCTTAGGTCACTGGTTAGAAATGGCTTCCGTTCAGAATGCGCAAGGAGCACTCAAGGAACTTGCTAAACTACTTCCTGATGAAGCTGAGCTAGTGTCTAAACGTGGCACGAAGATTGTTGCAGTCGCAAGTTTGAAGGTTGGTGATCTTGTATTAGTTCGCCCGGGCTCGACCATCCCGACAGACGGCATTGTTATGAAGGGCGAATCTAAAGTTAACGAATCAATGCTTACGGGTGAATCAAAACCAGTAAGTAAGACTGTTAAGTCGCTCGTTATTGGTGGTGCAATAAATGGAAGTGGTGCACTGACTATTAAGGTAACGAAGGTCGGCGATGATACCGCCCTCGCAGGAATCATGAAATTGGTTGCTGATGCACAGAATAGTAAATCAAAAACTCAGATTGTCGCTGACAGAGCTGCCTTCTACCTAACATTTGTAGCTATAAGTGCAGCGATCTTGACTGCTATTGGCTGGACACTCTTTAGCGACCAGTCAGCTTCATTTATTCTTGAGCGTGTCGTAACGGTACTAGTTATTGCGTGTCCTCATGCACTTGGGCTTGCGGTACCGCTTGTAACCGCAATCTCTACTACGCTTGCAGCAAAAAACGGGCTACTCGTTCGCGAACGTATGGCGCTTGAATCAGCCCGCAACATCGATGTTGTATTATTCGATAAAACAGGAACCCTCACTAAGGGAGAGCAAGGAGTCGTCGATATAATCACTGATGATGCAAAAGTTAATGATGTGCTTGCTATTGCTGCTTCGGTTGAACTTGAATCTGAGCACCCCATTGCGAAGGCAATAGTTACTTTTGCAAAAAACAAGAAGCTTCACACTGTAGTTGGAAAGAATTTCTCGGCAATGTCTGGTCGTGGTGCAAAAGCTTTAATCGGCGCAGACACAATCTATGTTGGAGGACCAAGACTTCTCCAAGAGCTATCGCTAAAGTTAACCCAAGAGCTTGAAAGTGCAACCACGAGCGCAAGCAACGAAGGCAAAACGGTGGTCTACGTGGTTAAGTCAAAGAAAGTCATCGGAGCAATTATGCTTGCCGATGTCATTCGACCTGAATCGAAAGAAGCCGTCCAAACATTACAAAAAGCTGGAAAGCGAGTAGCTATGCTAACTGGTGACGCTGAGGGTGTTGCAACATGGGTATCCAAAGAACTTGGCATTACCGAGTTTTTTGCTGAAGTTTTGCCTGAACATAAAGCTGATGTTGTTAAAAAACTTCAAGCCGATGGTAGCAAAGTTGCTATGGTTGGTGATGGCGTAAACGACGCACCTGCACTCACACAAGCAGACGTAGGCATTGCGATTGGTGCAGGAACAGACGTCGCTATTGAATCTGCTGGAATCGTACTGGCTAGCAGTGATCCACGTGGTGTTGCGAAGATCGTCATCCTTTCAAAAGCTACTTACAGAAAAATGATTCAGAATTTGGCTTGGGCAACGGGCTACAACGCCATTGCTATACCACTAGCTGCAGGCGTGACAGCTGGATTAGGTTTTGTACTTTCTCCAGCTATAGGTGCAGTGCTCATGTCGCTTTCTACTATCGTAGTAGCGGTTAATGCTCAATTCTTACGGAAGTTGGACCTAAGGTAAAATATAGGTATGAAGAAGTTAATTACCGGCATCATTACAGTCTTTGCAATCCTACTGTTCAACACGTTTAGCTCGAGTCTACATGCTTCAGCAATGCCAATGAACTCTCATGAAATGGGTGGCATGAACCATGAGACTGGTAGTTCAGCTTCCTGTGCAACACTATGTCGTACGGCTGTTATAAATAAAGAAGAGATTCTCAATTTAGAAAATGATGTAGAGAATGATGAGCCAACAATACCGTTTTACGCTCAGAGCGAAGTTTGGATATTCAGCGAGATTCACGTAAATCAAAGGATCTATGCTGATTCTATTAAACCACCACCAAAGATACCGATATATATTCTGTACGGTGTATTTAGAGTCTAGGATTTGTTTGATAGTTCAAGCAATATCTTAAATTTAACTTGGAGAATATATGAAGAAGAAAACCAATAAGAACAACATCGTTATAGTGGCAACTGTCGCAATCGTGGCGATTGCAGGAGTCAGTGTCTACACAATTAGCAACAATGACGATGGGATGGTGGGCAACAACAATATGATGGATGAAAACTCGTCACAGCAAGTAAGTTCAAGTAGTCTAGTAGACAAAAACTCGGCTGATTACAAAATGTACAGCGAGCTTACTGGTGACGACTTTGACCGTATGTTTATCGCCAATATGATTGAGCACCACAAGGGTGCGGTTGATATGGCAAAGTTAGCAAAAACTAACGCAAAGCACCAAGAACTAAAAGACATGGCTGATGATATAATTTCAGCTCAAAGCAAAGAAATTACTGATATGGAAAGCTGGCAAGCAGCTTGGAGTTACCCATCAAGCAGCGGAGAGATGATGATGGATCACTCAGCAATGGGTATGATGGCCGATATGGGACAAATGACAGAAGAGCTTAAAGCACAAAACGGTGATGCATTTGATAAAGCTTTCCTGGCTTCAATGATAGAACACCACCAATCGGCAATAAATATGGCATATCCTGGTCAGACTAACGCTAAACACAACGAAGTAAAAACATTAACTAAAGCTATCGTAGCTGCTCAGAGCAGTGAAATTGCCCAAATGAAACAATGGCAAAAAGACTGGGGCTATTCTAACTAGAACACAGATTCTATTAGTATATAGATCGTAAAAACATTAAATAGCAATAAATACTCGGAGAATATATGAAAACCCTAGAACTTAGAAGCCCAAATAAAGCCGCGATAGGCATTGCAGGCATAATGATTGGCATGTTGGTAATATTGGGTATACGATTTGTATCGTATCAACCGCCAAAGGATGTTCACTACCATGCCAACTTTGCAGTTTATGTAGATGGTAAGCAAGAACAGTTTAGTAATCCGTTACTTTACGAAGAAATTTCTGAGTCGGCTTGATGGCCTTGACAACGAGTTTGATGGTGCTTACACCCTTAAAGATAGTTTTGTGACGGGCGGCACCATAACGTCTGACCCAGTGGGCGGAGCTCTTGGCGGTCTAGTTGGTGTAGATGACAGCGATGATGGAACGGTCGTTTATGACAACAACTACATCGACCAAACCGCAACTAGTCTCACCGACTGCGTGAGCAATAAAATGCCCTCAAATGCTGAGTGCATGGCTATTAATACCGATGGAACCGAAGCCAGCTACTTCATCAACAACACCACTAATCCACCACTTGATCAGTTTGATTTTGAAGACACCTGGATTACACATAGCGATACGCCACCAACCTTTATTCAAGCCGATGAAGAAACTAGTGAAAATTCCGTTCGATTCGTCAGTCCACAAACTGGCAAAGATGTTGTGCTACAACTTTCTGACGAATGTAACTTTGAGACTCAATTCAAAGCAGAGTCCGAACTCGTCACTAATGATACAAGTTTTGATTACCCTAACGGACTGGTTGGCTTTGAAGCCGACTGTGGTACCCCGGGATTCACTACCAGTGTTACTCAGTATTACCTAGATGTTGAACTCTCTAGTGCTATAGTGCGAAAATATAGCTCGCTCATCAACGGGTACTTTACACTCGATGATGCCACAATTGAGCAAACAACATATGAGGGTACGCCAGCCACCAAAGTGACTTATCAAGTCACCGACGGTAGCGAACGCGATATGGATGGCGTCACCGACGGCAATATAAGCGACCCTGCTGGCCTCGGTATAAGCACAGTGAGTACGCCAAATACTGGGCTTCAAGGAACTTGGATTCTCAACCTGAAGCCGTAACGTAAACTTTTTTGTCTGATACGTTCCGATTAAACCGTAGATATAATTCTTTGCCTTTTGTTATAATTGACGAATGCAATCAAAGCAACTTATCATCGACGTTCGAGAGCCATTTGAATATGAAAGTGGTCATGTTGATGAAGCGGTTAATATTTCACCAACCGAACTGCTCGCTGGTACAACAAAACTAAGCAATGTCCCAAAAGATACAAAGATAATCGTTTACTGCAGAACAGGAAGCCGCTCTAACACTTCGATTCAAATACTTAAACAAATGGGCTTTACGAACCTCATTAACGGTATTAACACTGAACACGTAACCAAAAATTATCTATCATGTTAGTGTGCAAACATACCGCAATTTGCTAAAGAGGCCACTTCCAGTTGCGAATCTCGGGCATATCAATGCCATGTTCGACAATATAGTTTTTATGATCGACTAACTTCTCTTGCATTTCTTGCCTTAGAGCTTGGGCGGCAGCCAAGTTACTGAGCTCGGTACGCTCAATAACGTCCAATACTAAATCAAAACGATCAAGTTTGTTCATAACTGTCATATCAAAAGCTGTCGTAATTGTGCCTTCTTCTTTATAGCCACGTACGTGCAAGCGCTTATTGTTACGCCGATAGGTAAGCCGATGAATCAGCCAAGGGTAACCGTGATACGCAAAGATTATCGGTTTATCAGTCGTAAAAAGCTCATTGTATTCTATGTCATTCATGCCATGGGGATGTTCTGTTTCTGGCTGTAAACGCATCAGATCAATTACGTTGACTAACCGAATTTTAAGAGCCGGTAAAGCTTTCTTGAGGATTGAAACTGCCGCTAAGGTTTCGAGCGTGGGCACATCACCAGCACAAGCCATTACTACATCCGGCTCGCCCTCATCGCTTGCCCACTCCCAAATTCCAATCCCTCGGTTACAATGCTCAACCGCTTCTTCCATGGTCAGCCACTGCGGACTTGGATGTTTGCCACACACCGCAACGTTTATATAATTTCTGCTCTTGAGGCAATGATCAACAACTGAGAGCAAACAATTAGCATCCGGTGGCAAATATATCCGTACCGACTCTGGTTTTTTATTAACAAGATGGTCGATAAAGCCCGGATCTTGATGAGTAAAGCCATTATGATCCTGACGCCATACATGCGATGTCAACAAATAATTTAAAGACGAAATATCACGCCGCCAGGGAAGCTCAGAACACATTTTGATCCACTTTGCGTGTTGGCTGACCATTGAATCAACTATTCTAATAAACGCCTCGTAACTATTAAGCAAACCATGACGACCCGTCAATAAATAGCCCTCAAGCCAACCCTCAACCGTATGTTCGCTCAAAATAGAATCCAACACTGCCCCTGTGGACGCTAGATATTCATCAGTTTTCTTAGTATTGGCCATCCATTGTCGATTTGTCGCCTCAAACACATGCTCAAGCCGGTTTGATACCGCTTCATCGGGGCCAAAGATTCTAAAATTATTATCTTTGGCATTAATCGAGATTACATCACGTAGGTATCTACCAAGTACGTGTGCATCACCTTCACCTTGATGACTACGCTTTGGGACTTGGATGTTATAACCTCTAAAATCTGGTAAATCAAGCTCGAGGCGGAGTTCGCCACCGTTGGCGTGGCTATTTGCACCCATCCGCCGTGAACCTTCCGGAATTAATTCTGCTATCTCAGGTAGAAGCTTACCAGAGTCATCAAATAATTCTTCAGGTCGATAACTTTTGAGCCACTGCTCTAGTACCTTCAAATTTTCTGGATGAGCCTCATCTACCGCCAAAGGCACTTGATGCGCACGGAAATTGCCTTCAATTACATGATCATCCACCGTTTTTGGACCAGTCCAGCCTTTTGGGGAAACCAATATTATCATCGGCCAGCGTGGGCGTGTTGTGTCGTTGTATTGACGCGCATGCTTTTGGATGTGGCGAATTTTATGCATAACCTCATCAAGTACGTCCGCCATTTGTTGATGCATATCTTTAGGTTGGCTGCCTTCAACGTAATAAGGCGTCCAGCCGTAGCCTCTGAACAGCTGATCAAGCTCTTGGCGTTCCATGCGTGCTAGTATGGTAGGGTTGCTAATCTTATAACCGTTAAGATGTAAAATCGGCAAAACTACACCGTCGGTAACAGGATTAAGGAATTTGTTTGAGTGCCAAGCGGTTGCCAGTGGCCCAGTCTCCGCCTCACCGTCACCAACAACACACGACACAACTAAATCAGGATTATCAAAAGCCGCACCAAATGCGTGGCTCAGCGAATAGCCAAGCTCACCACCCTCGTGAATTGACCCGGGCACCTGTGGAGACACGTGACTCGACAAGCCACCTGGGAACGATGATTTTTTGAATAGTTGCTTCATGCCTGCCTCGTCTTGAGAGAATTCCGGACATACTTCACCAAACGTACCCTCAAGATACACATTACTCATGAGAGCCGGCCCTCCGTGCCCAGGCCCCGACAGGTATATCATATTAGCATCGTACTTTTTAATGACCCGATTAAGATGAGTATAGATAAAGTTTTGCCCTGGAGTCGTACCCCAATGCCCAAGCAACAATTTTTTAACATCGCCCATTTTAAGTGGCCTCTTAAGCAGGGGGTTGTCACACAAATAAATCTGTCCGACGGATAGATAGTTTGCTGCTCGCCAATACATGTCAAGCTTGTGTATAGTTCCAGCAGATGATTCTGCGACCACTTTACGATCCATTAATTATCTCCCACCATCATAATTAATTACACCGTTCCCATTAATTCGTGTGCTATAACTTTACTTTCATCAGTATGGATCACATATGTACCAACCTGGCTGGCATCAGATGTAATGCATTGTTCGGACTGTTGGTTGCGCATAGAATCGAGCTCAACACCCATAAAATCAAGGTCTTCTAAGATTCGTGCACGTATCTTTGGAGCATTTTCACCCATACCGCCAGAAAAAATAATTGCATCACACCCGCCCATAGCTGCATAAAAACTACCGATAACTTTTTTAACTTGATAGCAAAACATCTCAATTGCGAGTCGCGCATTTTCATCTTGCGATTCGTGTTCAAGTAAAGTATACATGTCCGCTGATAAGCCAGATACACCGAGTAGCCCTGATTTTTTACTTAGTAACTCCATAACGTCGTCATTACTCATCCCACCACTAATAAGTCGCCAGTATACTGCTGGATCAATATCACCAGACCGGGTACTCATCATAACGCCGGACGTGGGCGAGTACGCCATTGTTGTATCAAACGGCTTACCATCAATAACCGCCGTTAAACTGACGCCGCTACCCAGGTGCGCCATAATGATTCTGCCACTGGAAAGTTTAGGGTAGTTACGTCCAAATTCTTCGAGCAAATACGTATATGAAAGTCCATGAAAGCCATAACGATGTATTCCTTGTTGGTAGTATTGGTGTGGCAAGGACATTTGCTTTGCTACCATCGGCAAATCAACAAAGAATGTAGTATCAAAACATGCAACATGTTTTGCTGCACTATATTTCCGACGGCAATATTTAATTACTTTTTGTGTAATCGGTGTGTGTTCAAGGTCAACAGACGTTAGTCTTGAAAGTTCTTCAACAAAGTCATCATCGATAACTGTCGTCGTTTGAAATTTATCACCGCCATGAACGACACGATAGCCAACCATACTGGGTTGCGTCGATAGTTTTTGGCTAAGTAGAGTAAAAAGCTCCTCAAGAGCACTGTCAAAATCAGTTGAATGCAGATCACGCAATTCCGTCTCGACACCATCGCAGCTTATTGTGGTAGATCCTTGACCAATACCAGAGATCTTAACAGACAGAACGCACGATAGCTGCGTAGCATCATAGACATCAGCCCTGAGACTTGATGAACCAGCATTTAGGACCAGTAGAAGATTATTGTCGTCCGGCATTACGATGAGAGCACTCTTTCCGCAGTGTACATAGCACTAGTATACGACTTCTGTTATGTATGTCCCAGCCGTTTTTCAACAATCTTATTTCTGAAGCGATTCGCTTAAGGCTTGCTGGGTTAGTACAACGTCAATACCTGAACTTTTAACCAAGTCTAGCTGTCTCTGGAGAGTTGCAGCACTAACACTCCAATCATTCTTTGTGTCTCCATCAACTTCGTGCCAAACAAGCACGAGCCAGCCATTGTTTGCTTTAGCCTTATTCAAAAGCGCAGCGATCTCTGCATCAGTTGTCGTATTGAGAACGATGAAGCTCTTAATGTCATACTGATTAAAATTCGACTTCATGTTTACATCTTCTGTACAGTTGCGGAGATCGCTGTATAGCGTTTTAGCAACGGCCACAACGTTCTTATTTGAGGCGCAGTAAGGAGTTGCAAATAGTTTTGTAGGTTCACCTAAGAGGTTATCAAGAAATGTTTTACTATTTGTTAATTCTTTAGTGATTTTAGCTTTGCCAATGCCTGGCAGACTAGGGTGACTAACGGTGTGACTACCAATATCACCACGCTTATTCCAATCAATAATTTGAGCATTTGTCATATAGTCTTCCCAGCCAGGTGTTTCAGTAATAACATACTGGGTTGGTTTCCAGCCATAAGATTCTACCAGTGGCAACCCGTATTGGTAAGCACTGGCCCAGCCATCATCAAACTCTATTGAAACCAACGGTCGTGAAAATGCACCAGTTGGGGCAGGCGCAGGCACTGGAGTAGGGGTCGGCGTTGGCGTTGGAGTTGGAGTCGGGGTAGGCGCCACTGTATCAGTCGAAAGTGCATAATTGTCAGTCTGAAGCCAGCCAACTTTGTTTATTGCGTGAAATACTCTTACCTTCGTAGCATTTGTTGGAGCCGTAAATGAGCCTGTAAATTGCTTCCACGTTGTGCTTGCTGCTGGGCCACCAAGCCAAACATACTGATAGGAACCATTACTTAGCTGAAATTCGACATCAACGCTAGTTTGAATATCTGACATATACCAATCACTAAAATAATACTTCGTTCCTGGAGTCACAGCACTTGCATCTGGATACCACTTTGCGTCACCTGAACTATACTGCGAAACAGAAACGTACAAAGAGCGAGTGCCATCTTGAGCATTAGTGGTCGGAACTGAATAAGTTGTTGTTAGTGTACCCCATTTAGCTTGCGTCCAATTAGTAACTGTGCTACTTGTACCTGTTTCAGCTGAAGAGTTCACAACGAGATTCGTTGCCGCCACAGCTGACGCACTCGGTGCCAAAACTAAACCCAATGTAATAAATGCTGTAATTACTAGTTTTTTCATTAGAACCTCCTATTGCGACCAATTATATACCCAAAATTTGGCAAAAGAAAAAGAAAATGATGTGATATTTACCTTAATCTACCTGACTGCTTTGTTGCAGTTTTGCAATAATTACGTAATTCTTTGTATATTTTGATACTAGAGCGTACTATTCCTGTATGGCCCGACCAGAAAATGACCAAACAGGTAAGCGCCGTTTGAGCATGGTCGGCACAAAAACCTATGCTGTAAGTATTCCGATAGAGATTATTCGTCAACTAAGACTAAAAAAAGGAGACGATCTAATCGTACGTCGGATTGGCAATAGAATAGTTATTGAGAAAGGAGTGTGAAAATGTGCGGAATCATGGGATATGTAGGAGATAGACCAGCAAAGAATGTTATATTTACCGGCCTGCAAAGACTGGAATACAGAGGATACGACTCAGCCGGTATAACGACCATTGGTAAAGACATGCAAACTATCAAGTCGGTAGGGGAGACGAGTAATCTTAACCTCGACCTAATTGATGATGCTGCTAACGTTGGTATTGGACATACACGCTGGGCCACTCATGGTAAGCCAACTGAAGCAAATGCGCATCCGCACTCTTTTGGGTCTGTTACAATCGTTCATAATGGGATTATTGAAAACTATGAAGAGTTACGAAATTTAATTGATAGCGGACAGCTAAAAAGCCAGACCGACAGTGAGGTTTTAGCCGCAACGATTGACCGCCACTTTCAAAGTACAAACGATCTACTGAAAGCTACCAAACAAGCATTGGCAGATGCAAAGGGCACATTAGGTATCGCAGTAATATCTAAAAGCGCTCCGAATCAAATTATTGTTGCCCGTCGTGGTAGTCCAATTGTTATTGGGGTCGGTAACAAACAGCATTACATAGCCAGTGACCCATCGGCAATTCTTGACCATACAGACAAAGTAATCTACCTTGAGGATGATCAAATTGCCGTAGTTAAACCTGCCTCTGTTGAGCTATACGACCTCAAACTAAACTCACAGAATATTGCCGTAGAAACTCTGGAAGGCGACACAGAGATGCTGGACAAAGGAGCCTACGACAGTTTTCTTGAAAAAGAAATCCATGAACAGCCAACTGCACTACGAAATGTTATGCGCGGGCGTGTAAGTAATGATGGGTCCATAGTATTGGGTGGACCAAACCTTACTCAAGAAGATATCTCATCACTCAGCCATATCTTAATAATTGGTTGTGGTACGGCATATTACGCGGGATATTATGCAAAATACGAATTAGAGAAAATACTCGGCATACCAGTGAGCGTTGAATACGCCAGTGAATTTAGATACCGCTATGGTGCTTTTGAGCCAAAAACAACATTGGCAATTTTTATGAGCCAATCGGGAGAGACCGCCGACACCCTGGCTTCACTACGTGAAGCAAAGCGTCGGGGCATGAAAACAATGGGAATAATAAACACCGTGGGTTCGACAATCGCCAGAGAAGTCACGCACGGAGGCATTTACTTGCACGCTGGGGCCGAATCGTCAGTTGCAAGCACCAAAGCTTATAGCTCAATGGTAGCAGCATTATTAATGCTTGGTGGCTTTGTTGCCTATAAGCAGGGTAAGGATGCAGTTATTACTCGCAAGATTGCCCATGAACTGCTAACCCTACCGAACGAAATTTATCTAACAATCGAACAAATGCCGGCAATAGAAAAATTAGCCCACAAACTCCATAAATATCATGATTGGTTTTTCTTAGGTCGGGGGACACTCTATCCAGTCGCGCTTGAAGGCGCACTCAAGTTAACTGAGGTGTCGTATATTCATGCTCAAGCCTTCCCAAGTGGAGAAATGAAACATGGTCCTATAGCCCTGATCGACGACAACCATCTATCCGTTTTGCTATTGCCAGAAGATAGCCTACTTTACAAAAAAAGCTTATCTGCACTCGAAGAAATCAAAGCTAGGGGCGGTAAAATACTAACGGTATCAACTAGGCCAAAAGAGAAGCTTAGCGACTTTCACATTGAAATCGCACATATAGGTGATCACACTGACGGACTTATTTACAATGTCTGTTTACAGCTTTTAACCTTAGCAGTTGCAACAAAGAAAAATCTTAATATTGACCGCCCACGAAACCTCGCAAAATCAGTCACAGTTGAATAGATAGCAAACTATTTGCTATATTCAGAGAGTTGATAAGTCCAGGTAGCAAATAGCCCTTTGTCTCTAAAGAATAACTATTTACTGGCACACGTAATTTTAAAGAGACTCACTATTAACGTAATAAGGAGTCATGTTATGTCAAAAATGACAAAAGATGAGCAAATGGATTGGTACGAGCGAACCCATAAGAATTGGCGTTCGTGGGGATCATGGTTCAGCTGGGGTTCACCGGTAGGCCTAGGCCTGTTTCTGCTAGCGGTTGCTGGTGCAATCTGGATTCTCGCGCAAATATAGAAGGATCTCATCTAAGAAGGCACCGTTTACATGGTGCCTTCTTAGGTTATTCTGCCATGACTTACAAGAGCGTTAGCCAATAGTCCAGCCAACGATAAATGATGAGCAGGATAATTACCGTATAGGTTACTGTGATAAGCTCATATTTATGAAGCAGCAACTTATTAAGTCGGTCACCAAAACTGATATACTTATTTGCAATTGAATGAGCAGCCACTAACCACAAAAGTGCAAATGTGACCAACCAAACCAGCATGCAGTACAAACACAGTTTACCGATATTAAAAACACCCTGGACAAACAACCAGGCAGAAAAGCCAGCACCAAACGCAATACCAGCCAGTAATGTACGCCACCAAACTTTGTTAAGTTTTGTTGCGCCAGCCAATATGGTCATGCCCGCCGTCAGTACTGCGGCAAAACCAAATATACCCATAAAAGGATTAGGAAAACTAAAAGCACTAGCCTGCGGGCTTGCAATAACAGGTGAACACGAAACGATAGGACTCAAACTACAGCTAGTGATATAGCTTGGCTGTTTTAATAATTCAATTTTTTCGATAGAAAGGATGACAGCCGAACTCAGACCAATTGCCGCGAGGACGATCATCCAGCGAGCTAATATAGTTTCTGGTTTTAGCTTTTTATCACGCTGTGCAAATACAGTGAGCGCAACCAGCACAGCCGCCGCCAGGTAAACATATGTGACTTCGCTGCGCACAATAAAAATCGAAACCGCTAGGTAGATAATTGGTAAAAGTGGAAAGTATTTATTTAAGTAAGTAGTCATGTAGCCCATTATAAGGCATGGTGGTTGTTTGCTATACTAAAACCATGCAAAAAATCGCAACACGAGTATTTATATGTGCATCAGTCACCTTCGGTATTTTAGGTATTGTTATGGTATTGGCTGAATTTGAGCCAGATAATGGCAATACAGGATTTGCATTAATTGTTACAAAGCTTTTTCAGGCATCAATTTTCGTGATCTTGACTTCCTTTGCACTCAGTGTAGCTGGTAAATATCTGAACGGAAAATCCTAGTTTTTACTTAGTCTTGGATTGTTTGCTCAGTGCCCACTTAACCGAGGGGCTGACTAGTTTATCGGTGCGGTGAATACAACCAATCCAGCAACACGGGCGACGCTTACCCTCGGCCAACTCTTTAACCGCTCGAACAACGTGTTCATCTCGCGTTTTCTGCTGCTTAACGGTTATTGTCCAACAAATCCACTCATTACGGGCAAGGGGAGTAATATCTTCCCAGGCTGCCAGCGCTTTTTTATTTGAACTGAGCGCCTTTCCTAGGTCCGGCGGCAACGGATGCACAACGCCACCAGATATTTTTTGTCGAGACTTCAATATAGACATAGTTTTATAGTATCGCGCTTAACATTCAGTATCAACTCACAACCGTGAACTGTTCAGGCTAAAAACTACCGGTCGACACCAGACAAAACTCCGAGCCATTCTACATGCAGCCGCAACCAGGATAGCGATATTGAGTCACTTATTTCTTACGAAATTTGCCAAATAACAGACCGACCGTAAGCCAGAACACCATGAATATGGTTGCCGTTATTAGAGCAAACCATGCACCAAGTTCGTAGATAACAATAATAGCGGTGGCAGTCACGAGGCCACCGCCCATGAATGGCTCAAAAATAAGCTGTTTATAAGCAAAGCCTTCTTTGGCATGCGACTTATTAGCAGGATCAGCCAAACGATTCATCAAAAGCCCGGTTGCTGTCATGCCCATTGATTGACCAGTATTAGTGATGCCTTGCTCAAACCAATGTGACGGGAACATTCGGGGCGCTAGCAGAAGAAAACACCCGAGTATCCACACAATACCGGCCAGCGATAGTACAATTACAACTGGCCAGTTATCAGTTACAGCTTTCAGCGAAATGGTTGCAATTGCGCTTGCTATGAGCAAATCGAGGGCAATTGTGCTAATCACTTGAATCGTATGACGCTGAAGCAAATGTTGCATGTGTGCTTTGCGTAAAATAAGTTGCAGGATTAATCCACCGATCATAGCAAAAGGGAACAAAGGAACATAAGGCATAAAGCGCAGATCGGTCCAGGTGCCCAAAATCCATGCTTCCATATATGTCAGACCATACAGTAAGCCATACCCAATCGCTATCGCAACAACAAGGGCAAAGACATTACGTAAAATTGCCACTGGGTTAGCATTGATTTTGTCCCCAAAACGCACAAGATTGTAACCGCTTCGTATAAGTTCACGCCGTTGTCGCTGCCAGGCTTTTTTACTAATCGTGTAACCATACCGCCGATTATGCCAATTTATAAGTATTACTCCGGATAAAATAGCAGCCAATAAACTAACGGTAGCAAGTACCAGTGCAATATCAGTGCCTTGGGACCAACCAAGTTTATCAAATGATGGCGCAAGGCCAGCCGCCGTACCATGGCCACCTTCAAAACCTATCTCAATCAACCCACCCGCAAGTGGGTTAACGCCAAATAACGGTGTCAATATAAAAATCGTCAAAATAAGGCCCAATACGTATTGGCCCCACGCAATTGTGTTACCAAATGCAATCATTGGGCCTGATAATCGCCAAATCTCCTTTGTCGTTGGCAACTTTTTACCCAAGAATAAGCCGGCAAAAACAATATTAATTAAAAACTTGGGCATCGTAGCCCAAAAATTCGTAATTTCAGTTGGTATGGTATCCAGTACCTGCGGACCAAATACCAAACCACCGACACCAGCAATTAACGCACTCGGAATAAAAAGTCGCTGCAATACAATTGAGCCACGCTTTAAAAAGCGAGCAACTATAATCAAAAGTGAAAGGATCAAAATACTCTCTACAAAAATAGGCATTAGCATAATTATAACAGAGGTTAGTGAGTTACTATAAGCCTTTAGCAACTTCTCCAAACCGTCCTGCATGTAGCCAACAATTCAGTGATTGCGACTCTCCCCAAGGACATGCCGCATAAGGTCAGGGCATATATGGCTCATCCCCATTGAAGACAAAACAGAACCTAGATACACCTAAAGAAGATCATCAACCCATGGCCTCCAAGCACCTGGTGTTTTGTTGGTGCTGCTCGTCCAGTCTGTTGCTGTATGTCCGAAGTCTCCTTGATTATAGCCCTGGTTATAGAATACCCAGTGGGTGCGACTTAATTTGTACTTCTTGAATAACGCTACCATGTCTTTTCTCCACTGATCTGCGTTTGCCAGACCTTCGTACGCATTGTACTCACCGATATATAGTGGCAACTGAACGCCCGGAGTGGCAAGGTTGTTAAGATTACGCGCTATCCGATTCTCTAGAACAGCCTTATCTTTAGTGGGATTAATATACCCCGTTCCGCCCGCATCAACAGAGTTACGATTGGAACAGCTACTCCCACTTGAGTTGTAGCCATCTAACTGACATCCGGATTTTACGTTTCCTGCCGCATCATGAACCCCTCCGTGGTAGTCGTGATAAGAGTAGACAATATTTGATTTATTAGTAATAGTGCTCGCAATTGCTGATGCGCTAAGAATCCTTTCGCCCGCCTGGGGTTCAATCATCAATATTTTGTCAGCATCAATCTCTCGAACATAGCCAATGAGTTTATTGTACATGGTCAACAACTCGACATCATCGGTATAGTTAATTGACTGTACCTCGTTAGCTAGGTCAATCGCTACTACATTTGACTCGTCTTTGTATTCGGTTGCTATCTTCTGGATATAGTCTTTAACATTCTTGTTAATACCACCGATCCTTTCTAGGCACATTCCGCTACTATCATAAGCTTGCGCCCAGGCAGGAATATGACTCTCGCTAACAGTACAGTCTTTACCACGACCAGTACCATGAATTGGGTCTAAGACCACGTATACTCCTGTACTCTTTGCGTTATTGACAATTGTCCTAAGCTTGTTGAATTTTGCAGTATCAAAGCCGCCCGTACCTTGGTTTGGCTGAAAGTCTTCCCATCGCATAGCAAGTCTAACCAAATTAAAGCCTTTGCTCTTAATCTTTTGCAACTGAGCTAGGCTAGAATAACTAGTCATATAGGTATCACTGCCTATATCCCTCATATTAAATCCACTTAAAATCACCGGGTTATTTTGACTATCACAAAAAGCATCTGGATAGCAGGTATGAAAAGCTTCGGTACTAGTAATTGTTTTGGTTGAAAATTGTATATATTTTTGCCCACTTGCAGTTGTGTCGTCGATGCTCTGAGCATTGTTCTGGAGAGATCCAGACTCTGGCTCCATAGTCACACTAAAAACAGCTGCTCGGCTCAATGCCAAGGTAAACGTGCCAACGAAAGCAACGACAGAAACACTGATGATCTGTTTACGATGTTCCTGGCTAGTCAGAAACCGTACCACTTTTCTTGAAAATTGTTGTGTGAGCGACTGCATAAATTACTGATAACTTATGTAACTGATTCTAGCATAAGCAACTTTGCCGTTCCTACTTATATCACCTGGTCTTCAAACATATCAGCAAAGCATATATAATGGATGTATGGCAATAGAACCCTTATGTGATTCCTGTGGACAATCTCTGGATGATTTCGGAGCAATCCTCCTAAGTCCACCGCAAGACAAAACGGTCAGTAAATTTCATATCTGTAAGCCTTGCTACCAAAAGTTTGAAAAACATCTCCTTATCAATAAAAACGAGGCTAAAATTACCACAGACATGCCAAAACGCTAGTGCTATAGTTATGGTAGTCATGTGAGTACTGGTGGGCACCTTTGATTCGCAGGCTTTATTACAATCAAGGTTACAAACTTCGGTCCCTGGATACCTAATCTACAATCAAAGTTTCTTGTCATGAAAGTTATCGCAGAACGGTTGGCAACTTTTTACCAAGCAACATACTCTAAAAATCCGTTCGCTAACACCTATGTCTAGGTGATTTAGTAATCTCTTCAACTTATAAAAATCAAGGAGCGACCACATGCATGCAATTAATCAAATCATTAATGTTAATTCTTTTTACTTTGCAAACGGCCAAAGTTTTAAATCTTTCCCCCGGCAAATTGAGTTTGACAACACGCGCTTTACATTTACTGACGGAATCCAGTACTTAGTAAGAAAAGGACAGCACGCCGTTAAGCTGTTCGACATGACAGATGGCGTGACCACCTATAGACTACGGCTTGAAGATAATGCATGGACACTGGTAAGTACGCGCTGAGAAGGCATTTAGTTACGATTCAGACTAAACTCAAGCTCCTGTCTTAGATTGATACTGTTGCCGTAAAGGCAGCATCGTTACAAACTAAAGTGCCCAAAGATGCACCTAAGACGCAGCGGCGTCACACATAAAGTGCAGGACACCATAAAAAGTGAAAGGAGTAAACAATAAGACAATCAGTGAAACGAACTCTCGCCGTTGCCAGTATCATTGCAGCAACTGGGTTCACAGCCGCAACTGGACTGCGAGTGGCATCGGCTGAGAGTAGTTCTGGCGGTAGCAGTTTGGTAGATAAGATTGCGTCAACATTTAACCTAAGCAAGGACGATGTTCAGAAAGTCTTTGACGAAGACCGGGCCAGCCACCAAGCAGAACATCAAGCCAAGTTCAAAGAACAACTTGATCAAGCTGTCAAGGACGGCAAACTTACACAGGAGCAGGCTGACAAAATTCTTGCCAAACAGCAGGAGCTTGAATCATTCATGAATGATTTACGTGACGAGACCGAAGAAGAACGCAAAACCGCAATGGACACAAAACGTACTGAGCTAGCTCAATGGGCTAAAGATAATGACATTCCTGAGGAATATGCCCACTTCATGCATGGCCCAGGAGGTCCTGGTGAACATGGCGGACCACACAATGATCAAGATAATCACTAAGGAGGTACAATAACTAAAGCAACACAGAACCACCGGCCACCCCTAGGCCGGTGGTTTTTAAGTCTATTTTCAGGTTAGTGCAGTTATACTAGATGTTGATGAGAATTTTAATTATCGAGGATGATCATAAAATAGCTAATTCGGTACGCAAAGGGCTGCAAAATCAAAGCTACGCTGTCGATGTCTGCTACAACGGCAATGAGGGTCTACAAACAGCCCAGGCAACTAATTATGATTTAATCATTCTGGATAGGATGTTACCTGGGCTTGACGGGCTTGAAATCCTGTCTAGTCTGCGTCGCGAAGGCAAGCACACACCAGTCTTACTACTCACAGCCAAGGACCATGTCCTAGAGCGAGCAGCAGGTTTGAATGCCGGTGCCGATGATTACCTGGTAAAGCCGTTTGCGTTTGTTGAGCTAATAGCACGCGTCCGAGCCTTACTGAGGCGACCACAAAAAGCTCATAGCACAAAATTAACCCATGCCGACATCACACTCGACCCCGAAACCTTCACCGTTAACCGTGATGGTGAAAATATTGTCTTGTCGCAAAAAGAGTTTGCGCTTCTTGAGTATCTCATGAATAACCCAGGACGTGTTTTAAGTAAAGAAACCATCATGGACCATGTATGGGACTATGATTCGGATATTTTGCCAAATACGGTAGAGGTATACATTGGTTATCTGCGTAATAAGATTGACAAACCGTTTCCAAAAAAGCCAGCCATGATTCATACGCGTCGTGGTTTTGGCTATATATTTGGAGAAGTTTCGCGTGTTTCGTAAAGCGATTGTCCGTCTAACTGCTACGTACTTATCAATTATTATGGTGATAAGTATATTTTTTAGTGTCAATATTTATGCACTAGCAACCCGTGAGCTTGACCGTGGATATGGACGTAGAAGTGATCTGATCATGAATGCACCGCCAGATTTACCAAACTCTTTCCGCCAACAGTTACTAGATGATACGAGAAACCTGATGAGTGAAGCCAGAGCAAAAGTCTTTTTTACACTTGTTGTAACTAACTTAGGGGTGCTACTCATTGGCGGTTGGGTGAGTTATGTTCTGGCTCGCCGCAGCCTACAGCCGATCGAAGAAGCGCACGCATCATTAGAGCGCTTTACTGCCGATGCAAGCCATGAACTCCGCACCCCAATCGCCGCCATGAAAAGCGAGATCGAGGTTGCACTTATGCAACCTAAGATTAGTGATAAAGAAGTGAAAGATATTTTAAAAAGTAACCTTGAGGAACTTGATGTACTAACTCAACTATCTGATAACTTACTCCGCATAGCTCGTCTTGACGACAAATCGATGCCCCTCAAAAAACAGCTACTCACACCCGTTATCCAAGAAGCGGTCGACAGAGTTTTATCTTCAGCAGAGAAGAGGCATATTTTAATTGACATCAAGGGTGACGAGCAATTATCTGCCCTCACTGATTATGGTGGGCTTGTTGAAGTACTCGTGATTATTCTTGATAATGCAATCAAGTATAGTCCAGAAAGAACAACTATTATCATTGGTACAAGCAAAAAAGAACGCACGCCAGAAATTTATATACAGGATCAAGGTATTGGTATAGATAAGAAGGACTTGCCACATATTTTTGAACGTTTCTATCAAGCTGACACTGCACGCAGCAAACAAAACCGTAGTGGGCATGGCTTGGGGCTGTCGATTGCCGTACAAATTATTGAAAAACTGAATGGCACTATTAAAGTGTCGAGCAAACCAAAAAAGGGCAGCCGCTTCACAATTCAACTTCACCCTTAACGTAAGATAGTTGAAATCATAATTTGACAGCTCTGCAATAATGGAGTAGAACTTATATATAACATTTAATAGGAGGAGCGTTATGGACGCAACTGGGCTCAAAGCAATGTGGGAGTCTTTGGTTCTTCGTGGTGTTGCAGGCATTCTATTTGGTATTGCCGCAGTATTTTGGCCAGGACTAACATTAGTAACCTTGGTGTATATCTTTAGCATATACATCTTAATTAGCGGTGTTATCGGTATCGTAGAATCTATCCGTGCGATCAGCGATGGCAATTCATGGGTATGGAGGCTAGTACTCAGTATCGCCGAGCTTGGTGTTGGTGTATACCTAGTTCGTCACCCAAGCGTGTCTTTTGCTACGCTTATTCTTCTAATCGGTCTTGTGCTAATTGCACGTGGCGTATTTGAAGTAGTGTTGGCACTACTTGAAGACTACTCTGCAACCGAAAAGACCCTCATGATCATTGGTGGGGCATTAGGAGTCATTGTTGGTATTGCGATACTTATGCAACCAGCAGCTGGTGGCGTAGCATTCGTATGGGTACTTGGTCTTTATGCGCTATTGACTGGTCCTATGTGGATTGCGCTTGGTATTGACGCCAAACACGCAACTGAAGGCAAGACGAAACGTAAATAACCGTTCCTGCTTACATAAAACTATCCCGAGAGAACAACTTACGGGATAGTTTTTTTTGTACTACGTACTCCTACTTTAAAAAAGTATGTGCCCCTCGGCAGTTTATCTAAGCTTCATCATTGATACCTTAACGCATCAATGGGGTCTTTTCGTGCCGCCCGTATGGCGGGAGCAATACCAAATATGACACCAACACCTACCGCTACACCAATTGCTATTCCGGCAACATATAGGTTAGTTGCTGGCTGTAATTCCGTAGTTAGCTTAATGACAAAGTTGATCACTAACGCGAGCAGAACGCCGAACACACTACCAACAAAACTTAAAATAACTGCTTCAGTCATAAACTGTCGCATAATCTGTCGATTAGTCGCGCCGATAGCCTTACGAATGCCAATTTCGTGCGTCCGCTCGGTTACAGAAACCAGCATTATATTCATAATTCCAATACCTCCAACAAACAGAGAAATAGCAGCTACGCCAGCGATCATAGCGGTAATCAATGATAGCGTGTACGATGTATCGTCAACTGACTGACCTTGCGTAAAAATTGTAAAATCCTCTTGTTTGTCGTGAGATGCAAGCAAACTGCTATGAACGGATTCTGTTACATGATCAAGCTCTTCCGGATTATTTGGCTTAGCAAAAATCTGGAACACCTGCGAATTATTATCGCTTAATATTTTTCCAGTAACGTAAGGTATGAAGACTGCGTTATTGTAATCGCCACCTGGAGTTATTGGGTTACTTTCAAACTCTTCAAAAACACCACGGACAATGAACTCTTCACCCCGCATCTGAAACGACTTACCAACCGGCACGTTTTCATGAAACAGTTCTTGAGCGGCAGTTTGACCAAGAACCGCCACATTACGGCCCTCCTCACCAACTGTGAAAAATGAACCGTATTGCATTTTGTGGTTTATTAGTTCCGGCAAACTCGCAGTCGTACCAATTACCATGCCTTTATTAAATTCTGTGTCCTCATAACGCGGAACCGCACTTATCACACTCAAAGGAGCACTTTCTTTAACACCTTCAACTTTACTAACAATCTTGACGTCATTATCGGTCAGTGTTGCGTTAACATTATTAAATAGATTGACACCCAGAACCCCGTTTTGGTCACGATTGAAAGTTTTGCCGGGCCGAACTGTAATCAGATCGCTGCCGAACTGGCTCAATTGGTTACTGACTTGCTGCTTTACACCTTCGCCCAATGACACAGTTACAATAACTGATGCAACACCAATGATAATGCCAAGCATCGTTAAAAAACTCCGCCATTTTGCAGTTCGTATAGAATGGAAAGCTAGTTTTGTGTCGCCGCTCATCATTTGGTTTTTACCTTTTTACGTCTTGGCTTTCTGGCTTTTTTGGATCGTTTTTTAGTCAAGCCGAGCTCGCCAGGAATTGTTTGCATAAGCGCTGACACACCGGCTAGATCATCTTCTTCAGTTGTAGTCGGAGCAAAATAGAGTGTGCGCCTGATTGCTTGAGGCACCTCACCAATAGCACTCTTTTCATCATGGATAATGACGCCGTCGTGCATATAGATAACACGGTTGGCATAGCGCGTTAATTCTGGGTTATGCGTAACCATCAATACGGTATTACCCGATGCGTGTATTTCGCTCAAAAGTTCCATGACAACCCGGCTAGACAGACTATCTAAGTTACCAGTTGGTTCGTCAGCAATCAAAATACTCGGATTATTAATAAGTGCTCGGGCAATAGCAACACGTTGAATCTGGCCACCACTAAGTTGGCGCGGGTAAAAGGCTTCTTTATCAGATAGTCCAACGCGATCCATAATCTCTGATGCACGTTTAAGTCGACGCACTGGTGTCATGCCTTTATAAGCTAATGGAAGTGCAACGTTTTCTATGGCGGTCAGTTTTGGCAATAGATTGAAAGACTGGAATATAAAACCAATGTTGTCACGCCGTAACTTGGCGCGTTGGTTAGTGCGCAATTTTGCAGCAGAGCGACCATTGAGTTTGTAAGTACCGTGCGTAGGATGATCAAGCAGGCCAATCACGTTCATTAGCGTTGACTTGCCTGAACCGCTTGGCCCCATAATTGCTACGAATTCGCCTTTTTCAACCGCAAAGTCAACTTCGTCGAGCGCAACTGTTGCCGCATCACCAAAGCCAAATAATTTACTAACTTCCTTAATTTCAATCAATGCCATGTATATCTAGTGTACGCTGTTGCTATAGAGGTAGGCAAGTAAATTACCTCTGTAATTGTAGTAATTTTTAAGATATAATCAATCAAGCTAAGGAGAGGTGTCCGAGTGGCTGAAGGAGCACGCTTGGAAAGCGTGTATGCGCAGTAATGTGTATCGAGGGTTCGAATCCCTCTCTCTCCGCCAGTGATATAATGAAATTATGAAGATAACCAAGTATGAGCATGCATGCTTAGACATTACAGAAGGCAATACACGGATTGTTATTGATCCTGGTAAATTCTCAACTTCATTAACTGATTATCAAAATATTAACGGTGTTGTTATCACACATATCCATAGCGATCACTTTGTTAAAGAAAACGTCTTAAAGATTATCGAGCAAAATCCAGAAGTTCAAGTCTTTACAAACCAGCAAGTTGCAAATGAAATTCAGAATAGCGCAGTAACTATTGCTAAGGCAGGTGATACTGCCCAAGTAAAAGATGCGACTCTATCATTCTATGGTGGGCAACATGAATTTTATGGAGAATTTGAAAACATTGCTGTCATGATAAACGACAAACTGTACCATCCAGGAGATTCTTATACAGTCCCTAATAAGCAATTTGAGGTACTGGCAGCCCCTGCGTCAGCACCTTGGTTACGCGTTCGAGACGCTAGTGACTTCATCGTAAAGTGCAAACCAAAGATTGCTTTCCCAATTCATAACATGATCTTGTCACCCGAAGGCGAGGAGATCCATTACAGAGCCCTCAAAGCAGTTTGTGACGAAAATAACATAGAATGGCAAGTTTTAACGTCGGGAGAATCACTGACAGTCTAAACAGAGAATTACAGGGGTCGTGAGGGGTTTATGAGGTGTTTATTTTAGCTAATCGTGGTGCCGACTGATTTGCCTTGAGCAACGCTGACTATACTATCTGGTTTCATTGCGTCAAAAATCACAATCGGCATGTTGTGTTCTAATGCCATGCCGATAGCAGCCTTATCCATAACCTTGATTTGATCGTTCTCGACTGCTTGCTGCAATGATAGTTTATTGTGTTTAACTGCGTCCTTATGCTTCACCGGATCTTTGTCATATACGCCATCGACTTTGGTCGCTTTTAAAACCACCTGGCAGTCAAGTTCAAGCGCCAAAACAACCGCACCAGTATCGGTCGTCATGTACGGCCGCCCAGTACCACCGCCAACAATTAGCACGCGACCTTTTTCAAGGTGCTTATTGGCCAACCGGTGTACAAACGGTTCCGCAACTTGTTCGGCAAAAATGTTACTAAGACAGCGCGTCTTTACATCATGTGCTTCAAAGATGTCTGTTAGGGCAAGTGCGTTAATCATAGTACCGAGCATACCCATATGGTCACCAGTCACGCGCCTGATTCCGTGCCCGGCAATTTGTGCCCCGCGTACAAAATTACCACCACCAACCATAATCACTACCTGTGAACCTGCAGCCTGTACTTTTTTTACTTCTTCTGCCAACCATCCCGCAAGTTCTGGATCAATACCAGACTCAAATTTACCAGCCAACTGTTCACCCGAAAGCTTAAGTAAAACTCTTTTATACATTGCTCTTAAGTGTAGCAGTTAAACACCAAGCGCGAAAGATAGACGAATATAACCAAACCCTATTCTTCTGCAACAAGATTAACTTGCACCTGATCATTAATCAGAACCCTGACTCGACGCAGTGAGTTATATCCCCAAATATTGTCATTTTCGTAACCCAAAGTATCAACATCTATACTTGCATTATCACCCCAGCGTGAACGGTCCACTAGGTTCTCGTAGACAGCATCACCCGGATGTAGAGGATCGTCCCATTCAACCCTTCGATGATTGAATGGCTCAATAATAAGCGCACCTTCGTGTCTTGTAACTCCAATCCTAAAAATATGATCCTCCGGAGCAGTCACTGCTTCAAGATCCATGTCAGCAACTGAACGCCTTAATTGTGCGGCTTGCGCTTCGAGTTGAGTAGCAACTTTTCCCATACTTTGAGCAGCCTTGAACTGTTTAACGGCTCGTGTCACTTCTTCTGGAGCCGCAGTCAAACCTTCTGTAGACATATTAATTCTCCTTTGTCTTAAAGAATAAACCCACACCTAACTTCGTGCAAGCACAACTACTTTGTAGCGTCACACCTAATTTAATGTATGTTGGGTGCTATACTTTGAAACATGAAGTTGTACAGTTGGAACGTGAACGGCATTCGGGCAGTAGTCAATAAGGGGGCCTTTCAAAAATTTATCTCTGAACATGATCCTGATATTTTATGTTTGCAAGAAACGAAGGCAGAGCAGGGACAAGCAGAAATCGATTTGCCAGACTATAAAGAGTTCTGGAATAGCGCTAAGCGAAAAGGTTATAGCGGCACCGCTATTTTTAGCAAAGTTGAGCCATTAAATGTTAACTATGGATTCCCAGAAGACATTATCAAAAAGTTTAATGTAACCGGTGATACTTATGGCAATCCAAACGATGAGGGTAGGGTGATAGCCGCTGAATTTGAAGAATTTTATGTAGTCACGGTTTATACACCAAATAGCAAAGGTGACCTCTCGCGCGTTGATTTACGTTACAAACACTGGGATCCGGCCTTTTTGGCATACGTTCAGCAACTTGAGCAAAAAAAGCCAGTATTATTCTGCGGCGACCTAAATGTTGCCCACACCGAAGACGACCTAGCCAATCCAAAACCAAATGTAGGCAAACATGGCTTCACAAACGAAGAACGAGAACGGTTTCAAGATTTTGTAGATGCTGGCTTTGTTGATACATTCCGCAAATTTACACCGACTGGTAATGGTTATTACACATGGTGGACTCACTGGGCAAAGGCTCGCGAACGTAATGTTGGTTGGCGTATTGACTACTGGATGGTGAGCAAATCAATCGCATCTGCAGTTAAAAAAGCGAAAATCCACGCAGATGTTATGGGCTCTGACCACTGCCCAGTTAGCATTGAATTAAAAGTTTAGGCTGCCGCACTGTACCTTGCGTGATCTACGGCATCTTGTAATCGTTCCTGTAAATCAGGCAAGAACGTCACGGCATCAAAGGTATAATCAGCCATCGGCATACCGACCCACATGTGTGGATGCCGTTTGTCGCCGTCGTAGGTGAAGCCAACGGGCACCACGGCAACCTCGTGAGTTACGGCAACTTCTCCGGCAATCGCCGTAATACCAGCCTTTAATCCTTGTACCGTTTCTGGCTGTTCTTTGTTCCGGGTGCCTTCAGGAAAAATGGCCATATTCTGTCCAGCCCGCAACTTATCAATTGACGTTCTGATCATTTCTGCCGTGGCAGCACGTCGCAAATCTTCTTGACCTTCGGTGACATCCTTTTTTCTGAACGCCGGCACCGCACCCATAATATCTACACCGCGACGCAAGATTGGGCGCAACAATTGATTTGGATGATGAAAAAGAACTTCTTTAGATTGAATGAACGTATTCCCAGCCATAGGTCGTAGCACTTTCTCTCTCTGTGCCATGGCAGCAACAACATATTGATCATTGTCTGAAAGATGGTTTAAGGCAACGATGCTACGAGCATTTGGATTGCGAACCAAGTCCTGTATTGCATCTTCCGCTCCAGACGCATATTCAACCTGGGGCTTGAACATTAAGGACATAGCCTTATGGCCAACATATGCGCCAACTCTTGGTTGTTTGTATTGTGCATAGTATTCGTACACCGCTTCATAATTCTCTAAAGTAACTTCTGGTTTTTTCATGATTGCAAGTATAACACCACAATATGCAAAATTATGCTACGCTTTACATAATGACAACAACATACTGGAACAAACAGGGGAGTGAGCCACTCTTTAAAGAGCTGCTTTGGGACAAGCCAGAAAACAAACTACATGCAGGTAAGCTGCTGATAATTGGTGGAAATGTTCATAGCTTTGCTGCGCCAGGAGCAGCATACCAAGCAGCTGGGAACGCTGGCGTTGGAGTCGCCAAAGTCCTCCTACCTGAATCACTCAAAAAGACAGTCGGCAATATATTAGAAAACGGTGAATTTGCACCAAGCAATAAAAGTGGCAGTTTTAGCCGCAATGCACTTAACGAATGGCTCAGTTTTGGGTCTTGGGCTGATGGCGTATTACTACCGGGCGATTTAGGTCGAAACAGCGAAACAGCAATTGTGTTAGAACAATTTATCACCAGACACTCCGGACAAATCACAATAACGCAAGATGCGCTCGATTACTTTACGTCCAAACCAGAAGCATTACTAGCACGCCCAGAAACAACTTTAATTACAAGCTTTGCACAGCTACAGAAATTGAGCATTTCATCACACTTCATGCACGCGTTTACCTATGATATGCCGATTGCAACCATGGTAGATAATTTACACTTTTTCACAATTATGCATCCAGCGAGCATCGTATTGCGCCATAATGGCATGTTCTATGTTGCACGTGATGGTGAAGTTGCCACCACCAAAGTTGCGCCAGGTGAGGCAATGTGGCGAGTTGAAACCGCCTCTTACGCAGCCGTATGGACACTCCAAAACCCAAGCAAAGCATTCGCCGCGCTAACAACTGCAGTATTCGTACTTTCGGAATAGTAGCATGCGTTTTTTAGTAACTGGTACCGTGGGCCGGACTTGAACCGGCACGAGAGTAAATCTCACCAGATTTTGAGTCTAGCGCGTCTACCAATTCCGCCACCACGGCACAAGTTATTAAAAAACAAGCAGCCAAAATGCTACAACCACAAAATAACAGAGGCTATTATAACCCATTCTTATCTGTTACACTAGACTTATTACACAACCACTTTCGCTAAACTTAAATCATGTCACACACCCTAGATAATAGTTCAAACCAAGAAGATCCAGCCGTTAATTTAATACGATCCCGTATTGATGCACTTTATGGTGATGAGCCAAACGCCAAAGAAGAGATCAAAGAAGCTGCGGCAGCAGATAAGCCACTGTCAAAACATGAGGCGTTTATGAGGCGTTTGAGTGAATCAGGCAAGTCATTATCTGAAATCCAAACAGAGTGGCACAACTATTATCAGGGGCTACCGGATAATGAAAAGCATGCGGTCTGGCAAGAATTTTACGCCGCAAACGAGCGCGCCAAACAACCACAAAAGCAGGCTGAAAAACCAGAGCACCCGCCTAAGAAAACTCATGTTTTTCATGAGCCAGAGACACCATCAAATAAACCCGCCAAAAACACAATTGCTGAGGCAAAAAAGAAAATACATCACAAAGTTCACAAGAATCAAAAAGCAAAATTATCAGCCCAAGCACACTTTAAATCACTGTTATTTGGGCTCAGCATGGGTGCAATTGTGCTACTGGTACTGCTATTTGGCTTTTTTAACGAACGGTTTGTCACTCCATTTATTACTCCTAGTAAAAACGTTAGTTCAACACCGATCATTATCGACCCGGGCTCAACGACTGCCGGGCCAGAAAATCTTGTTATTATCCCAAAGATAAACGTAGAGGTGCCTGTGGTATATGACACACCCTCAATACAAGAAAAAGATATACAAAAAGGCTTGGAAAATGGTGTGGTCCATTATGTCACAACACCAAACCCAGGCGAGCAGGGCAATAGCGTTGTGGTTGGGCATTCAAGTAATAACATTTTAAATAGCGGAAAATATAAATTTGCCTTTGTGCTGCTCAACAAGCTTGAGATTGGCGATACGTTTTCTATGACCAAAAACAGCAAACGCTACACCTACCGAATCTATGACAAAAAAATCGTAAAACCAACCGATACTTCTGTCCTTGGTAATACAGATAAGTCAGCAACTGTAACTTTAATTACGTGTGATCCACCCGGCACATCAATCAATCGTCTGATTGTAATAGGGGAGCAAGTTTCACCTGATCCAAATACAAATGTTGCCAGCACTGCTCAACCAGCAAATACACAAGCTACTATTGTCCCAGGTAATGCACCTTCCTTGTGGAGTCGTCTCACCGGCTGGCTATTCTCTTAATCACCAGAAACAAGCAGTTTAGTCTTTACTAATGTAGCTTTACCGTCCTGATCTGAGGGCGATAATGTAAAGGCATTTTCATAATCACGATCAAACATGACATCCGTACTAGCATTAATCGGCATCAATTTTTGTTGGTTAATGCCGTCAAAATCAAAGACAATAACCGTATTATTTGTTGAGGTTGCTAAGCGATGACCGTCCATCCACTCGACAGGCCTATTGGTATCAAACTTATCGTTTACGGTATATCGATATTGTCGGTCAGTTTCGGCATCAAAAACAGCAAACTCTTGATCAGATTGCGCGGCTATCATTCGAGCGTTTGCGGAAAACGACACTTCTTTTGGATTATCAATTCTGAGCGTTCTGGCAAAAATAGCCTTCGTTGAGTTATCTGAAGTTAGTATGTCAAGTGGGTCTTTATAGACATACACTTTGTTGTCACTTGCTGCACCAGCGACAACATACCAGGCACTATCAAACTTGGCAACGTCAGTAACATAAGTAGTATTAGCAGGAAGTTGACGTAGCTCGTAATCTTTTTCGTTTGTTTTAATACGTACGCTTACAAATTCTTGATTAGACTCGATAGGGGCGACATACACCAACATATCGTCTCCATGTGACTTATAGTCAAATGTCTTGGCAACAGCTGGTGTTAATACCCGAGATTTCATGTCAACAAGCTGCAATAGGCCATCTTTTGCCATGTGTAGATATAACTGATCAACCTTGCGATCTTTTAGTGATACATCGTAAGGCTTTTGACCAGTGATGTTATTAATATTCACAGATGTTTCGGGCTTATCTTTGTTTATAAGTACGAATTCTGACTGATCATCAAAGCTATGTTTGATAAGTATGTTGGCGTTGTCGGATGACCATTCTACAATCTCAAGATTTTGAGTACCTTTTGGTTGCGTAAAGACATCACTCGGAACAGTAAATGATGTTGCTGGCTTTTCTGGCTCGCCAGCGTTAAAAACGTCAAAGCCCAAAAAATTATCCGGTTGCTGGACAATGATCCACTTGCGATCCGGGCTTGATGAAACGATTTTTGGCGCTGTGGCATACGTTTTCATATTGGTCGACTCTAATTTTTCTGGAAACAGTAAAGGGTAGGCGAGTCTTTCAACAGAGCCGCCCTCAAGACTCATCTCGCGCTGCCAAGATCTGTAACCCTCTTTCTGAAGTGTTATGCGGTATCTGCCTTCAGTAAGGTCAAATTTTGTATCTGTTTTATCGTGAATCTTTTTTTTACTATAAATGCTCTCGATATATGCATCTGCGCCACTTGGATGAGAGCTGACAAATAAGAGCCCATTTTGGGTGACATTGCCTTCGCCATCAAGACGATAGCCCGCGTTAGCAAATAACAATACGGTTGCACCCATGCTGATAGCGATTGCAATCAGGGCGTAGCCAAGATATAGCTTGATTTTATTGGAACGTTTTTTATTTGGGTCTAGGAAATCCATGGTTTACCTCTTTATTTATAGCATGACAAGCATACGAAAACCAGTAAATGATAATCCATGGCTACTGTTTTGCTACAAGAACAAGTTGTTGTGGGTCTTGCGCTTAAATATACAAAAGGGTTATGATTAACAAGATAAACCTAGATAGAATGAGGGTACATCAAATTGGCCAATAATCACAAAAACGTCATTGAACTCAATGGCAAACTCTACGAGACAAAGCGGGGGGTTCTTTTGCAAGACGCTTCTGGCACAACTGCGCCCGCAAAAAAGCAGGTGATTGATGGCTTTGTGGCGCCAAAACCACAAACAATAATCAACCCAGCCAGAGCAGAGGTGCACCCGCTAAAAACACTAATGCCGGTTAAACATCGTCCAAGCGCAAAGCACCATAGTCGGCATGAGACACAAAAATCAACAATTTTAATGCGCAAGTCAGTTAAGAAACCAGTTTCTGGTCAAAAAGCACCAGAAATCGCACCGTTTCACCAAAAAAGCCGATTACACCTGCAAACTGATCGAGCAAACCACACCTCACGTAGTCCGTACATCAATAAATATCATAGCTCAACGCACCAAATCGCAAAGCGGACCGAGCCAATTGCCGTAGCTGTAGCACCTGTGCATCCGGCACGTCCATCAGTACCAGTAAGCAAACCACAATCGCCTTCAACTGCTCAGTCTAGTAAATCAGAGAAGCTCTTTGCAGAGGCTTTACAAAAAGCTGATTCACCCAGTACGCACAAAAAAAAGAAACGCGGCAAAGCTGTTGGGTGGAGCAGTGGCATATTGGCAGCTCTTCTGCTTGTCGGTTTTATTGCCTACCTTAATCTTCCAAACTTGAATGTTAAATTTGCGGGTACCCAGGCAGGTTTTGCAGCTGCTATGCCAGGCTACAAACCATCAGGCTACTCTTTTAACGGTCCAGTTAATTATGAGGCGGGCAAAGTCACCATTAATTATAAATCCAACACGGATGATCGTTCATATTCAGTAAAACAAGAAGTATCAAGCTGGAACAGCGAATCGTTGCAGGAAAACTTTTTAGCAACTAATAATAAAACTTTTACGACTGAACAAGAGGGCGGACGAACCGTCTACATGTACGATGATGGTAACGCAACGTGGGTGAATGGTGGGGTATGGTACCAGATAGAAAGCAAATCACTCAGCAGCGAGCAACTCTTAGGTATTGCTTCTAGTATGTAGCCGTAGCATCAGATAGCCATCTCTGTTAGAATTGTATGCATGCCTGAAGATATGGAGTTAGTCTCGGAAGCAATTCCGGAGAATCACGATACACCACAAGATGGTGCCGACCTTACAGTTACGCTAACCGCCACAGGTTTACTAATAGCAGGTGCGGCATTTACCGTTGACGTGTTCCATGATTTTATACCCGACACAGATAAGTGGACAAGTGGCTATACGGGTATTGTAAGTCTTGTTGGCGGTGTGGCTTTATTTGCTATCGACTGGAAACGTAGACGCCACTAGTGGATTACACTCATCGTGTAGTGGTACTATTAAAGTTATATGAAAGAAGTTAGAACTCGCTTTGCCCCAAGTCCAACCGGCTATTTGCATGTTGGTGGTATTCGCACAGCTCTGTTTGCCTGGTTGGTTGCCAGGCAAAATAATGGCCAGTTCATTCTCCGTCTCGAGGATACCGATAAAAATAGAGAAGTAGAAGGCTCAGGCGACCATATCATTGAATCACTCAACTGGCTTGGCCTAGATTGGGATGAAGGCCCAGACAAGGGTGGGGAACATGGACCATATAAACAAAGTGACCGGCTAGATGTCTATAAAAAGTGGGCTCAAAAGCTTATTGATTCAGGCAGAGCATACGCTGACCCTTATTCACCAGAAGAAGTTCAAGCTTTCCGCGAAGAGGCAGTTAAAAACAAACGACCGTTTTTGTATCGCAACCATCGTCCAGAAAATCCTCCCGAATGGGACGGGGCACGCCCTTTGCGCTTTAAGTCCAACCCCAAGACCTACAGTTGGCATGACAAAGTAATGGATGATTTATCGACTGGGCCAGAGGTAATTGACGATTTTATCCTAATGAAGTCGGATGGTTACCCGACCTATAACTTCGCTCACATTGTCGATGATGCAGAGATGAAAATTAGCCATATCATTCGCGGGCAAGAATTTTTAGCAAGCACCCCAAATTACCTCAATTTATATGAGGCATTAGGTTTAACACCACCGATCATGGCAACCATGCCTCACGTGCTTGGGCCAAGTGGCAACAAAAAACTTTCTAAACGAGATGGTGCTAAAGATGTTTTAGAATACCGCAAAGAAGGTTATTTGCCAGAAGCCATCAATAATTTTTTGGCTAGTTTGGGCTGGAACGATGGAACCGAGCAAGAAATCTACGATATAAAAGAACTAATTGAAAAATTTGACTTATCGAAAGTACACAAAAGTGGCGCCCGCTTTGATGAGCAACGACTACTGTGGCTAGACGGAGCTCATATTCGTGCTCTCAGCGTTGATGATCTATATAAAAAAGTTAGTGACTTCTGGCCAGACGACGCAAAAAATTATGATGATTCTTATAAAAAACAGGTTCTTGGCCTTGTACAAGAACGGCTCAAGTATTTTGCCGAACTACCAGAACTTACTAGATTTTTCTTTACCGATCTCCCAATTGACCCAGAACTTATAGACAGCCACAAACAACTCAAAAAACTGGATTCGGACGCACTCAAAAGCTTGCTACAAACTGCACTAACAGAGCTTGAGCAAAGTGACTATACGACCGATGATTTATCAAATCGCCTAAACGCGCTACTAACAGTCACCCACACAAAGCCAGCCGTACTATTTAGTCTTATCCGCATAGCTATTACACAAGCACCGGCCAGTCCTGGTCTTGCAGATACCCTAAATGTTCTAGGCAAAGAAAAAAGCCTAGAACGTATCAAACAACAAATTGATTCTTTGTAGACTATTAACGGAGATGAATGGTGCCATCACCGTCAATATGACCATCCGTTTGTGGCGCAACATTCTCTAGCTTAGCTGGCTCATGTTGTGGCGGTTCTTCAATCGCTTTGGTGGGCGCGAGTACCGTACTCTCGATAGCAGTTTTCTTGCGACGTCGTGTGCGCTTGCGTTTCTTCTTTACTGGTTCTTCAGTAGTCAAAGAGGGTACAACTACCGAACCGATTGCTTCTGTAGTTGATTTGGTTCGTTCGGGTTTTTGAGCCTTTGGTTCTGTTTCAATGGGAGAAGCCGTAGGAGTTGCCATGGAAGATTTTTTGGGTTCGGTTGGCGCCTTTTGTGAAGGCACAATATAGCGATCTTGGACGTAATCCTCAATGTCCTTAACCTTACGAGCGTACTCACTGCGAGAGTGCTCAACAATTGCCTCGTAGTAGCTACCTTCAGTTTGAGGCGGTAAATTTAATGATGTGCCGGAAAACGCTTGAACCTTTTCACCACCAATCGTTAGGCTAATTACAAAGTTACGGTTGTGCATATGTACAAGATCGTGTTCTTCAAAGCGTGGCTCAAAATAGTGCTGCATCACACGCGCATCATCAGCACCCATGCGGAAGGCAATGGTTGAACCGACGTTCCCAAAAACTGCGTCGCGGACTTCTTGAGTCATTTGGGCAATGTACTGGTTAGCAACCGTCAAACACAAACCATACTTACGTGCCTCAGAGAGAATGGTTGCAAACGAATCGGTGGCAAAGTTCTGGAATTCGTCAACGTACAAATAAAACGGCACACGCTTAGCAACATCATCAATATCAGCTCGAGACATGGCGGCAAGTTGGATCTTTGTTACCAATAACGCACCAAGTAGCGCTGCATTATCCTCACCAACCAGACCACGTGATAAGTTGACAATCAGGATTTTACGCTCATCCATTATCGAACGAATATTGAAACTACTTTTGGGTTGGCCAACGATATTACGCACAATCGGGTTAGCCGTGAAGGCACCAACCTTGTTTAAGACTGGCGCTACAGCTTCTGTTGCAAATTTATCATTCCAGCTAGCAAATTCGACCGTCCAGAAGTTTTTAACGACCGGGTCTTTAACGTAGCTAAGTACGTCGTTACGGAAGCTTTTTTCCGTCAACATACGCGTAATATCAAGCATGGTTGAGTTTGGGTAATCAAGCAACGCCAAAAGGGTATAGCGAAGGATGTACTCTAGTCGCGGACCCCAAGAATCGAACATGCGCTTTAAAACGCCGATTAGTTCTGACGCGGTATGAGTCTTGAGGTTAGGGTCGTTAACCTCCATTGGATTAAATGCGATTGGGAAGGCAGTATCAGCCGGGTTGAAGTACACAACATCCTTTGCACGTTCTGGCGGGATACGACGCAGTGTATTAATTGCGTAGTCGCCGTGTGGATCAATCACAGCAAAGCCATACGGACTATAGACATCAGATATGGTCAGGAGCTCGAGCAAGCCAGATTTACCAACGCCAGTCTGGCCAATTATGTACAAGTGTCTACCACGATCACTACGTGGCAACCCAAACGTTGTGTTACCACCACGAAAGTTAGTAACGGCAATCGGGCTTACTTGGGCAGGATCATAGCCATCGGACGAAACGATTGGCAAATTTGCTGGCGGTTCGGCCGTACGTGCTGACGCCCATTGCAAGAATGGTGTCTCGACATTAGTATGCGGTAAGTGATACAGACTGGCTACTTCTTCTATGTTGCAAACAAAGCCAGTACCAGTAAAGGTACGTTCACTTAGTAAGTTGTGGCCAGTAACAAATCCATTAATCTTTTTTGAAGTAAAGCCATTGAGATTATTAGAATTAAACTGCTTAAAACTGGCAACGATTGCCTGAAGACGCATGTTTGCCTCAGCACCACTAACATTACCCTCATACACGATACGAATCTTAGTTTCGTAAGCTAGTTTTTGACTTTTTTCTTCGGCCGCTTTAATACGTGTTTGATCAACTGGACTAACTTGCTTAGGCTGCGTGTTGTCGGTACCACTGACTAACGCCTTCGCAATTCCACCAAATGAACTGCCGTTCTGTAAATTGGCGGCGTATTTTTGAGCCTTAGAATACCAACTATTAAATACTGGCCTCACCAAAAACTGAATGACGGCACGCTCGTTTTCTTCTAGCTTTGCAAGCGAGGCAGTAATTGCCGCCAACGGATCAACCTCAAAACTAGGAAACGTCTTAATAGGCAGTACATCATTGGCCTGCAAAACTAAATCCGTATAGATGTGTGTCGTGTACTCATTGCCGTGAGCCATGTAGTCTTCAACTTCAGATATCTGAACCGAAGGATACTGAGCATAAACTTGTTCTTCTATGTAACTGACAAGATTTTCTGGTAGCCATATATAGAAGCCTGTTTGCTTATGCAGGGCTGCAATTTCAAAGCTTAGATGCTCACGCCCAATCTTACCGAATATGCTGGTACGCTCTTTGAGTAAAAGCCCGTGAATACTTGCAAACATTTGTTCAGCAGCAAGTTCTTTTTTGTCATTAGTACGGGGCACACGCAAGAGTAACAGCTTAGACTGGACAACAGAAGGGGTTTGTGTCATTTGATATATTATACTATCTTCTTATGTTTACCGCAATCGTTCGCGATATTAATATACTTTGTTATAATACCGTTTATGCTTGAAGACATGAAGCTTCCTGACATTCCACAAGACAAAGACAACAACCAAAACCAAGAAGACGGTTTTATTGCTGTAAAAGAACCTAAAGACTCTGACGACAAAAAGAGCAAGAAGGGCAAGAAAAATCCTTTTAGCAAGCTTGGTAAACTCACAAAGAGACAAAAAATTATCGCCGGAGTGGTAACTGGCGTAATTCTTATTGGCGGAGTGACGGCTTTTGCACTAACACGTAATGAATCAAAACCTGCGCCAGTTGCAGAACAACACACAGTCCAAGAACCACCAAAAACTACAGAGCCATCGCGTTTAACTGGACTCGAGGTGCCGGTAGAATACAATCAACGTACTGTAACTGGTATTCAAATCGAGAATAGCCCAGATGCTCGCCCACAGTCAGGCCTAAAAGACGCTGGCGTTGTGTATGAAGCTGTGGCTGAGGGTGGCATTACGCGTTTTCAGGGGCTTTTTCAGGACAATATACCTGAGTACGTCGGCCCAGTACGTAGTGTCCGTCCGTATTACCTTGATTTTCTTGGCCCATACGACGGCGCAATCGCGCACGTTGGCGGTAGCGGACAAGCTTTAGCAGAAATCAAAGAGCAGGGGATCAAAGATCTTGATCAGCAAATTAGCAGTAACAGCAGCGCTTACTGGCGCGAAAGCTCTCGTTACGCACCACACAACATGTACACCAATGTCGTCAAACTGAAAGAAATCGAGAAACAAAAAGGCTGGACAAGCACTTACGAAGGCTTTGTGCGTGGTAGCGAAGATAAGGCATCAGCCACACCAAATGCAAAAACAGTAAATATCAGGATGTCTAGTGCAAACTACAATGTTGTATATAACTACGATTCTACCTCAAATACATACCTCAGAAACGAGGGTGGCAAACCACATATGGACGCTAAGAGTAATACTCAGCTTTCACCAAAAGTATTAGTTGTACCAGTTGTTACTCGCACGCAAGATGGAATTTACTCTGTCTATGCCATAAATGATGGCGGCAAGGTATTTGTCTTCCAGAACGGAACAGTTATTGAGGGCACGTGGTCAAAAGCTGGCCGCAAGGGCCAGTTTAAATTTACTGGGACAGATGGGCAAACTCTTAAACTAGCGCCGGGCCAAACCTGGGTTACACTAGCGGCAGCCGCTAGCGACGTAACGTTCGCGCCATAATTTTGATATCTAGCGTATAATAAACACTAGCAATGTGAGTACTTGGTACGCCATTTCCACTCACGGGCTTCATCTTGCATAGTTCGTCGTGCTGAAAGCTTAGTCTGAGCGACAAAAACATTTCACTATAACCTCAAAAAAGGAGTTTTTGTCATGGATGAAGCAAATAATTCGGCGCACGGCGTCACCGAGCACACTGGGTTCCCAAACCCCGCAACAGACAGCACCCTCGGTAGTCTTGATATAGGTAAGTTACTAGTTAAACACCCGGCTAGTACGTTCTTTATGCAAATAGAGAGCAATCAGTGGCAACAATACGGGATATTTAATGGAGATATTGCTATTATTGATCGATCACTGAACGTTCAGCGGAAAGATATAGTGGTCTATTGGTCAGGTGGAGAATTTGGATTGAAGCGTAAATATAAACTACCTATGGACACGACAATTTGGGGCGTTGTAACCGCAATAACGCACAGGTATAGGCCGTGAAGAAGCCGGTGTTTGCGCTTATCGACTGCAACAACTTTTTTGTTAGTTGCCTGCGCCTGTTCCAGCCCAATCTAGAAGGTAGACCAGTGGTTGCACTATCGAGCAATGATGGCTGTGTAGTAGCACGAAGTAACGAAGCAAAAGCACTTGGCGTACCCATGGGCGCCCCAGCTTTTAAATGGCAGCAATTCTTCAAAGATAATCAGGTTGTCCAGATGTCTGGTAACTTTGAACTATACGGCGATATTTCTCGCCGCATAACCAGTATCCTTACTACCATTACCCCACATATAGAAATCTATTCCGTTGACGAGTCATTTTTAGACCTAAGTGAGCTTAACATAGCCAACTACACAGAGTGGGGCAAGAAAGTCCACACACTAATCAAACAATGGACGGGTATACCCGTTTCTGTTGGGATCGCGCCTACAAAAACGCTTGCTAAACTTGCGTCAGAACACGCCAAAAAAACACCTGAACTAAACAACGTTCTTGATCTAGCAAGTCTCAGCCCCAAAAAACGTGCACACTATCTAAAGCAAACCCCTGTGCGAGATGTGTGGGGAGTGGGCTGGCGATTAGCACCCCGCCTGCGTGCCGAAGGCATTGCAACTGCTCAAGGCTTGGCCATGGTGCGCCCACAATTTGCCCAAAGCCTGATGGGCATTCATGGCAGACAACTGGTTGCCGAACTAAGCGGCATATCTTGCCATCCGCTCCAAAAAGTTCGTAAGGCAGCCAAGAGCATTGCCGTTACTCGAACATTTGGAGAAGATACAAATCAATTTTATATTCTTGAATCTGCTATAACGACTTTTGCCACCAAAGCAGCTTATCGTTTGCGTGAAAGCCATCAACTAACAAAGCGACTCGGCTTTTTTATGACCACAAGTCGACATAAGCCAGGCTATATTAGCACATCAGCAGAAGTCATCTTTGAATCGCCCACAAACGACACAGCAGAGATCATAGAAGCAGCGTCGTCGGTTGCTTATAGCAAATTTAGGGCCACCAATCATTATCATCGAGCTGGTGTTTGGCTGTACGATTTTGTACACGAAGATAGTCTGCAAATTAACCTGCTACGACAAAACGATCACAAAGAACACCTTAGCCAGGCATCTCGCATGAAAGCAGTTGACTCCCTCAATAAGCGCTACGGCAAACACACTGTTTATTATGCAAGCGAAGACCTAGGCGACGCCTGGCAGCCAAAACATCAAATCAAAACCCCTCGTTACACCACTCGCTGGGACGAACTCCCAAAAATTAAGGCAAGTTCTTGAGCCGTGTGGCCCAAGCTTCAGAAAATGCTTGCAAACAACAAAAATTAATGATATAAAAGCTCTCATGGTAAATTTTAACCAGCAAAAGCGTCATTGGAAGTTTGCATATCGCCCGCAGGCGGTCTTTGCTGGTATTGTCGTTCATCGGCATTAAAAAATAAAACATAATCCAAGCAAGTCCGCCTACAGAAACAGGCGGATTTTTTTATTAAATTCAAATTAATGAGGAATGTAATGTCAGAACAACTACCACAACTTAACGTAACCATAGACGGCTCGCTAAGCCTTGACGAACTTCAAGCACGACAAGCCGATGGCTTTAGTGTGCTTAGATCGGCCCACGTAGGTAACTTTATGCCCTACAATTCTACTCTCGCTGAAGCCGGCTTTCCGCTCCTTTTAGTTGACCACACCATTACCGGCGTTGATACTACTTATTTGCCAGAGTCGATTATTAGTATTTGTGAAACCCGTACGGTCGCCAGCCCAGGAGAGTTGGTATGCCGTTGTATGGTAGGTACGGAATTTTTGGATGAAGTACACGTTGCTAAAACACGTGGTGTTTTTCCGGGAACAGATGTTTTTACAAACACTGAGTATCTACGAAGCAATGAAACAATTGCAGGAGAGCTTGTAACGATTACCGCAACCGAATTTCCGGATATTTTCAGGCGTAAACTAGCTATGGGAACCATAGAAAAGATACCGCGTATATCTAGAGGTAACTTTGCGCTTGACGCGTTACGGATTGGAACACTCCAGTTAGCAGATGACCCTAGGACTGTTGAACAAGCCGTTCTTATTCCAAACGAGCTAGATATTCTTGCCAACTTTGTCATTGAAGCCCTGACAACAGAACAGGAGATTCAATATCACCTGTCTGGCCCAGCTATGGTTGAATATATGAAAAACAAGGACACGGCCAGAACATTATGCGATATGTATGCGGCGATAAAGCAACGGGCGTCGTTTGGTAGTCGCTTGCCTCAAAACTTGGGTGTCGCCTTAATACCAACAGCCAACGCCCGTTTTGCCACTACAAAACAACGCAGCGAACAGATTACTGATATCTTGTCGTTTATTGATGATTTTGAGGCAGAACAAGCAAAACTCAAGTCTGAGAGAAAAACCTTTTTTACAAGTTCAGATACTTCTGGTTCGGAAAAAAAGAAGGCGTCACTGTGTTTTAACTCAATTGAACAACAATTCATGAAAGAGTCAGCCACACAAATTGTCGATCTTGGCGGCAAAAGCATATTCACACCTGTTGGCAAGGGACAAGTTACGCAGTACGACCTGCCAAATGAGGGAGGTCTCTTTGTTGCGCAAGAAAACATGACACTAAGCATGGATAGGCTTGCAGAGATTGCGGCCCTAATCAAGAAACTGATTGAGGTGCCATTATGAGCATTTCTATAGGTATTTTAGGTGGCATGGGGCCACGTACGACCGTTCAGTTTGAACAACGACTATTAGATCTACTAAAAGGTACCGACCAAGATCTACCGACAGTCCTTACCATTAACGACGGTAGCATTCCTGATCGAAGTCGATATCTACTTATGGCAGGCGAAGATCCCGTCCCAAAGCTCATTAAACGCGCCAAACAGCTCGAGTACCTCGACGCCGATATCATTGCCATGCCTTGCAATAGCGCCTGTGCTCCACAAATTTTAAGCCGTCTTCAAGCACAAGTGGGTGTGCCGATTTTGAACCTGCCAGCTCTGACTGCACAAGTAGTCGAGAACGGTCTTTCAAAACGTACCGTTTTACTGGCTACAGCGGGAACGGTATCGGCAGGCACGTACCAATCTCTCATATTAGGGTTAGTAGTTCCTGGCGCTCGTATTCAGCGTATTGTAGATAGGCTAATAACAGCCACCAAAACCAATAGCGCATCACAAAGCCTTCTTGCTCAAACGATTCGGGAATACCTTGACAACAGCGGTTGCGATAGTGTTATCTTAGGTTGTACGGAATTACCGCTCGTAAACGACCTCGTTCCAGACGACATAAACGTCTTTGATACCTTGGACATCCTTGCGAGAAGGACAGTGGAATATAATCAACACAGGGAGAATTAGCATGACACCAGATGAATACACCATAAAAGAAACAATGCTACAGGTAGGTGAAGGACACAAGATATATGTTCAGCAGTGGGGCAAAAAGTCGGTCAGAAACCCTATTATTTTTCTGCATGGCGGGCCAGGCAGTGGATGCTCAGATAGTCACAAGAGTTATTTTAACCCCACCAAGCAACAGGTTATATTCTTTGACCAACGTGGCTGCGGAAAAAGCTTGCCTTACGGCGATCTTGAGCACAACACTACGGATAAACTTGTTGAGGATATTTTAAAGATCCTTGATTATTTTTCTATTCAAAAAGCTACATTTGTGGGTGGTTCCTGGGGTTCAGCACTGGCTCTATACTTCGGAATCAAACGTCCTAAAATGGTCAAGGCCATGGTCCTGCGAGGCATATTTACCGCTCGCAGCTCCGAAATTAATTTTCTAGAACAGGGAGGTTTTCAAGCCTTCTTTCCTGAAGTTTGGGATCGGTTTGCTGAGTCTGTCCCAAGTAAGTTCTCGGAAAACCCCCGAGATTACCACATGCCTCGGGTCCTAGGCAAAGACAAGAAAGCATCCAAACAATCTGCCTACGAGTACATGTTACTTGAAGGTTCAATCATTTCACTTGATGACCGCACTAAACTTGATACATTCGAAAAATTTGATCCCGTCTCAACCATTATTGAATGTCACTATATGGCAAACCAGTGTTTTATGCCCGAAAACTATATCATGGATAATGCCTCAAAGCTGGTGATGCCCGTCTATCTTATTCAGGGCAGATATGACGCAATATGTCCCGCGTATACTGCACTTGAGCTTTCAAAGGTATTGCCAAACGCACAGCTACAATGGACCGTTGCTGGTCATTCTGGTAACGACCGGAACAACTGGGAAGCTGTTCACAGCATAGTCCAGACTGTCAGCTAGACAGGTGAAGTTTAAGCATTTTGCATAGCCGCAAAGACAATGGCTCGTTGTAAATAATGAGTCGCGCATAGTGCTCAAGGGAAGGCGGCCTAACTTCAGCAAGCCCGAAACTACTTTGTCTTTGAAGACAAGTTTTCAATCAAAGACTTCCTAGCAAACTATCACCACCAGTTTGCACTTTATCGTGATTCAGTTTTGTGAGCATGAAAAAAGACCAACAAATGCTGATCTTGCTTCGTGGTGAACCTAAAGGGTACTCATTCCGAAATCTTTTATCATGAACTGGAGGAGCTAGCGAATCAACTGACTGCTCAGGAGAATCACAATGTTTAGGATGCTCCGTAGGACGCCAAAGGCCGTGTTAACAAACACCTCGCTATACAACGAGCAATCCTTCTAT
>CAZOUW010000004.1:0-60420 GCA_964583075.1 uncultured Candidatus Saccharibacteria bacterium | reverse complement strand
CGAAGTAGCGTTTTTTGACTACAAAGACTTTAAGACATTACAGCGTTACGTAAACGTGTATGGTCAAATTGAGGGCCGCAAAAAAACCGGTCTAACAGAGAGCCAGCAACGGCACTTGGCCCGCGCAATTAAGCGTGCAAGACACCTAGCAATGCTACCATTTGTAGCAAATAACTAGACTTTATCCATGGATAGCTCAATTCCTTTTGATCAAAAGTTTTTAGATCAAATAACTGCGAAGTATCCAACCCCGTTTCATATTTATGATGAAGCGCACATGAGAGCTACATCAAAAAACTTATATGAGGCTATGCAAAAAGCTGGCTTTAAGAATTTTAAAAACTATTTTGCTGTCAAGGCCTTGCCCAATCCTTACATAATGGCAGTTCTCGCGGAAGAGGGCCAAGGCATGGATGCCAGCAGTATCGCGGAACTAGAGCTATGCAAAATGGCAAACGTTAAAGACGTTATGTTTTCTTCAAATAATACAAGTGATGAAGAATTTTCAGCAGCCTTGCAGGATGGCGCGATCATTAACTTTGATGACATAACTCACGTAAGACGGTTTCTAAAAAAGTTTGGTGCTCCAAAAGTTGCTTGTTGCAGGTATAACCCCGGTAACCTAAGGCTTAAAGGTGGAGAAGATTGGATTATCGGGACTCCTCAAGAGGCAAAATATGGCATGCCCAAAGAACATATTTTAGAAGCATATAAATTGCTCAAAAAAGCCGGTTCGAAGACATTTGGCTTACACACAATGCTTCTTAGCAACGATTTAAGTTGGCAAAGCCATATAAAGATTGCAGAAGCACTCTTTGATCTTGCTAGTGAAATTTCAGAAGAATTGGCGATAAACCTTGATTTTATTAATCTTGGCGGTGGTTTGGGCGTTACGTATAAACTTGGTGATAAGGAGTTCGATCTAGATGTCTATGCCAAAGCTCTGAAAGCAGCGTACGACAAGCGTTTTTCAAGCAATCAGAAACCAAATGTTGTTATGGAAAACGGTCGATATATAACCGCCAGTTCGGGTTATTTGGTAACACGGGTCATTAATCGTAAAGAAACACACAAAACGTATATTGGTGTTGATGCTAGCATGGCGAACTTGATGCGCCCGGGCATGTACGGTGCCTATCATCACATAACTATTTTGAATGCCCAGGGACGCCCAGAAGAGGTAGTCGATGTTACGGGCTCGCTGTGTGAAAATAACGACAAGTTTGCCATAAATCGTAAGTTACCCAAGGCCAAAGTGGGCGACTATCTGATAATTCATACAACTGGGGCACATGGACATGCCATGGGCTTTCAGTATAACGGTAAGTTACGTTCGGCTGAACTATTGCTGCGCACAGATAAAACAGCTGAATTAATTAGGCGAGCTGAAACACTAGATGATTATTTTGCTACACTAGACTTTAAGAAGGAGAAGTAATGGCGTTTGGAATTACAGATTTAAAAAAGGGCACGTTGTTTCAATTTAACGGCGAACCGTACAGGGTTGTTGAATATTCACAAAAAGTTATGGGACGCGGTGGCTCTATTGTGAATGTACGCATTAAAAGCTTGCTAGACGGCAAAGTACTAGAGAAGACCTTTAAGGGCAATGAACAGTTAGAACCTGCCGAAGTCACAAATAAAAACGTACAATATCTATATAACGATGGCGCAACATTCTTTTTTATGGAAGACGTGACGTACGAGCAGTTTGAAGTGTCATCTGATTTAATAGGCGACCAATCAGGCTACCTGAAAGAGGGTGACAAAGTTATTGTACAGTTGTTTGATGGTCGTATTATCAATGTTGAATTACCCAAGAACGTTTACTTAAAAGTTACGTATGCAGAAGATGTAGTTAAGGGTGATACAACTTCAAGTGTACTGAAAGATGCTGAACTTGAGACTGGCATAAGAGCCAGGGTCCCAGCCTTCATAAAAGTGGGTGATATCATCAGTGTTGATACGTCAACTGGCGCTTACCGTGAAAGGAAGAAAGACTAACATGGCTGGCCCCAACCCAGAAGTTGAAGTTATCTGGGGAGGTGGGGGGTGGCATCGTTCACATCGGCGTTATATGAGGCCGTATGTTGAAGGTGCGGTTGATCTTGCCACAGAAGCCGTCCAGTCTTTGGGTATTAGATACAGTCACCCAAAACGTGCATCCATAAGACGATGCGGCAATAGTTATCCGGCAGTAGGAGAAAATCAGGATCAAACGGGTTTTAGACTATTTATCCGCAATGATGACTATCGTCGCCACAAAGCGGCGGTGCGGTTCGGAACGTATGCAACTGCCTCTGCCCATGAGTTGACGCACGCTGCGCGTCACGAACGGTTTGGTAACTGGGATCTGCTTGAGGAAATTGCAAGTGAGGGTATTGCTCATGTTGCAGAGGATCTTGTAACGCAAGATCTTGGCATGGTAGAGGATTATTTATACATGGAAATCGTTAATGCTATGGCTGTTGATCACCAAGCTGCAAAACGTGCTTTAGTGATGGATTATGAGGCTTACGGAAACGATGACTCAGTTATTGATAATTGGTTTGATTGGGATTCCCCCTACATTGATCGAGGAGTTGTTTTGGGTATTGCAGAAGTGCAGAAGCGGCTCGTTGAGGGCCATGCCATAGGCGAAATTATTGATTGGCCACCCGAAAGGGTTCTTGATTTATCATGAAGAAACAGCGACTTGATCAAGTTTTAGTGATGCGCAAGCTGGTGGAAACGCGGAGTCAGGCAGAAAATTTGATTCGGCTCGGTGAAGTCCAGGTTGGTGGTCAAGTTATAAAGAAATCTGGTTACTTTGTTGGTGAAGATGCAGATATACAAGTTACGGCTAATGAACGCTATGTTTCACGAGCAGGGCTAAAGTTGGCGTCGATTGCCCAAGATTTTGCACTCGACTTTCAAGGGGTGATCGTTTTGGATGTCGGTTCATCAACCGGTGGTTTTACAGATTATGCTTTACAACATGGTGCGCAAAAAGTGATTGCAGTTGATGTCGGTACAGATCAATTACATCCAAAGCTACACGGTGACCAGAAGATTGAGTTACATGAGCAAACTGATATTCGTGACATAACTGAACTGAGTGCACAGCCTGATATTGTGGTTATCGATGTTTCCTTTATATCACTACGTGAGATTTTGCCACACGTTGCGAGGCTTGCAAAGCAATCACAGATTGTTGCTATGCTAAAACCTCAATTTGAAATAGGTATGGACGCAAAACATAAAGGTGTTATAAAGAATGAACGTATCCGTCGAGATATACTCAAAGACTTCGAAGTATGGGTAAAGGGTAACTTTGTGATTCAGAATAAAGCTGATAGCAAAGTAGCCGGCACAAAAGGTAATCAAGAACGTTTTTATTTACTTAAGGCGACAAAATAGCCGAGTATCGTATACTTATAAGACGTGAGTTATTCAGTTTATAACAGTGGAAGATATAAGCCCAAAAGACGTCGTTCCGCTAAAAAAGTCGTGGTCATTGTGGCTGCTATTCTGTTGGTTGCAGGGTTGGCGGGGTGGTTTTTCTTGCGCGACGATGAAAAACCCGCGGCTCAAGAACAAGCGGTCTCAGAACAAAAAACCGAAGTAGCACCAGGTACAAACACTCAACCACAATTGCCAAATTTACAGCCGGTTGTTGATGAATTTATTGCAAACCATCCGGGGGACTATGCAATCAAGATAACTGATTTGAGCGGAACATCACTCGCAGAAGTAAATAGTGATAAATCTGATGACATGGCAAGTTTATATAAACTGCTCGTTGCGTACATAGGGTATCAGCAAATTGATGACGGTACGTATAACTTAAGTGACCCTTACTTAAATGGTTACACAAGAGGTGAGTGCTTGGATGCTATGATTAGAGACTCAAATAGTCCATGTGGTGAGAAGATGATGGCTGAGATTGGCGGATCGACACTGAACCAGAAGGCCAAACAGTACGGACTCACAAATACCAATTATGGTGGTCTAACTACTACTCCAAATGACATGGCAATATTGATTGCACATATTGAGAATGGTAAAGATCTTTCTGCAGAATCTCGCAAATCTTATCTCGATTCTATGAAAACCCAAGATGCGCTCTACAGGCGTGGTTTACCATCTGGGTTTACTAGCTCAACCGTTTACAACAAGGTTGGTTGGCGTGGGGTCTCGGAGTGGCATGATGTGGCAATCGTAGAACTTAAAAATGGCCAAAAAGTAGTGGTGGTTGCAATGACTCAAAACGCTGGCTATAAAAATGTTGCGACGCTTGGTGCTGAACTTGAAAAAGCTTTACAGTAGCTTTTTTAAAGCTTTCTTATCAAGAATTGTGATAAACGACTGCGAGTTTTTAACTAGACCTTTACGCTCTAAAATGCCAATTTCACGGCTAGTAGTTTCACGGCTGGCGTTGATTGAGCTAGCGATATCTTGTTGTTTTAGGGGTACATCAATAACAACACCTGCCGATGTTTTCTTGCCAAAGCGTAGGGCCATTGTCAAAAGAAACGACACCAAACGTTCACGCACGCTACGGTATTCAAGATTTAAGATCCTTTCTGAGTGCATTTGGTATTGCTCAGTTACAAGATCGATAAATGGATAGAGTGCCTCGGTGTTTTCTCTTAAGAATTTATTAAACTCTTCATGGTCAATGCGATACACCTTGGTTGGCGTAAGTGTCTGATAAATAATACTTCTGCCTTGACCGGTAATTGTCCAAATTAGCGGAAAGATTTCATGAGGTTTTCTAATAATCAGTAGATTCTCTTCACCATACTTACTAATATTAAAGGCCTTTACGAGGCCTTCATCTATGTAAAAGATGTGAGAAGGCGATTCACCTGGCCGGATGATATATTCGCCTTTATTGTAGGTGAGATGCGTTCCACGCTTAAAGAGACTTAAGAAAACTTCTAACTGGCTTTCATTGCCCAACATAGACTTATTATGACACAAATATAAATACTGTCTACAATTTTTAAAATCCAGTGTGATAATTGTCTCACTCAGTCTGTGTCCAAATTAACTGTATCTTTGCTGTAGTAGTGGGATTATATAGGTGGTAAGGAGGGACGAGGAATGGTAGAGCTACAAAAAGTAGAGTCTCAACTACATAAAGTAGGCTTAAAGAATCGGTTCTTTGGTAAGCCAGAGATAAGGGAGCTGTGCCATATTTTGGCCCCAAACGAGGTGATCAAACACGCTGTCTTAGGGCAATATGAAGGTGGCTTTGCATTGATGGCTGCTACTGACAGGCGTATATTGCTGATTGACAAAAAACCCTGGTTCCTCACGATGGAAGATATCCGTTATGACATGGTATCTGAGGTTGATTTTTACGCCAGGTTGCTTGATGCTTCGGTTTCTATCATAACCATCAATAAAACACTGACTTTTACCTGCTGGAAACAAGATCGCTTTAGAGATCTTGTGCGTTATATCCAGCACCGGGTTATGGAGTTGCGTCATATTGATGATCAGTGGGTGGGTGATCAGGAAACTCCTAGCATAGTTCAGCCAGTTGCTCAGCCGGTGCAGGTTCAGAATGACTTTGCAAGTAGTTACCAGGCCCATATCAAACGACATTCGTTAGCTCACGTTGCCGGTAAGATAGCAACGGTTGATTTCATTCGTACAAAACCGCTCATTAAGCCATTGTATCCACGGCCGTCGCTAGTTTCTCGATACAAACAGGGTGGCCTGGCTACACGTTAAAGCGGAACTCAACGACGTCATCAGGTTGCATCACGTAGGTTTTGCCTTCGGTGCGGACTTTGCCGGCGGATTTTGCTGCTGTTTCTGATCCTGCGGCTAACAAATCTGGATAGCTAATGATCTGGGCTGCGATAAAACCACGCTCAAAATCGCCATGAATTACACCCGCTGCCTGTGGGGCGGTCGAACCTTTTTTAATTGTCCAGGCCCTAACTTCTTTTTCACCGGCGGTGAGGTAACTTTGTAGCCCAAGGGTGTCATATGCGGCGTGAATAAGTTGTTCTAGCCCAGAACTTTTAACGCCGTAGCTGTTAAGCAATTCCTGCTTATCCGGTTCGTCGAGGCTTTTTAGTTCGTCTTCTAGTTTGGCACAAACAAAAATTGACTGTGCTGGTGCCGCAAGACCAGAAAGCTCATCTTGTTTGGCTTGATTGCCAAGTGTTGACTCATCAACATTAAAGACATAGATGACTGGCTTCATAGTGAGCAGATGTAAGTCTGTAAAATCTTCAAGCTCTTCTTCAGTAAAGATGCTGTTGACGGGTTTGCCACCGTCAAGACATTGTTTAATTTTTTCAAGTTTGTCAGCTTGGCTCTTAAGTTTTGGGTTTGCTCGTGCTTCTTTGGCGAGGCGAGGTAGTCGCTTTTCTACCGTTTGTAAGTCTGCGAGTACTAGCTCTGTATTTATGATGTCAATATCTTGCTTTGGATTGTGCGCGTTATCGACATGCACTACGTCACTATCTTCAAAAGCGCGTACTACATGGGCAATGGCGTTTGTGCTACGGATATTTGCCAAAAACTGATTGCCCAAACCCTCGCCTTGGCTTGCGCCTGCTACAAGACCGGCAATATCTACAAATGTTACCGTGGCGGGTACGATCTTCTGGCTGTTATACAGCTTGGAAAGTTCTTCTAAACGATTATCCGGAATGGGTACGATCCCAGTATTAGGCTCAATCGTTGCAAAAGGATAATTGGCCGCCAATATATTATTGTCGGTCAAAGCATTAAACAGGGTAGACTTGCCGACATTAGGCAGTCCGACTATTCCAATAGATAAACTCATTGATTGTATTATAACAGAGGTGAATAGATTTGTCTTAGTGATACATAAAACTATTTTTAAAACATAAGCATTAGGTGTATCATATATTTAATCATGGCTGTGAATCAAACCAAGCTAACTGGTGGCGGTGAAGTGGGCGAAGTCACTGTTAAAAAAACTAAGTTGAGTAAACTCAAGTCCAAATTCAAGGCTTTTAACTTCAAGCAAAGGATTCTGCTTGTTATAGGTGTAGTGGTAATTGTTATGAGCCTAGGGACTGTAGTGTATAGGTATTACAACCCCACTGTTGATAACGGCACTATTACGCCGATGGAGAGTCAGACAGTAGACCCAGCGGCATTAGATAAAGCGCTGCAACAGTATCAGCAAGATCCATCTTCAATTCCATCCGGTGAATTTAAGCCAGACTTTAAAATTGATGACAGTAACTCAAGCAATACGGGACAAGCGCAGTAATGAACCATCCTTTAATACTTAACAAAGTGTTCAGTTCTCGCAAGAATATAATACTCATGGGTATCGTATTGGCGATGGTGTTTGTCGGTAGTAGTTTGGCACTATCCAGTAAGGCATTTGCAGCTGGTGGGGTTGGTGGAGGTGGTAGCAGTAGTGGTGGTGCTGGTGGTCATCAGACTCGTGATGGCCATAGCTGGATGGTTTACGATGTAAATGGCCCAGGGCCAACAGATGGTTTTAGGAACGGAGCTTCTTGGGGCGCCGTACAAGACACGTGTCAAAGTGCTAATGCCGGCAGTATTATGATTTACGGCGTTGCTGATGGCAACCAAGACATAATGGGCTATAACTTTACCAGTAGCTGGGAAGCTTTTGCGGGGCACTACGCTCCAGGTACGTCAGTAGACCATGGTAGGGCTACAGCAATCCCCACGAGTTGGGCTCAAACTGCATTTAATGAATTGCCTAGCAGGGGGGTTAGTACATTCGGTTTTACATTTGGGGTTAATGTGTCATGGTTTTGCTCTGAAATAAATCAAACTAATCACGATCCGGCCGGACAAGCTCTTGCCGATTGTAATGCCGGCTTTCAGGGTTGGGCGTTAGATGCGGACAATCTTTTTGCACAGTTGGGTATTGGAATCGCAATAAAGCATGCGGGTGCGGCCACATGGGATCCAAGTCTAACAGTCTATACTACGGGTAATCAGCCAATCCCGAACCCTCCATTTAACACAGTAGCACTGGCTGCGTATGGCGTGGGAGGTGATCGTGGCTATACTACACCTATCCCAAGCCAACTAAAGGACGGTTCTACCTATGAATGGATAGCATTGGCAGCTAATGCTACAGGCACACCCGGTAATGGCTTTGGTTTTTCGTCGATAGGCACAGGTACCTTTACTTGCCCAGCCGAGTGGGACGTGGGGGTAGATGTTGTTTGTGACATAGATTCCGGAACAGCAATATTTACCTTTTCGAGAAATGGTAATATAGCCGGTGATGTTACCGTAACCAGAAACGTGAGACTTAACGACCCAACCCAAGTAATTCTTAGTAATGAAACAACTGTATATAACAATACTAATTGGCCAACAGGCTCAATAGAAGTTAGCTCTAACCCGGCTGTTGGCCAAACTATGGATGCCAGTATATCAGTTTCTCCTGGTGGCAGCGGGTCTTTAAGTAATTCAGGCAACGATTCAAGGGCGTGCCCTACTACAGGGCCTCATTCGGCTAAGCCCTACTTCCGTGTCTACGGCGGAGATGTTGTGGTTGGCCGTAACTTCACAAGCGGTGGTACGTGCACCGGCTCTACTAGTGCAGAGATAAAGTCCTTTGCTCAACATCCAAGTAGTGGCTGGCGTGGCTCTGGCACAGAGCTTGCAGCTCGTGCAACCGGTGCAATAGATGGATTCTTGTCGGCATCAACCAGACCGGGTTCACCATCCGCTCCAGCTGGATTGTCGTTTGGTAACAGTACAGGAGTTGGTAGTACGCCGATTGCCAACTTTGGGGCAATAAAACCAGGAAATGACAGCGCTGCGTACGCCGGCTGTATTCCGGACTACTACAGTGAATACATTGATGGTAAGTTCCCCGACCAAGCAACTATTGACGAACACAACCTTGCTAACTCTGCGAGTAAAGTAGGGGATGCTTCGGGGTCTGGTGAGTGGAGTAGTAATGGGGTTATTGATGTGGCCAAGAGCGGTTACTACTTCTATGAAGGCGATCTAACGATTACAGATAATGTGATTTTGGATGACTACAACTTTGATGGTTCTGCGGCCGGTGCCGATATGGCTCAGATACCTAAATTTGTCTTGATTGTACGTGGCAACATCTATATAGCACCTAATGTAACTGAGCTACAGGGTGTATATATTGCACAACCAGGTCCAGGCGGTGGAGGAACTATTAACACCTGTGCTGGAGCTGGACATACTTGGGAAGAATGTAGAGACAACCAATTAGTCGTACAAGGCTCGTTCATTTCTAGTGACCTAAAGCTCAACCGCCTCAAAGGAGACATAAACAATGCCAACCCTGGTGAGGGCCCAGGAGCGTCAGAGATAGCAGAAGTATTTATCTTTAGGCCAGATCTTATGTTTAGTAAAGCCGGTGATGAAGCACATGATCCAACAACTCGACCAACTGAATATGACTCAATTGTAGGATTGCCGCCGGTTTTGTAGACAAAATCTACTTGCACAAAGCAATAGCGCTTATGCTATAATCAACGGTAATGAGTTTATTAACCGGCGTCTCTGATTTTTTCGGACTGGACATCGGCACCTCGGCAGTAAGATTAGTAGAACTAAGGGGGGGCGGGCCAGTAAAACAGCTTGTTCGATTTGGTTATGTACCAATAGACATAAAGCTGTCAATGAGTGACTCTGCACCTGATCAGCAAAAAGTAGCACAGATCATCAAGGATCTTCTTGTACAGGCTAAGGTTCTTAGTAAGAATGTGGTTGTTGGTATACCATCACAGCGTGTATTTACAACGTTGGTTGATATTGATCGGCTTTCTCAGTCAGAATTGGCAAAGTCGATAAAGCTCCAAGCTGACTCGATAATTCCGACGCCTGTTGCTGAATCAAAAATAGATTGGGCTATGCTTGGTGACTCGCCAAAAGACCAAAGCAAGGTAGAAGTTTTGCTTACGAGCGTGCCAAACGACTACATAGAAAGTAGATTAGATTTGCTAGAATCTATTGGCCTCAATGTAATAGCCTTTGAGCCAGATAACATTTCTCTCAGCAGGGCTTTGATAGCTCCGGACGCAGGCAGTACTCAGATGGTAGTTGATGTGGGGCAAAATAGTACAGATATCGTTATTGTTGCGCAGGGAGCGCCACGCTTGACTCGATCAATACCAACCGGTGCAAATGCCATTGTAAAAGCAGCAGTACAAAACCTAAGCATTGACGAGCAACAGGCACACCAGTTTGTGTACAAATTTGGATTAAGTAAGGATCGCCTCGAAGGCCAAATATACAATGCCGTTATTACAACTATTGATATTTTGATGGCAGAGATTGATAAGTCTATCAAGTTCTTCATGAATCGTTATCAAGTTGGGGTTGAAAGAGTTATAGCTTCCGGTGCCTCGGCTGTTATACCTGAAATGCCAGCATATATTGCAAATAAGACTGGCTTGAATGTAGAGATCGGCAACGCTTGGCGCAACGTTAATGTCGGCTCGGCACAGCAAGCAGACCTGATGGCACTTTCACCATATTTTGGTGTTGCCGCTGGTTTAGCGGAGAGGCAGGAGTAAATGATTCAATTTAATTTACTGCCAGACGTCAAACTCGAGTACGCAAAAACTAAACGTACAAAGCGTACGGTTATGCTTGCATCTTTCTCTGCAATAGCACTGTCGATTTTTGTCATTGTCCTGCTATTTATGATAGTAAACGTTTTCCAGAAGCAGCACATATCTCATTTGGATCATGACATTGACACAAAAACAAAGCAGCTTGAAACAGTACCAGACCTAGACAAGGTTCTGACTGTTCAAAATCAACTAGGGAGTCTTACTGGACTGCACGAGGCAAAGCCCGCCGGCAGCAGGCTATATACCTACCTGATTCAGCTAACTCCACAAGATGCCAAGATATCTGATGTAGAGATTGATTTTGAGGAAAATAAAATAACCCTAGAGGGATCGGCAGGTAAGCTAGAAACTGTTAACCAATTTGTCGACACCATTAAATTCACTGACTACAAAAACGGTGACAGTACTGCAAAGGCATTTTCAGAAGTTGTTTTGAGTGATTTTGGCGTGGACAAGGCTGGCACCAAAGACACGGGGCGCACATCTTACTCTATAGAGCTGAAGTATGATCCAATTATCTTTGATAACACAAAGTCGGTTGAGCTAGTAGTACCTAACATTATTTCTACACGTTCAGCGGTTGAAGCACCTTCAGATTTGTTTGAGCCCACTAAGGCATTAGAGGAACAGGGTAACTAACATGGCTATACTTCATACAAAAAAAGCACTTATTGACAAAGCAAATGCTTCGATGGTTGCTGCGCTTGCGGTGGCAGGATTTTTAGTTATGTTTGCGATTATTGCGGGCAGAGCTCTTTACAGCCAACGAAATTATCAAGGCCGGGTTATAGCAGAAAAGGAGAAGGCAGTATCTCAGTTAGATACGAATATTCAAGAAGTTGAGAAACTTGCCGTTTCCTACAAAGAGTTTGTTAGCGCACCAGATAATATAATAGGTGGCAACCCCAACGGAACTGGTGATAGAGATGGTAATAACTCCAAGATTGTCCTGGATTCTCTGCCGAGCAAATATGATTTCCCTGCGCTGATAACAAGTATTGAAAAGCTGCTGAATTCAAAAAACTTTAGACTGGATAGTATTGGAGGCAAGGACGAAGAGGTTGCACAATCAAAGTCTGATAAGGATGAGCCAGTTGCGATGCCATTTGAAATGGAAACTACAGTTAATAACTACGACGGCGTAAGGGATCTACTGTCTACGCTCGAGCTTTCAATCCGTCCAATAAAAGTAAAGACTGTTAAACTTGCAGGCGGCACAAAAGGCATTGGTCTGTCTGTTGAAGCAGAGTCCTACTACCAAGCAGCTAAAGGTCTAACAATCAAAGAGAAGGTAGTGAAATGAAACAAAAAGATATAGCTCTTATTATTGTGGTGGTATTTATTGCAGGTATAATTTCATATTTTGTCTCGTCTGCTTTTATATCTAAGCCCCAAAACCGCCAAACTAAGGTTGAGGTTGTGGAAGCGATAAGTTCAGAATTTCCAAAAGCCGACACTCGCTACTTTAACTCTAATTCGATTAATCCAACTCAAAATATTCAGATCGGAAATCAAAATAATACACAGCCATTTTAGTGGTAGTGTGCTAGTTACGGGTAGTCCATGAGTGTCCTATCGGCAGAAACTCAGAAAAAGGTTGAAGATTCATTAATCAGCCAAAAGTTAATAACGCGTGCAAAAGTTGACGAGCTTAAACAGAGGTCTAAGCGCGAAAACGTGCCATTATTTGCCCTATTGATTAGTGATGGGAAGGTTTCTGATGAATTACTAACAAAGACCATTGCGCATGCTAGCAATGTGCCATACGTTAATTTATCGGCAGCGACAATCAATAAAACTATCTTAGAGCTTTTACCTAAAGAGACGGCTGAGCGTTATATGGCCGTCCCTCTTGGAGAGATGAAGCACCGGCTGGTTGTGGGTATGCTTGACCCAGATAACGTGCAGGCCATTGATTATCTATCCAATAAAATCGGTCGGCCAGTCAAAGTGTTTGCTGCAAGTGAGCAAGGTATTCAACACATATTAAAACAATATAGGACCGCATCTGATGCAGAGATCACGGGCGCATACCCCAATATGGCGCCAGGTGGTGGCATAGATATACCGACTGAACTTAGAAACTTCAAAGGAGAAGAAGAAAGTTCTGAGATAGCAAAGCCCAATAAAGCTATAAAAACAATTGCTCAGGATTCTCCAATTAGTAAGGTTTTAACAGCAATACTAGAGTACGCTGCAAATAATGGCGCAAGCGACATACATGTTGAGCCACTAGAGACTGAACTTAAAATTCGCTGCCGGATCGATGGGGTATTGCGTGAAGTCATGAAGTTGCCAAAAGCAACGGAACCACCACTGGTGTCTCGTGTAAAAATCCTCTCAAACCTAAAGATAGATGAACACCGCTTGCCTCAAGATGGCCAGTTCACAGTCAATGCCGCTGGTCGCGATATTGACCTACGTATTGCAATATCACCGGTTGTGTGGGGAGAGCAGGTTGTTATTCGGTTACTTGATAAAACCGGCACCAGTCTTAAGCTTGAAGATATGGGTTATAAAGGCAGGGCACTGCGTACAATCCGTAAAGCTTTAGAGCATCCAAACGGTATGGTTTTGACATCTGGCCCGACTGGTTCTGGTAAGTCAACGTCTATGTACGCTTTGTTACAAGAAATAAAGAGCGACAATATTAATATTGTGACACTTGAGGATCCAGTTGAGTACAAGATGCAGGGTATTAACCAAATTCAAGTGAACGCAGATGTCGGCTTAACATTTGCATCAGGTCTTAGGTCAATCTTGCGTCAAGACCCTGACGTTGTGATGGTTGGTGAGATTCGCGATAAAGAAACGGCTACTCTAGCCGTACAAGCTGCGCTCACAGGTCACCTGGTGTTCTCTACGCTGCATACAAACTCTGCTGCGGGTATTTTGCCACGTTTGCTTGATATGGGCATAGAACCCTTCTTGATTGCTTCTACGGTGCGTACTGTGATTGGCCAGCGGCTTGTCAGAAGATTAGCAGATGGGGCAGAAGCTCATAAATCTAACGCCGCTGAAACTGAAGCAATTCATCAAACGTTACCTGGTCTTTTGCCAAAAACTGAAGCCGAAGCTAAGAAGTTAGCCGAAGATCTTGGTTATAAAGCCTTGCCTACAGTTACTGAAACCGCTTATACTTTATACAAAGGCAAGGAAACTGCCTCTGCACCTGGCGGTTATAAAGGGCGAATAGGTCTGTACGAGGTTTTTGATGTTACACCAGAAATCCAGCAGCTTATTCTCAAGCGGGCAACCAGTAGCGAGATTCAAAAAGTTGCATTGCAGCAAGGGATGGTTAGCATGCGCCAAGACGGTTATTTGAAGGCTTTAGATGGCTTAACAACCCTAGATGAGGTGAATCGCGTTGCAGCAGAGGATAGTGCCTAAACAAGTAAAAGGTGGGTATACATACATGGAATCACAACCAAGAATAGAAATACTACTAGAAGAAGTCGTTAAGAAGAAGGCATCAGACCTTCATTTGCAGGTTGGAATGGCGCCTATGCTACGCGTGGATGGTCACCTTATGCCAGTTACTGGTGCTCAGCCCATGAGTGAAGAAGTGGTAGAGGGTCTTGTGTTTGCGATGCTGGACGAAGATCAAAAGCAAATACTGCTTAAAGACAAAGAGTTTGACTTTAGCTTTGCATTTGGTGACCTTGGAAGGTTTCGTGTTAACGCCTTCCATGAGAGGGGCAATTTAGCGGCAGCACTGCGTCTGATTCCTAATGAGATTTTGACTGTAGAGCAATTGGGCCTACCGGCAGTCATGAATAAGTTTGCTCAGTATCCACGTGGCTTGGTGCTCGTAACTGGCCCGACTGGTTCTGGTAAGTCAACATCATTAGCTGCGTTAGTAGATAAGATAAACACAGAACGAGCAGACCACATAATTACTATTGAAGATCCGATAGAGTTTACTCATAAATCAAAGAAGTCTTTGGTTGTGCAGCGTGAAGTCCACTACGATACGTACTCATTCTCTGCAGCACTCCGTAGTACGCTGCGTGAGGATCCTGACGTGGTACTAATCGGTGAAATGCGTGACCTAGAAACCATTGCCTCAGCAATTACTATTGCAGAAACTGGCCACTTGGTTTTTGCAACGTTGCACACTAACTCAGCTTCGCAAAGTGTAGACCGTATGATTGACGTGTTTCCGCCACACCAGCAACCACAAATTAGGGCCCAACTTTCAAATATTTTGATGGCAATCTGTTGCCAGCGCCTTATACCGTCAATCGGCGGCGGTCGTGTTGCTGCAGCAGAGATACTCACAGCCACACCGGCAGTCCGCAACATTATTAGAGAAGGCAAGACTCATCAGCTGGAGGCAGTGATTCAAACTGGCGCAGAATTTGGCATGCAATCTATGGATAAAACCCTTGTTGGCCTGATTCATGCAGGGACTATCACATATGACGAAGCTCGCAACTACGCAGTAGATCTTGAAGAGCTAGATAGGCTCATGAGGAACTAAACATGCAATCATTTAAGTATGAGGCACGTGACCCTGCAACCGGCAAAAAGATAACTGCACAAATTCAAGGCACCAACATACAATCTGTTGTAAACGTCGTTAAGCAACAAGGGCTTATAGTGGTTGATGTTACTCCGGTTGATGGTGACAACAGTGGTTTAATCAGTAGATTCACAAACCGTATCACCACAAAAGATAAAGTTCTGTTCTCTCGCCAGCTCTCAACTCTGATCAATGCTGGTTTGCCCATTGTTCAGTCTTTGCGCAATGTTCAAGGCCAAACTCAAAATAAAGCGCTACAGGTAATTATAAGCAATATTATTACAGATGTAGAGGCCGGAAACTCGTTTTCTCAGGCTTTAGCCAAGCACCCTAAGGTATTTAATGAAGTTTTCGTCAACCTAGTTGCGGCCGGTGAGGCATCAGGTACACTCGATAAAGCTTTAGAGCGGTTAGCAAATCAGCAAGAAAAAGACGCAGAGATTATGAGCAAAATCCGCGGTGCTATGGTATACCCGGCGGTTGTGATTGTCGTGATGATTGCCGTGGTTGGTTTCATGATCGTTACTGTCCTGCCCCAAGTAGAGCAGATATATAAAGATCTCCCTGGGGCTAACCTGCCCATTATTACTAAAATTTTATTGGCAGTTTCACACTTTGTAATAGATTATTGGTGGGTTGCTTTGATATTACTGGGTCTTAGCATATTTTTTGGAAATAGGTGGGTTAAGTCTATTGGTGGCAAAGAGGCGATTGATAAAGCAAAAATGAAAGCACCGCTGTTTGGTCCGCTGTTCACAAAAGTGTATATGGCACGCTTTGCCCGTACGGGCGCAACATTGGTAGCCAGTGGCGTACCTTTAATACAAGTATTAGAAATCCTGGCCAGAGCAGTCAATAACGTGCACATTGAGCGTTCAATAAGAAAGGCTATAGAGAAAGTTAAAGGGGGTAAATCGCTATCAGAATCACTAAAAGGTGACCCAAACTTTACGCAACTAGTCCCGGATATGATTCACATTGGTGAAGAATCAGGTTCGCTTGAAGATATGCTAGAGAAAACAGCTGACTATTATGAAAAAGAGGTAGACAACCAGGTCAAAACTATCTCAACCATTATTGAGCCTGTGCTGATGGTCTTATTGGGCATAGTGGCTTTTACAATTGTTGCCGCAGTACTACTGCCTATTTACGGTCTTGTAAATCAGACAAACAGCATTATCTAATACCTGTGTAAAAGTACTTGCATTTTATCTTCAACAGGCATAGTATTTTAACCATAAGCACATACTGCTTTTAATAAAACACCTTAAAGGGGGAAACAAGGTATGTTACAAAAATATAAAACTAAAAGACAAGAAGGCTTCACTATAATCGAAGTCTTGATTGTGCTTGCAATTGCAGGTTTGATCATCTTGATTGTGTTCTTGGCAGTTCCGGCACTACAACGTAATTCACGTAACACGCAGCGAACAAATGACGCGTCACTCGTTTCTGCGGCAATTAATGAGTGTCTAAATAATAACAATGGTCAGATGGCATCTTGTCAAGATCCAGCAGCGGCATCGTTGAATACATATCTTGATTCAAGCAAATTACAGCAACTAACTGCTGAGGGAACAGCTTCTATCAGTAATTATGATATCCAAACTGGTACTAGGTGTGATGCAAATGGTGCTTCACCTGTAGCGGGTGGAGGTGGCCGAGCTTTCACTGTCTCTTATCAGGTAGAAACAACAGGTGCAGATGCACCACGATGTATAGGTAGCTAATAAACAGTAACTCTGTAAAAAGAGCGGAATTTATCCGCTCTTTTTTATTTGAGGCCAAACAAGTATTATTAAATAAATGATTGTGCTTATTCTTGTAATATTTGGGCTTGCCCTCGGTAGTTTTATAAATGCCTTGGTATGGCGGCTTAAAACCAAACGTAATTGGGTTAGTGAACGCTCCGTTTGCCCTCACTGTAAGCATGTTTTAGCAGCTAAAGACCTTATTCCGGTCGTCAGTTGGCTAACACTGGGCGGTAAATGCCGCTACTGCAAAAAGCCAATATCTGCCCAATACCCCGCCATAGAGTTGCTGACAACGGTATTATTCGTATGTTCATATCTATTTTGGCCATATACGCTTATGACGGTTGCTGGAGTGGCTGCGCTTGTTGTGTGGCTACTGTGTTTGATAATACTCGTTGCTTTACTTGTGTATGATCTTAAGTGGATGTTGTTGCCAAATAGTTTGGTGGCTGTACTTACAGTGTTTGCCGTAGTTTTTACTATCTTGAGAGCAGCAAGTAGCGATGGAGTAGTTGGTTTGGTTCAATCGTTTGTTAGCGGTATCACATTCTTTGCTATATTCTGGACTTTGTTCACGGTATCTAAGGGTAAATGGATAGGCGGTGGTGACGTGAAACTTGCATTGCCACTAGGGTTGTTAGCCGGAGGCATAGCGGAGGTATTTTTAATAATATTTCTAGCCTCACTTATTGGTACCTTGTATGTACTGCCTAGTTTGGTTAGGGGTAAAGTGAAAGTAAAAACCAAATTGCCGTTCGGACCGCTCTTAATTATTGCAACGGTAGTGGTTGTTTTGTTTGGTGGACCTGTTATTAATTGGTATTTGCATAGTTTTCTCTACCTTTAGCTAATACGCTTGTGCTATAATTTGCCTATGATTCGCGGCCTTCGCCGTCATGCGGGCGGGTTTACTATAATAGAAGTCATAATATTCTTGACCATAAGCGTGGCTATTGTTGGAGGGGCTGTGGCCTTGTTTAGTACACGTATCCCCAAAGCACAGTTCAGCCAAGCTGTTACTGAACTAGACTTAAAAATCAGAGACGTTTCTAATCAGGTAGCAAGCGGCTATTATCCAAATACTCAGAATATTACTTGTAATGGCACAACGCTAACCACCGGGTCAAATGTACAAGGTACTAACTCTGACTGTGTATTTCTGGGTAGGGCAATTCAATTCGGGCCTTCTAGCGCCGGCTGTAATACTATTGGAGGAGAGGCTTGCGATAATCTAGCCATTCATACAATTTGGGGGAGCACCAAAGATCTATCAGGTGAACCAGCAAATAGTCTGGATGATTCAGGGCCTCGTTTTGCAGACATAACAGTATTACCAGCTGAAACTTACGATACAGCTTTTGGTCTATATATAACGAAAGTCGTTAATCCGACTGCTGGCGGTGTAGCGTTTTTGCAAACATTTGGTACACCTACGTCTGCTGTTGCCAGTGGTCTGCCATCGGGGGCATCACAAGTAGAAATGCGTACGATTAGTGGTAACCTGAGTGAGGCAGATGATGTATTTACTAGATCTGCGGGCGGAACATACGACGACATATTTACTGTTTTATCGACACCAAACCCATCCACTGGAGTTACCTTATGTTTACGGAGTGCAGTGTCGGAGCAATACGCCACTATTATTATTGGCGACGGCGCAAAACCACTGAGTAACACGGTTAAGATTATGAGCAAGACAGAATGGGACGGCAGTCCATGCGCGTAACTAAAAAGCGATCACAACGTGGCGACACAATAATAGAGGTTTTGATAGCCATGAGCGTTCTTTCGCTTGTTTTGGTGACGGGCTATAGTATTTCAACCCGCAGCCTTAACGGTATACGAGTATCCCAGGAGAGGGGTGAGGCCCTAAAAATTGCAGAATCTCAAGTTGAAATGCTCCATGCCTTATCTGCCAGGGCCGAGTCATTTGAGGCACTCGAAAACAGAGGCATTATTGTTCAGAATAATGGTTTGGACACAGGCCTAGATAATAAAAAGACGTTTTCCCCCCAAGAAGCTGCTGATGCTTTTTGTTTTAACTCTGCAGGTTTGGTCGTAAAAACTAATGCTGCTTCTCCTGCGGGTGATTGCACTAGCGATAGGTACACTGCAATTATTAGGCCAGAATATGTGGCCGTAACTCACTCAGGTGTAATCATTAGATCTGTTAGCTATCAGGTTGATGTAGGCTGGGATAGAGCTGGTGGTGGTGAAAGGCAGGTATTGAGCCTGGCATATAAGGTAACGGTACCGGATCTATGAATATGAAAATACGAACTTCAAACAAAGGCTTCACTATAGTTGAGTTACTGATAGCAACTACTATATTAACTACGGTTTTAGTATCTGCTAGCTTTGTACTCGTACAGGTTGGGCGACTTTACTACAAAGGTAATATTACCGCCAAAACACAGCAGGCAACAAGAAATATTGTAGATTCTATCTCTCGTCCAATCCAGCTCCAGGGGGGTAACCTAATTGGGCCATCTGGTCCGGCTAGCCAAAGCTATATATGTATAGGGCTACAGCGGTTCACTTATCAAACAGTTCAGCAAGTGGGAGTCGCGGGTTATAACCATGCGCTGATACGTGATACGCTTAGTGATCCTGCGGCGTGTGGCACAAATGTTCCTCCGTTAACAGGTTCCGTGCCGCCAGGTGGAGAGAGCATGTTGTCTGATGGAATGCGGCTTTTTGAGCTTAATGTTGGCCCGGGTGCTGCACCAGGGGTCTATGAAGTTACTGTCCGTGCTGGTTACGGGGAAATAACTTCCTTTAATGGTACGCAGGACGGTTGCTTGAGTCAGCTTGCTGGCGGTCAGTTCTGTGCATATACCAGTTATAAAACGTCTGTTAGTGCTAGGATTAGGTAATTTAAACATCTAGGGTATAATGTGAGATAAGCATGAGAACTACACTAAGAGGGAACCAGGACGGCCTAGTTGCCATTACTACCACGCTAGTAATCATGATTATTATCACGCTGGTTATTACTAGCTTTACTTTAGTGGTGCGTCGTGAGCAACGTCAAAGCCTAGACAGGCAACTGAGCACACAAGCCTTCTACGCAGCTGAGACTGGCATACAAGATGCCATAAATGCCATTAAGCAAGGAGCAATCAATAGTGATATTACTGATTGTGATGGCTATCAGACAGCACTCGGGAATGCAAGTCCAAGTATTGATTACAATAATTCAGTATCTTCATCTTCTGGCATTCAGAATGTCTCTTATAGCTGCGTTTTAATAGACGTGGACCCTGGTGAACTCAAATACGATGTTCTTAACCCAAACACAGGCACATACATCATGGCGATTCACTCAAATACAGGAAATATCAGTAGTCTGCGATTTTCGTGGCAGAACACTGTTGATGCGGTAGGTGGAACAGACCAGTTTGAGGCTCCTGGTTCAACAACTTTCCCTAAAGATCCCGGCACTTTGAAAACTGGCTTGCCACGCGTAACTGTAATGCCAGGCAGCTTTAATCAGGACTCGATCGCAGACCAAACGAGGACCTTCTTTATGTATCCGAGCGAAGGTGGTTCTGGCACGGCTAGCCTCAGTGACTCATCTGGTGGCATCGTATCCGGTAACTGCAGTACGAGCCATCCAGATGACCCTTACAACTGTAATGTAGAGGTAACTACAGACGGTACAAGCAATACGTATTTTGTGGCTATAAAAGCTTTGTATAAACCGATAGCATTCCAGATTAATGCCTATGATAGTGTTGCCAATAATCTTCACATAGAAGGCGCACAGGCAATCGTTGATGTCACCGGTAAAGCAGAAGATGTCCTGCGCCGTGTTCAAGTACGCGTACCTTATGAAAGTGATATAGTTCCGTCTAAACTAGGTGAAATGTTACCGCTTACTGGTATCGAGGCTACAAATACCATATGCAAGCAGTTCAAGGTGACAGATGCACAATATGAGGACTTGTGTACTGCAGGCAATCTTATAACTCCAACTGATATGACCCCAACTTGATCACCTACCACGACACCAAATCCGAGTGGTCCTGGAACCAGCGGTCCTAATGGGTCAGGAAATTCGGCAATCGGTGGCAATACGACCTCCGGCAGTGGTTCTGGTAGTGGCAACAACGGCAGTACAACGCCTACCTATCGTCCATACGAGTGGGGGCGTAGGATGTATAACAGGTCCACAAATGATCCGAGTATTGTTGATGGCTGTACTTGGGATTTCGGAGATGGCCAGGTAGTCCAGAACCAAGCATGTTTGCCAGGTGAGTATATTGTCCACACGTTCCCAACTTACCCAACACCAATAGATGCGCCGGCTGAGTGTCGCCGATACTTGGTATATCTGACGATTCACTTCAATAATGGATACCCTGACGAAGTCTCTAACCACTACGTTGCAAATATACCTTATGGTACAGAAGGTAATGCCCTTTGTACTGGCCAGTGGCACTAAACTAGATCACTTGTTGCTATGAAATTGCTCATGAACCTTTTTAAGGTGAGGGTCGGTGACGTGAGTATAAATTTGTGTTGTTGCAATGTTGCTGTGTCCAAGCAGTACCTGTACACTCCTTAGATCGGCACCATTCATAAGCAGGTCTGTAGCAAAACTATGTCTGAGTGTGTGTGGAGATACATGTTTAGTGATGCCAGCAAGCAGGGCATAGCGGGCTACCATGCGCTGGACACTCCTTGGTGTTAAGCGCTGAAAATTACCAGATCTATCTTCTGCTTGTTTTTTCTTACTATGCCGAATAAATAGGGCAGGTACTGTATCATTACGTTCATCGATGTATTTTTGGAGCCACTCGGCGGACGGCTCACTAATAAAGATTGGTCGGTCCTTCTGGCCCTTGCCGCGAACGGTGAATTCTCGTTTTTTAAGATTTATGTGTTCTTTGTTTAGGCCGGTAAGCTCTGAGACACGCAACCCGCTACTAAAAAGTAATTCAAGAATGGCTCGGTCTCGCAACCCCTGTAATATACTAGTATTCGGTTGAGCAAATAAATTATTCAATTCCTCGTTTGAGAGGAATGTGACTTGTTTACGGCTAGTTTTTGCTAGCTCAATTTTATCAGCTGGCAAGGCCGTGATATCACGCTTGGCACACCATTTCAAAAAGCTACGCAGGGCAATGAGGTGATAGTTAAGAGTGTTTTTTTGCAGCTCGTCGCTAACATTGGTGCCCAGGCGGTTGAGCCATAAACGCCACTTACGTACAAACTCTTGGTCAATATCAACAACGGCTATATCGCCCCCGTAATCTTCCAGTCTGGTGAGGTAATGGTCATAGTTGTTGATGGTTTTTTGAGAACGGCCTTGCTCAATCTCTAAGTATTCCAAAAACTCGACCTTAGCGCGTGCAAACTTCATAAACATATTGTACGACACAATGCGATGGTTATCAGGGGCTATATTTGTTACAATATTCAAAATAAAACACGAAAGGAAGTTAATGGAACGAACGTTAATTATTTTGAAGCCTGATGCTGTGAAGCGCGGAATAGTGGGTGAGATTGTGACGCGTTTTGAAAAGGCCGGTCTTAAGATTGTTGGCACAAAAATGCTCAAGCCAGATTATGACCAGTTTTACCATCACTATGAAAGCATTAGTAAAATGGTTTCAAGACGCGGCAAGGAAGCGTTTGAGGTTACTCTTGCTATGATGCAAGAAGGGCCAGTGATAGCGATGGTCCTTGAAGGCCTAAGCGCCGTATCATTGGTTCGTAAGATGGTTGGTGAGACCGAACCACAAAAAGCTTTACCAGGTACCATCCGCGGTGATTATGCGCATATGGGTTTTGGACATGCAAATGAGCGTGGTATTGGCGTGCCAAATGTTATACATGCTTCCGGTGATCCAAAAGAGGCAAAAGAAGAGATTGCTCATTGGTTTAGTGAAAATGAGCTGTTTGAATATTCGACCGTTCACGAAGCATATACCCAAGCCAAAAAGCGTTAACTTGGCTATTCTTATGTAGCCCAAGCCCTGGTAGCTCAATGGATAGAGCAATTCCGTCCTAAGGAAAAGGTTGGGGGTTCGACTCCCTCCCAGGGTACCAAATCAAGATCCGGTCCTTGGGACCGGCTTTTGGTTTGGGGTTACGTGTGGTGCGAACACGCAACCTTTAAGGTCGGGGTGAGAACTGCCAGTGGCAGTTCGCAAGAGAATCTTCCGGTGCAAACTATGTTTGCAGCCGCGAAGTTCTGGGGTCGCCAGTGGTGACTCGACTCCCTCCCAGGGTACCAAAAATCTATTAACGATACTGAAACGCTAATGTATAATGACCCTATAAAGTAATGCGAACGTTTGGGAGTATAAATGGGGCAATCGATAAAGTCTGCTATCGGTAAATATGCAGGTGTTGTTGCGGTAAAACTGTCAAATACAAAGAACATTCGAGTATACAGTGTAGCTGTTGTTGCACTTATTGGAGTAAGCCTGTTATTTGTGTCGAATGCAGCGACTTTTTCAATAGGGGTCAAACCGCAATCGGGCGGTGATTGCGTCCAAAATATCAGTGATAGCAATGCATCTGGTGGCAATGCTATTCAGTTTTGTACAGCAGCTACAGGTGGTTCTGGTTCGCCTGGTGCGCATTTGCCGATCCAGTATAATATTAGTGACTTAACGGGTACTATTCGCTATGTTGATGATACTGGTTCTGATTCAGCTGCCGGTACTGCCAGTGCTCCGTTCGCGACTTTGGCTAAGGCAATCAGTGCATCTGCAGCCGGTGACTCAATTGTAGTCAAGGGTGGAACGTACAGACAGGGTGGCTTAAGTGGTGGCGGTAACCTTGCAAAGGTAACCAAGAAGCTTAATATTTATGCCGCTTCTGGTGAAACACCTGTCTTTATTGGGTCTCGTGTGGCTACTAGCTGGACAACATCTGGGTCGCTGAAATATACCGACTACACAGAAATGACACCTGATACCAGTGGAGATTACGCTACGGCTGACCCAATTGGTAAAAATGCTGATCAAGCGTGGGTAGGCAGTAAGCGACTTAAACAGGTTAGCTCACAAGCTGAAGTGGTTGACGGAAAGTTTTGGGTTGATGCTTCCGGTAATAAACTCTACATGACAGCCAACGACGTTAATAAGGGTAATGTTGAGGTTTCAAACTATGATCAGCTCTTTCAGATTTCTGCAGCTAATGTCAGAATTGAGGGCTTAAGTATTCAGCGTTACTCAGACCCATCCGCTCGTTTCGGTGTTATTCGGATGGAAGCAACTTCCGACAACTCAACAATTAGTAACGTAGAAATCCTTGATTCAGCAGAGATGGCCCTAAAGGCGACAGGTAATGGCGGCTCGAACCTAAATACTGGCGTCACACTTAAAAACGTGACCATTAGTGGCTCTGGTTGGATGGGCGTGAATACTAACCAGACTGATAACTTCACTATGGATTCAGTTAAGATTACTAACCTTAATCTTGACGGCGAGTATAAATCTAGCCCTCAATCCGGCGCACTTAAGACAAGCCGTACTCGGTACACTAAAGTACTCAATAGCGAGTTCTCAAATATAAATAGCGTTGCTCTATGGTTTGACCAAAGTAACTTTGACGTTGATGTTGCCAACAACACCATTACGGGTGCAACTGGTGCAAGTATATTTTTTGAAATATCCGATGATTTACTTATGGTAAATAACTTTATTGACTCTACAAGCGGCGTAAACGCAGTAGAGATTGCTGGCTCATCTGGAGTAAAGTTAGTTAATAATACTCTGGTTGGTGACAGTGATCCGCTAGCCTTCTATGTTGATAAACGGGGTACTCCTGGCTGCTCAACCCCCAATGGTGGCTGTACGTTAATATACGGACCGAGTGACTGGGATGTACGGTCTCCAATACCGGCGACCCTCGACTGGGTAGTTAAGGTGGACCTAATGGTAAACAACGTAGTTGTTAAAACTGGTACAGCAACCAGGGCATATGGTTGTACCCCTGCACCTCTATGCTTTACACAGGCCAGTGGTACGGCCGTATCAGCAATAAATACAGAAATTCACGGAGCAACTTCGTTGTTACCGCAAACATTCTTAGATGATAATGTATACGTCAATTATGGCAGTAATATTATAGTTGCCACTCAGAAGAACGGTAATTATACCAGCGCGTCAGCGTGGTCAAGTTTCTTGGCCGGTTCACCAGTAAGTATAAGTAACCTTGAGGCAGGTAGTAAATCAGGCACGTCTTGGGTAAATAACAACGGGACACCAACATCAGCGTTGTCGGCGGCACATAATCAAGCCACATCGATACCGAGTGCATTGAGTGGCAAGTTTCCGACTGCAACAATCGATAATATCAAGCAGTATATGCCGAGTGGCGATACTACGCACTACGGTGTGCTATACAAGTAGATTCCTGGCGTCCTCAACTTGGGTCAAATGAGGTAGAATAGGTTTATGGCTAAAAAAGAAAAAGCTCCGAAAAGAGACTTCAAAGACCAGTTTGAAGATGAGGAAGTCTTATTTCTATTCCGGAAACACCCAATTGTGATGAGGAAAGGCCTGATTATTTCTATGCTGGCGCTCTTGGCTGGTACGTTGCCAGCGCTTGTTAAGCCAGAGTTATCATATTTTTATGGTGGCTTGGCGTTTGGTTTTGTTTTGGCGATAATTTTGTTTGTTCCATCATGGATTATCTACTGGTACAGCGTGTTTATTGTGACCAATCAGCGCTTGATTCAGATTACACAAAAAGGGTTTTTTAATAAATCAGTCGTAGATATTGGGCTCAGTAAGATCCAGTCAACAAATTACGAAATAAAAGGTATACAGGCAACTCTGCTTGGATTTGGTACAATAATGATACAAACATATATGGGGGATTTAGTTGTTCACGAGGTTCATCATCCGGCTGAAGTAATTCGCAAGATATCAGAGATTTTGCGGTCAGAAGGAATAGAAGCAGAAGAGATGGATCCCGAAGAAATGGAGCAACAGAAGGGCGATAATGAAGAAGTTCTCGAAGAAATTTAAGCGACCAAGACTCAAGAAAAAGGAAGAGGCAATACCATCTTCGGCAATGCCGCGTATTACCAATGAAACAGTGGCTGAACACCGTGAAGAGGTGCTCTCAAGCGCGCGTAAGTATATATATCCACTACAGCATTCCAAGCATAAGATAGTAATCTTGACGGTTAGTATTGTGCTGGCTACAATGGTGGGCTTCTTTACGTATTGTACGTTGGCACTGTATCGTTTTCAGTCGACGTCTACATTTCTATATAAAGCAACGCAGGTTATACCGTTTCCAATCGCGCGTCAAGGTGGTAGATTTATAGCCTATGAAAACTATCTATTCGAAGTACGGCGTTACCAACATTACTATGAAAATCAGCAGAAACTAGATTTTAACACTGAGTTTGGTCAGCAACAGCTTGTAGAATACAAGCGTCGTGCTCTGGAAAAAGTAGTCAACGATGCTTATATTAAAAAGATTGCCAAAGAAAAGAGCATAGCAGTTAAAGATTCAGAAGTAGAAGATCAGATTACACTACTACGCAATCAAGAACGGCTGGGGAGTAGCGATGACGTGCTTGAAGATGTCTTACGTGAATATTTTGGCTGGTCAAGGGCAGATTTTAAGCGCTATGCCCACGATAATCTTCTTCAGCAAAAGGTTTTGGCGGCTATAGATACTGACACAAAAGGGCGGGCTGATGCCGCACTTGCGGAAATAAAGGGTGGTGCTGACTTTGCGGATGTTGCTAAGCGCTACTCTGACGATGTTACAACGCGTGATAACGGTGGGGCGTATGCATTTGTGATTGATAAATCTAATCGTGATATTTCGCCGCAAACGCTAGACGCTATCTTTAAGCTTCAGCCTGGCCAAACATCAGAGATTGTTAACACAGGAAGTGCTCTAGAAATATATAAGTTACTCGAGTTACAAGATGGTACAAAGGCAAAAGCTGCACATATAGTATTTAACTTTAAGGACATCAACGATTTCTTGAATGATAGCAAGGAAAAGACTCCCACTAGGACCTATATAAAGCTAGCTGAGCCTAACTTTGATGCGGCTCCCGCACCAAATAACTAGCATTATTAACAGAAGTAGTGTATGGTTATGTCACGGGATTCTTACGAGCCATTGTTTGAAGTGTGTGCGTTAAGAGAGGTCGACCGGAAACTAAAAGAAGGAACTATTTAAATGGCAAGTAAGTTATACGTAGGGGGCCTACCCTACGCAACTACAGATCAAGAGCTGCAAGATTTGTTTGCAACTCATGGTACAGTAACGTCTGCTAACGTTATTACAGACCGCGAAACCGGCCGCTCAAAAGGCTTCGGTTTTGTCGAGTTTGAATCAGCAGATGACGCCCAGGCAGCAATCAAGGCACTTGATGGCAGCGACCTAGGCGGACGCAAAATTGTTGTTAACGAGGCTCGTCCTCGTGAAGACAAGCCACGAACAGGCGGTTACGACCGCGGTTCTTCATTCCGCCAAGGTTAAATTTAGCGGAATATATAAAAACCTCCCTGAAAGGGGAGGTTTTTAATTTGCTTCGATAAGCCGTACACTAAAGATATGGCAAGTGAAAAAGAAAAGGCAAATTGCAAAAAGAAAGTACGCTACAATAATGACGCTGCAGCCCAGAATGCTATTAAAAAAATAAATAGCAACAAGAGGTTAGGGAAGCCACGGCGTGTCTATAAATGTCCGGTCTGTGCTGGCTGGCATCTAAGCTCTCAACCAAAAATATAGAAACCACTAATATTGTGCTTCGTTATAGGCATTGAAAAATTGTTATAAAAACCCAAATGGTCATTCATTTGGTTGTATGACTGACACTTCCTCCAGCAACAAGCCCAAGGCACTAGTTTCTTCCGGTGTTAGCCAGCCTACGTGGGTGATGGTGTCTTCTACTCCATCACTCCCTAAGCTAAACGCCAGTTTCTCTATATTTCCATCGGTATAAAACTCGTATAGATCTTGTTCTGTACCGTGTTCAGAGGTAGCAACGCTAAAGCTGCCGAGCTTACTGGTATCATGTACATAGGCTTCGTCGTATGAGTATACCCATGCCCACGACCGTGCGTCGGTCGAATCGGCCTCAATGGTAAGTAGTGCCGGAGCGCCCACGGCATTATCTATGAATTCGTCAGGATTGTGGCCATCAGCGCTATGCATTCGTCTCGTTATGATATCTTCAATATCACCACTGACGGATGCCATAACTCGTTCGCCTTCATTGGCTTTCTGGGTTAGCATTGTATAAGCTGTCCGAAAGGCGCTGAGTTGTTCTGGTGACGGGGCGGGGCGATCTGGTTTGTTCTGATTAGGGTGGTTTTGATGTTGTTCAGGCATAATTACATGTTAACATAAACATAATAAATTGTCAATATCTGAGTGCGCCTGCATCTTTTCTTGTAGCCTTAAGTTGAGGGACTTCTGGGCTCTTCATAGTGTTAAGAAAGCAAGTGCAAAGTCGGCTGTGAGAGGTTGGTAGCCTGGTGGCGAACAATTCCGAAATGAATCGGCTTGTGCGTCACCAGGACTACCTTCCTCAAACACGGATCCGTACCTTCAGCCGTCGCAGTCGTGGACCGAATCGGCGTAGATGATCGCGCCACAGCCGCACTCGAAGGGGATCATGGGATCAGACCAGGGCACGATCGGGTTCGCATTGCGGCTGAGGTCGTCACCCAGAGCATCAGCGATGTCGTGAAGGGTGTCATCATTGGGGATGCCAACGATTGCTTCCGCTTCTGCTACAGCGAGCAGGCCTTGGGCCTTCTTGCGGTCGGGCTTGCTATCTTTGGCCATTGTGATTATTCCTCCGGCTGGATGGGGATGGACTTGCACTTGCTTTCAATGTGCTTCAAGGACATTCGTCTCAGGAGGCTGAATAGATATTAACATAAGTATTATGAAAAGTCAAGTAGTCTACCTCTGTTATGTACAAAATGCTATACGCCCGGACAATGATTACCTGCCCAGTCGGCTGATCTTAGGCAGCGTCTAGAAATCTTGCCAGGCTCTCAGCTTGGCTCAGTATAAGGTCGTGAACTCCTGGATGTTCGTGTTGACTAATAGGTTGGGCATCAATTAACGATAGAACTTCCGCATCACCTTGCAACCTAAAATTATCCGTGCCATTTAAATCGGGTACGATTCCCGATGAATCGCTCGCATCAAAAGTAGCGTCAATAAGTTTTTCTAGCTGTGCTTGGCCAGAGTGTCTGCGTTGGCAGTATGAAGCAATGGCGTCTTCGTGTAAGTCGGTGGTGTTGGTAACAAATAGGTTAAGATTGCGTCCACGAACAAAGGGTTGTTTGCCTAAAACTACCTCGTAGTCACCGAGTGGATGCGTTCCAATCTCAAAAGTCTGATCTGTAACCAGACTACCAAGACACAGACTGAGAGTTTTGCTCAAGGTATCCTGTCTGTCTCTATATTCACCACGTCCTTCGGGAGTCATTAGCGCAGTTTGTCTATACACTTTTGTTACTTCGTCTCCGCTTCGGTAAACTGACGCCATTGCACCATTTCCTAGGTATGTCATACCAGCACTTGCGCGGCTAATTCCTTGCAGCGCTACTTTTGCAAGGGAAGTATGCTGACGCGCTAAATAATCTAAACCGAGGGCGATGGTTCGTTCCGTCGGTGAACTTAATCTTTGTAGAGAGCTTGTCCTTTTGGCACTTATCTCAGGATTTGCCCATGGGCCGTTTGCAGCCAGGCTTAATTCTAGTACGCGACCAGCACTTCTCATTGAATAGATAATAACATAAAAATTGATATTTGTCTAGTGGTGCGGGTGGAGGGAGTCGAACCCTCGTCTCATCCTTGGGAAGGATACATAATAGCCGTTATACGACACCCGCTGGAGCCGATGAGCGGGGTCGAACCGCTGACCTACACGTTACGAATGTGTTGCTCTACCAACTGAGCTACATCGGCATTAACTTGTATATTGTAACAGATTGCAAACAGGTGTAATTTTTGTTAAAATCCTATGGTCGCTTTTTAGCATTTAGATTGTTGGGCTCGTGGTGTAGAGGCCTAACATGCCTCCCTGTCACGGAGGAGATCGCCGGTTCGAATCCGGTCGGGCCCGCCAATCTAAGTTCTAAATAGGGCATTCCAGGCTAGAATTACTCCAGATAACCCTTTATAATCAAGCTAAACATGAGCCCCATACCAAAAAACTACTTTCATGACCGTTTGATTTTGCTGCTTCTAAGCTCGAGTTTATTCGTTACTGTCTTAACTACACTTTTAACACTTTTAAGGCTAGACAGTAGTAGGGGTAGTTACATTGTTCAGTACAGGGGTAACTTAGGTTTAAGTGCTTATAAAGCGGGTGATAGTTCAACTTTTTTTGCCTTTGTAATCTTTGGGTTGATGATATTCACATTTCAGGTGGTGCTGAGTATGCGAGCGTATAAAATTCATCGCCAGTACGCAGTTGTTATCTCTGCACTATGTCTGTTACTCCTAGTACTTACCTTAATCGTCAGTAATTCACTGCTAGCGTTACGATGAAAAGTATTGAAATTCCACTTCAGTCAGAGAAAAAACCACGTTATATATTTTTTGAAAAACTACCGGGTATTGTAACCTGGTCAATTATAATTCTGCCGTTTGTTCTCAGTATTTTTATGGCACAAGTCGTGGCAATCCTGATAATAGCCTTCTTTTTGATCTGGTTTGTACGCGCCATTGGCCTTAATATACGGGTAATACAAGGCTGGCGTACCATGAAGGTGCACGAAAAGCTTAACTGGCCAAAAATGCTTGCTCAGCTTGAAGATCCGAGTAGGGCACACCAACGCACTAAAGATTTGCCAAAATGGCACTTTAACAATCTAGAACGTCTTAAAGGCGGTGCTGTTGTTAACCCCAAAGATATCTACCACGCAATTATAATTGCTACTTACAATGAGAGTCGTGATGTCCTAGAGCCAACTATTAAATCTGTTCTGGCATCACATTATGACATGGACAAAGTCATTTTTGTGCTGGCTTATGAGGAGCGAGGGGGTGATGCGGTAGATAAGCAGGCAAAAGAGCTCGTTAAAGAGTATAAGGGTCAGTTTGCACATGCGATTGCCGTAAAACACCCTGACGGCTTACCCCATGAAGTTGTAGGCAAGGGCGGTAATATTACTTATGCTGCACGTGAACTCCAAAAGTATCTTGAAAAGGAAAAAATAAATCCAATCAATGTCATTGTTACAACCTTGGATTCTGATAATCGCCCTCATGTAAACTACCTAGCGGCATTGACATATACATACGCCGTTTCTCCAGATCCACTCCACGTGTCGTATCAGCCAGTGCCAGTATTCACTAACAATATCTGGGATGTGCCAGCACCAATGCGTGTGGTTGCTACTGGTAACTCATTCTGGAATATTATCTTAGCGCTGCGGCCACATGCGCTGCGTAACTTTTCGTCACATGCCCAGAGTATGGCAGCGCTGATTGATACTGATTTTTGGAGCGTTCGCACCATTGTTGAGGACGGTCACCAGTTCTGGCGCACTTACTTTCGGTACGATGGTAATCACGAGGTATATCCGATATTTTTGCCAATTTATCAGGATGCAGTGCTGGATAAAAGCTATCGTAAAACGCTCAAGATGCAGTTTATCCAGATGCGGCGCTGGGCCTATGGTGCCTCCGATATTGCCTATGTAGTAGAGAAGGGCTGGTTTACTCCTAACAAAATTCCAAAAGCCGATAAATATATGAAGCTCGGTCGACTGGTTGAGGGGCACATTAGTTGGGCTACTGCACCTCTGATTTTGGCCTTTGCAGCCTTTATCCCAGCCTGGTTTAATCCCAATGACTTTGCATCCAATCAGCTACCACTGTTGGCGAGCCGGATTCAAACTATTGCCATGGGTGGTATTTTAATCACGTTCTTCCTTGGGATGAAGGCATTGCCGCCACGCCCAAAACGCTACAAACGTCACCGTACGATCTGGATGGTTGTACAATGGCTCTACCTACCGATTACGAGCATTGTTTACAGTTCTTTTGCGGCAATTTATTCACAAACACGGCTATTGTTTGGTAAGTATATGGAAAAATTTGACGTAACAGAGAAGGCAGTCAAAACCGACTCCGGCGAGACCGTTACTGGGCATGCTACAAATGACAAGCCCAAAATCCTTGGCTAAGCTCTATGGTTTATGGAATGCTACGTACTGCACGTCCGCAGCGGTATCAAACCGTTGCAACACCTTGTGAGTAGCCTGGATTATTTCTTGGCGGCCAAAAACGGCCCTATGTGATTTTACGAGGTTGGTGATAACAGTATTGGTAATTTCTGTAGCATCCTGGATAGGGTGAGGGCGATGCTTAAGACTATCATATATACTTGTGAATAAAATATCACGGTCAAAGGGGGCTAGATTGCCCTTTGTGAGCTCCATACGCAGTGCCTGGGCCAAATCTACGCGTTCTATGGTAGAGAACACATTCTCACATTTCAGGCACCTTCTGCGCCTCCATATTGCGTTAGAACGCTTTTGTAAACGGCTATTTATAACCTGTGTATCATCGCCACAATATATACAAACCATGGCTATATGTTGTCATAACGCTTATAAAAATGCTAGTGGATAACTTGTGATTTTCTGTGGGAAAACATACTCTTCGCTTTCGTCCTTTTGGACTCATCAGCATAAGTACACACTTATGGAGCGATGACAAGAAGACAATAGTTTAAGAGGACGAGAAGGGAGGGCAAGTAGCCGTGTCCGTTCAGGTAATCCCAAACTACTCTCTACTTGTCACCACTGTTCATGGCTAGCTGTCACCCCCCGATGTGGGAGTAGTCGCTGGCCATGATGCCACCCGGCTTGGTCATGGCATCCCTGCACATGGCGATGAGGACCTCGGCCATCATCCCGGCGAACATCTCGTCGTACACAGCCTGAACACCGCTGAAGCCGACGATCAGCCCGTCACGTATGACGCTGCCGCCCCACTTGATGTCTCCGTTGGTCAGGAGATGAGGAGCGGTCTGCTGGACCACACGGCTGGGCATGCCCGTGCGTGCGGTCAACTCGGCCTTGTGCGCGGCGAACCGTGCGTACTTCTTGGCGTCATCAGGGTTGTTGCGCGTGTAGTCGGACTCGATGCTTGCGGTGAACAGGAACCTGTTGGTATCTGTTGGATCGAGAACCACGATCGTGCCGGCGAACTTGTTGGTCACTCTGCAGCTGAACATCTCGTTGATGGCGGGTTCGATGCAGCACCAGGCGATACTGCACATGTCATAGGTCAGAACGTTTGCGGACATTTTTTGCTCTCTTCTGTGTCTCAAACTGCGTTAACAGCGAGGTTCAAGGATCTGTAAATACCTCAACTTCGCCGTTAACGGTAACTATGTCAACTTGTCAAATAACACCCTAGGAGTAAAACTCAACTAAAGCACACGCTATATTAGCATAAAACATGAGTAAAGTCAATATGCTAAACAGAGGTGAGAAACAAAAAACCCTTTTGTGATGTCTCTCAAAAATCACAAAAGGGTTGATTGATAAGCTAACAAAAAGTGTGTTACTTCGAGTCAGCCGCCGTTAAACGTGGTCGCTGTATTCGGTTTACAGACTTACGTCCAGTAATGAATACGAGCTCCTCGTAGAACAGCTTAAAGTCCTCTAACGGGGACTTTCGCTTATTGCTACTCAATATGAGTCGCCTCGTTTAACCGATTAATAGTATCAATCTACCCACAAAGTGTCAACATTAGTGGGTCAAATATGCTATAATCACAACAATGCGACCCACAAAAACTACCCCTGTTTTTAAGTATAAAAATACCATAAACGGTATACGTACAGGAATTCTTAAAACTCGGGCCGGAAACGTACTAACCCCGACCTTTATGCCAGACGGCACACGTGGTGCGGTAAAATCGCTGACGCCTGAAATGGTTAAAAGTACTGGTGTGGGTGTGGTTTTGGCCAATACGTACCATTTGCATCTGCAACCGGGCGAGGAGGTGGTCGCTGCGTTAGGTGGAATCCATGGCTTTTCAAAGCAAGCTTTGCCAATGTTAACTGATTCTGGCGGTTTTCAGGTGTTTTCACTCGCTCATATCAATAAAATTACCGAAGACGGCGTAACCTTTAAAGATCCAAAAACTGGCGATACAATCTTTCTTTCACCAGAGAAGTCTATTCAGATACAAATGAAACTGGGTGCTGATATGATGGTCGCTTTTGATGATGTAACCGCACTAGACGAACAGGGGCGCAAGCGTACAAAAGAAGCCTTTGACCGTACACATCGCTGGTTAGAGCGCTCTATCACCGAATTCCAGCGCCTGACGGCCGATATGAAGCCCTCTGAACGACCACTATTATTTGGGGTGGTCCAAGGCGGTTTAGATAAAGAATTGCGCCGTAAGAGCCTAGAAATTGTTCAAAGTATGCCAGTTGATGGTATTGCCATCGGTGGCCTCTCTGTTGGTGAAAGTAGAGAAGAGATGCATGATATGCTTGCCTATCTGGCTGATTTGTATGATGACTCGGCTCGACCACGCTTTTTGCTTGGGGTAGGGGATCCAATTGATCTTCGCTTTGCTATTGAACACGGTATAGATATGCTGGACTGTGTATTACCAACACGCAACGCTCGCCACGGTACCGCTTGGCAGAAGGGTTGTGACTGCAGCCCGAATGCCAGCAAAGCTAGCCTTCCGGCTGCATCTGAGGCTTCTTCTGATATTTCTTCTTTGCGAGGCTCAGTCACTGTACCAGATGTACAGCTCCTTGAAACTTCGCAGAAGAAATTCAAAATAAGCTCTCAGCACAAACCTTCTACCGGTGAACATTGCAAACGTTGCGGGCAACCATATGATCAGAGGGTGCATCTTACGAACGCTAAATTTGAACGAGATACAGAAGTGATTGACCCTGAATGTGATTGCTATACCTGCGTGGAAGGCTTCAGCAGGGGCTTTCTGCGCCACCAGTTTAAGGTGGGCGAACCGCTGGCCGGCACACTGGTAAGCATCCACAATATCCGTTACCTCCAACGCATCTGCGAAGAGTATAGAAATGACCACTAGGGGAGGGGTTATTATTCCTGCTTACAACGAAGGTGAGCGTGTATTGCCCGTAGCGGAAGCAGCACTCGGCTCGTCCAGGATAGATGAAGTTATCGTAGTGAATGATGGGTCAACCGATCAAACGGAGGACATTCTTAGTGAAATAGATGGCATTACGGTTTTAACTCATGGTGCTAACAGGGGCAAGGGAGAGGCTCTGGATACGGGCGTCAATCATGCACGACGTAATGGTCACCAGAACCTGGTTTTTCTGGATGCTGATCTACAAGGAATTAATTCTAGCCACATCGAGACATTGCTCGCGCCCCTGGAAGATGAGGCTGTTCCCATGACGATAGGCTATCTTGGCTTACGAAAAGCAATTGTAAAAAAGGCCATATTGAATCAGTGGGGAGCACTGAGCGGACAACGGGCTATCCGTGAGGATGTATGGGATCTATTGTCCTTCACTGATAAACATGGCTTTAACGTAGAGGCGGCCCTAAATGCACGTATACGTAAAGAAGGTATGCATACAGAAGTTACCAGAGTTGAGCTTGACGGTTTAGGACATGTTGGCAAGAGAGATAAGGAAGATACTCTTGCCAGTGCGCTAAGGGCTTACTCAAGAACATACGGCTCAGCCTTAATGACTTATTTGCGTATAGAACTTGAAAAACATTGAGGTTTACCTCTGTTTTTGATAAGATTGATTTACAAAACCAGTTTTTTAAACCAAGGAGCGGCTTTGCCGATTCGACTGTTTGAAAAACTGATAGGAAGAAGCGACTAAAGCGTGCAATCCTTGCGTAGCAAGGTGAAAGGCGACCGTCGGTTCTGACGCGGGCGGTTAGCTCATTTGGCTAGAGCGCAACATTGACGTTGTTGAGGTGACAGGTTCGAATCCTGTACCGCCCACCAATACCTGTTCGACCAAAGGTCGATTAGGTATTGGTGCACAGATTCGATCCTCTAGGTTCGGTGAACGAGGAACGGAGCATCAAATAATGCTTGCATTAATTTGAGGCGAGTACCGCAGGGAAGAGTGTGACACAGTCACGCGATATCCTGTACCGCCCACCAGCTTAGAATCGATTGGGCTTCTGCAGAGTGCAGAAGTTGTTTTATTTTGGTAAACTGTTCTATAAGGGAAACAAAGGGTGGATACCGTAAATACACTGGTTATAATTTCTTACATCGCGTTAAATCTTGACGTACTGCTGCAGAACTATCGTGTCCTGGCGATGAGGGATTCGGTAGATATTTCGCTGACAGGGGTGCTCATGCGGCTATTCGCCGTAGCCGTGTTGGCAATGAAGTTCCAGATACTTGATGAGTGGGCGTTGTTTGTTGGGCAATCCATATTGGCTGTGAATGTTGCGATCTATCTATTGCTAGTCACGCGTTATCGTTACAAAAAGAAGCGCGGTTACACTAGTAAAAATAAAACCAAAAGAAAATCCAAAAAGTACTAGCATTTTAATACCAGCTTGTGTATACTAACAATTTGTAAGGTGGCTTTTTGCCGAGGTGTGTTATACTGACACACAGAAATACCGCTTAAATGTATTTGCGAGAACATTGAAGCGGTATTTTTATTTGGCTATTATTTTCACCTCTGTAATTTTGGTGTATTATAGGGGGCAAGGAGAGATAAATGTCAGACCAATCAGATAAACTTCATGCGATGCGGCACAGTTTGGCCCATATTATGGCAACGGCTATTCAAAAGAAATGGCCGGAGGCCAAGTTTGGTGTTGGGCCGGTCGTAGAGAATGGGTTTTATTACGATGTCGATTTGGGTGACGTAAAGGTGTCGGACGAAGATTTTGCGACGCTAGAATCTGAAATGAAGGCAGTCATTGAGGCCGACTATCCATTTGAGAAATCTGAGCTTCCAATAGACGAAGCTATCAAGTGGGCCAAAACCAACAACCAGCCATATAAGCAGGAGCTTCTGAACGATTTAAAACGAGCTGGTACAACTGCAGCTAAAGATATCGATACTGAAGAGCTTGGGCTGGAGGCCGGTAGTGACAGTGCGGTATCAGACGTATCCTTCTATAAAGATGGGCCGTTTACTGACCTTTGCCGTGGCCCTCACGTAGAGAGTACGGGCAAGGTGGGGGCGTTTAAGTTGATGCGTGTGAGTGGTGCATATTGGCGCGGTAAAGAGGGCAACCCGCAGATGCAGCGTATTTACGGTGTGGCATTTGAGACAGACAAGGAACTTCGTACGTATCTGAATATGCTTGAAGAGGCTAAAAAGCGTGATCACCGCAAACTTGGCCAAGAACTTGACCTGTTTTATTTTCATCACACTGCACCCGGTATGCCATACTGGCTGCCAAACGGCGTAGCACTGTATAACGAACTGGTAAGCTTTTGGAGAGCCGAGCATTCCAAACGAGGTTATAAAGAGATAGTTTCTCCTTTGATCAATAAAAAGGAGCTTTACCAGACTTCTGGGCACTTTGATCACTACTGGGAAGAGATGTTTACTACCGAAGAAACTGAAGAAGGCGAACTGTATGGCCTCAAGGCTATGAATTGCCCTAATGCAATGGTTGTTTTCGGGAGAAAGCAGCATTCTTATAGAGAATTACCACTCAGATTAAGCGATACAGACACGTTGCATAGATTTGAGCGCTCAGGCACTCTCAATGGCCTTTTAAGGGTAAGAGAGTTTAGGCAGGACGACGCTCATATTTTTGTGAGCGAAAATCAGATAAAAGATGAGTACAAAAGGATTTTTGAAATTACTGAGAAATTCTATTCGATTTTTGGGATGGATTATTCTTTTAGGTTAGGTACTAGACCTGATAAGTCCATGGGAGACCCAAAATTATGGGATAAGGCAGAAGAGGCGCTCAAGCAAATACTAGAAGAGAGCGGTAAAGAGTACTTTATTGAAGAGGGCGACGGAGCGTTTTATGGGCCTAAGATTGATATTCTCATGAAGGACGTGCTTGGGAGACCTTGGCAGATGGGAACTATCCAGTTAGATTTTCAGCAGCCTTTGAGATTTGGCCTAAAGTACACTGATGCAGATGGGTCCGAAAAGACTCCAATTGCGATCCATAGAGTTATCTATGGATCACTTGAAAGGTTTATAGGGATCTTGATTGAGCATACGGCCGGTAAATTCCCGGTTTGGTTGGCGCCAGAACAGATCAGGGTGATTACCGTAAACCAGGAAGATCCTACTGTAAAGTTTGCAGAAGAGCTCGAGGACAAGGCTCGAGAATTGGGCCTGAGGATAGCAGTAGATAATAGCAACGAATCTGTTGGCAAAAAAATCCGTGCCGCAGAGGTGATGAAGGTGCCCGTATCGGTTGTCATCGGCCAAAAAGAGATTGAAACCGGTAAATTAACACCACGTGTACGCAAAGACCTTGCTGACGGCAATGAACCCACCGAACAAACAATAGAAGACTTCTTACAAACTATTGCCAAAGAAGTGTCTGTACGGCGGTAAATACCGTTATAAAGTATGACTCTATGACTAAGATTCCTATCATAGCTATTGATATCGATGATGTTTTAGCAGACTCAACTGATGTTTTGCGCATTTTTGTTAATGATAAGCATGGTCTAGAACTGCAGAGACATCATTACCAAGCGAAGACAGGTGTGTATTGGGGACACTATGAGAAGATTTGGGAAAGTCATGATGTTGATGGTGACGGCATAATAGATGAGTTTCATGCTACGTATATGGAGGATCAGTCTCATGTACCAAGTATCGACGGTGCAGTAGATGTACTAAAGAGTCTACACGGTAAATTTAAATTTATTGCCATATCATCTCGATCTGCTGATATGCAGAAGGCTACTGAAAAATGGATATCGAAGATCTTCTATGGGCAAATTGATAAAGTACTATGCATAGGCCATGGTAAATACGCAAAAATGTCAAAAGGGGAAACGTGTAAAAGGGCAGGAGCCACCTATCTCATAGACGATAATATCGAGCACTGTAATAGTGCCTATGAATTTGGCGTAGTCCCAATTCTTTTTGGTGATTACGGATGGCATGATCATGGTCAGAAAGCAGACAATTTTATACATTGCAAGGATTGGAATGAAGTTGCGGAGTATCTTCATGGTGAAACAGCAGAATGACTTTAAACAAAGAGTAGAACTGGTTGTGGCGCAGATTCCAAAAGGCAAGGTGATGACCTATGGGCAGCTAGCAGCATTGTGTGGTAATCCGCGAGCGGCACGAATCGTAGGCGGTATTGCTCACTTTGGCGACCCAAACTTACCTTGGCAGAGGGTTGTCAATAAACAGGGGGGTCTAGCAAGTGGTTATCCAGGCGGTAAATCTGGTCATCAACAAGTGTTAGAGCAAGAAGGTTACCATGTAAATGACTATGCCGTAGACGTAGAAGGGCTGTTGTGGTGGCCGAAGTAGCTCCGCTAGTGATAATTGTTGGCGAAACGGCCAGTGGCAAGAGTGCGCTTGGCATGGATCTTGCAAAGCGATTTAACGGTGAGATTATTTGTGCTGATTCTCGCACAATCTATAAAGGCATGGACATTGGGACCGCAAAACCAAGTAGGCAGGATCAATTAGAGGTAAGACATCACCTACTTGATATTATTGAGCCTGGGCAACGATATTCGGTAGCTCAGTTCAAGGAAGATGCGCTTAAAGCTATAGCAGATATTTCAAGCAGGGGTAAATTGCCTATAATGGTGGGTGGAACAGGCTTGTATGTCGATTCAGTCATCTTTGATTATCACTTTAGTGAGGGTAGCTCATTGCGTGATCCAGACAATCCACGGCATCTTAGTCAGGACACACCCAGACCTGACAGAGAGTTACGACCGAAGACACTTGTTATAGGTTTGCGGCGTGATAAGGATGAGCTAAATGCGCGGATAGAGAAGCGGGCTGAACAGATGCTTGAGGACGGTTTTATCAATGAAGTTGAGGGTTTGCTTGATGCATATGGTGCAGATAATGAGGCTATGTCTGGGATTGGATATCGCACTTTTGTGAAGTATATTCGTGGCGAGTTATCGCTTGATGAGGCTAAAGTAGAATTTATCCGCGGCGATAAATCGCTCGCCAAGCGTCAGCGCACTTGGTTCAAACGCAATAAAAGTATTCATTGGGTGCGTCGTGAGCAAGTAAACGAGCTCGTAAGCAGTTTTCTTTCGTAAATTGTGTATTTTGAGGGGTTGAATAGAGTAGTATTGTTGAGCTTGTAACAACACTATTAACGCGAAATTGAGCATAATTCTGTTACAATAAATTCATGGTTGAGCAATTGTTTGGGTCAAAAACTAGGGTAAAGCTATTGCAGCTGTTTTTTTCTAACCCAAACCGTTCTTTCTATGTTCGCGAAATTACTCGCAAAATTGATGAGCAGATAAATTCTGTGCGTCGCGAGCTTGCTAATCTGTTAAGCATCGGTATTATTTCTTCAGATAACAATAACAACAAATTGTACTATGAAGTGAATCAGAAGTATGAACATTACCGTGCGTTATCAAGTATTTTTGGCAAGGGGGTAACAACTGCGACTGTTGGTAACGATGTTGTTGAAAAAGAGGGTGATGACATATCTGAGCTCAAGAAGGTAGGTAACGTAGAAGGGGCCATTTTAACGGGTCAATTTACTCGAGATGAGTCAGCGGGTATAGACTTTCTTGTTATCGGAGATGTTAATCAGACAAAACTCAATAATTTTGTTAGTCAGCTCGAGGCTAAAGAGGGTAAGGAGATTCGTTTTGTTGTAATGACTCCTAGCGATTTTGATTATCGACAACAGGTGAAAGACCGGTTTTTGAGTAAGCTCAGCACGGCTAAGAAACAGATTTTAATAGATAAAAACAAACGTTTTAGGTAATAAGGAAGGCTTAACGATGGAATTTCAGTATTATGGTGCGAATTGTATGCGTATTATAACCAAACAGGCGAGTATTATTGTTGATGATAATCTTGGCGAACTTGGTCTAAAGAGCCAAACGAAGGTGGGTGACATTGCGTTATTCACTGGCGCGCATGGCGAACCAGACGTTGACACAAAGATCATCATAGATCAACCAGGCGAATTTGAAGTTTCTGGGGTCTCTGTTGTGGGTCTTCCAGCTCGTGCACATATAGACGAAGATGGTTCTAAAACAGCCACGATGTATAAACTCGTAGCGGAGGATATAAAGGTTCTTGTAACCGGGCACATCTATCCTGACCTATCCGATCAGCAGCTGGAGACAATTGGCTTGATTGATGTAATGGTAATACCAGTTGGCGGTAATGGTTATACGTTGGACGGTGTGGGTGCGCTAAAAATTATAAAGAAGGTGGAGCCGAAGCTTATTATTCCCGTTCACTACGCTGATAAGGAGACTTCTTACCCGGTGCCGCAACAGGAATTGGGTGAAGTCTTGCACACACTTGGAATGGAAGCAAAAGAGACAGTCGCCAAACTTAAACTAAAGAGTGGTGACCTGCCTGAGGGAACGCAGCTTATTGTTCTTGAACGATAATAGAAGTTAATTGACGTGTTTCAAATGAAAAGTGGCCGTTTATGAGGCCACTTTTTCTTGCTTTATGTTAGAGATAACACCCTTTTTCTTAAGGGTTCTTATGGCTTGCGTACTAAGTTTCATGCGGACTTTTTTGCCGTCGATAATCAGAGTTTTAGTTTGTAAGTTTGGCTTCCAGACCTTTTTTGTGTGACGCTGAGAGAAGCTCACATTGTGGCCAAATTGCTTGCCTTTACCGGTTAATTCACATTTTTGCATAACAGGGGTATATTGTACACAGTTACCTCTAATAAGTCAACTATCAAGCCACAGCAATTCTTGTTATACTTACATACGATGCTAACAGACCTTGGTTTACTCGGAATATTTATTTTTTTACTCATTTTGATTATTTCGCTTAGTTTTCATGAGGCAATGCACGCTTTTATGTCGCATTGGTTGGGTGATCCAACGGCAAAAGACCTAGGTAGATTAACATTAAATCCATTAAAACACGTAGACCCTTTTACAACAGTGCTGTTACCGCTAGTTTTGCTTTTATTGGGCATGCCACCGTTTTTAATAGCAAAACCAGTACCATTTAACCCTTATAGAGTACGATTTGGCGAGTTTGGGGCGGCTTTGGTTGGGCTTGCCGGGCCGCTCAGTAATCTGCTTTTGGCGCTCGTTGGGGTATCAATTATGAAGCTTGCGGGTGTTGCTATTGGAACAACAGCATATGAAATCTCTAGTCTTTTTGTAGAATTAAACATAGCAGTTTTTGTGTTTAATATGATACCGTTTCCACCGTTAGATGGCTCTCGTGTGCTCTACGCGTTTGCGCCGGAACCACTCAGGAGAGTGATGGAGCAAATAGAGTCCTTCGGTGTGGCGGGAATCTTTATATTTATGTTCCTGTTATTTCCGCTGCTTGTACCAGTGGTAAACTATCTCAATAATTTTTTCTTTCAGGTTTTATTGGGCTAGTAGCTGCTATAATGAAATTGCTGGGTCATCGCCCATCAATGATTATCTAACACTTTCTGATAGGGATCTTTACATCTGTACCGGCTGTGGCCTGTACGTGCGGGAACCCACCTGAGAACATCAGATTAATCAAGGGTGATGACCCAGTTTTACTTGTAGATTATTCAGGCTCCGTCTCTATTAAGCCCGACCTTAGTTCATCTCGGAGTCGCATCCAGATTTTGCCCAGCTCATTTCTTCCATCACGATTAGGTCCCCAACCCCAAAAATCGTCTTTAGGCGAGTCCTCAACTATATCAAGGTCGCCACTTAGTTGCAGCTTCTGAAGTACATACGCATTTTGAACCAGCTTCAGACGACATATCTCATACATTACTGCGACTTTGCGTTCATCCCAATCTTCGGCACGTCTAGGTTTATGTTCGGTTGCTATAACTAATGCATCGTGAGGGGATCGTGCGACTTTTAACATCTCGACAACTTCGGGAGCAGTATCAACAAATTTTGCAGCATGATAAGCGTGCTCAGAAGTAGGCCATCGAAAATCCATGTAATCTACTTGAAATGCAGCAAAATTATCAAACGTATAAAATTCTCTCGGATAGAACCCAATAACCTCACCTGAAGTCTCAAGCTGTGGGTCTCTGAATTGTATTGGTCTTTCCATAACTTTAGTATCGATTACGCAGTTATATTAAGCAAGCACAAGGGATATATCTCACAGGATGCTGATTTAGCGAAAAGGAAGTACCTATGCTATAAAGGAGTGAAATATACTGGTCGGGGTGACAGGACTTGAACCTGCGACCTCACGGCCCCCAGCCGTACGCGCTACCAACTGCGCTACACCCCGTTGACAGATGTAATTGTAGCAGCAACTCAGGTTATTAGCATAGAATCACCGTAGGAGAGAAGTTTATAACCTGACTTTAGGGCAGAATCGTATGCCTCCTTAAGGTTATCCCATCCTGCAAATGCAGCAGCAAGCATTAGAACAGTAGTTTTTGGCGCGTGAAAGTTGGTTAGAAGCCCGTCTACAATCTTGAATGAGTAGCCAGGGTAGATGAAAATATCTGCTTCACCAGTTAAGTCTGAGGTAGAAGATTTAAGAATTTGCTCTTGAGCGTACTCCAAAGTGCGGGTAACAGTAGTGCCAACAGCAAAAACTCGCTTGTTATTATTTTTTGCTTGTTTGATTATAGCGGTGGTAGAAGCGGGTATTTCGAAGTATTCGCTATGCATTTCATGATCTTCAACGTCATCTGTTCTGATCGGAAGGAAGGTTCCTAGGCCAACATGCAGTGTTAAATAGGTGATTTCTACACCTTTAGCCGTAAGTTTGTCTATCAGTTCTTCCGTGAAGTTGAGAGAAGCGGTAGGGGCGGCTACTGAGCCGGCCACGCGTGCGAACTCCGTTTGGTAACGTTCGATATCTTCTTGTGTTGCAGAACGCTTTATGTACGGTGGTAGCGGGACGTTCCCAGAGGTGTCACTGAGCTCTAATAAGTCAGAGGTGGAGCTAATGCAGGCAAGGCCACCTTCAAGAACTTCTTCAACCAGTATTTCTGTCTGGCCGACTATATAGGTTTCACCTACCTTAATCTTACCTCTATAAAGGACCTTCCAATGGTGGGTGTCGAGCTGACGAGAATGACGCTCAAGAAGCAGAAACTCTCTCTGTTTTTCACCCCTACGAGCAATCAGACGCGCTTTTATAACCTTGGTGTCATTGAGTACAACAACATCGCCCGGCTGGACGTAGTTTACAAAGTTTTTGTACAAATCATGTTCAATCTGCCCCGTTTTTCTGCTCAAAACTAATAGCTTACTACTACCACGTACTTTTGGTGGATGAGTGGCAATCTTTGATTCTGGAAGGTCGTAACTGAAGTCACTAATATGCATAGAGGTTATTCTAGGGTAGAATGGGTAGGAATGAAAAGCCTAAAGTTTAATCATATAGAAATAGAAAACATTAAGAAGGGAATTCAATCATCAACCTTGCGTATTAATGACGAAAAGGGAATTTCGGTTGATGATGAAATTGCTGTGGTTGATAAGGTTCACGAGGATGACCCAAAAACGTGGGCAGTGGTTGGTGTAGCGAGAGTGAACCGTGTGACCGAGCAGAGAATTGGCGATCTTGATCTTGCTGGTGGTGACTTTGAGCGATTTGGTTCGACGGCAGAATTGTATGAGCAGATGGCGTTATTTTATGGTGATGTCATTGATTCAGAAACGCCCGTGAAAGTCATTGAGTTCGATTTTCGGCCGTATGAAACGTCCGAAAAGCTTGAAAATAGCGATGTAAATATATCAACAAACATAAGCGAAATCAAGCTGTATGGGGATGGTGGCTCCAGAGGTAATCCGGGTCCATCGGCGAGTGGCTACGTGTTGTTAGACATGCAAGATAACGTACTTGAAACCAACGGCGAATATTTGAACATCACAACCAACAATCAGGCTGAGTACCATTCTTTGAGGCTTGGTTTGGAGCGCGCACGACAGCTTGGAGTGCGCACGGTCCACGTGTTTATGGATAGCTTGTTGGTCACAAATCAAATGAAAGGTACTTTCAAGGTTAAGAACCCGGAGCTTCTAGCAGTGCACAATATCGTCAAAGACATGTTGAAAGATTTTGATCTTGTTGATTTTACCCACGTGCCGCGAGAGCTTAACAAGCTAGCAGACGGGGAAGTAAACCGTATACTCGATAGCAATAAAAACATGGTATAATATACTTTGCCAGGTTATCGGCTAGCTACTCGCCATGGGCGAGAGGAAAGTCCGGGCAGCATAGGGCATGACAGTTGCTAACGGCAACCAGGGGTAACTCTAGGGAAAGTGCCACAGAAACAAGACAGCCCCTTTTGGAGCTAAGGTGAAAAGAGTGAGGTAAGAGCTCACAGCGCTGTGTGGTGACATACGGCGGTGGTAAACCCTGTCTGCTGCAAGGTAGCATATCTTTTTGTATGTTTAATACATTGGTGTCCCGCTAGATATGTGCGATAATCCGCTCGATCTGTTAAGCAATTAACAGGCTAGATAGATGGCTAGCAATAACAGAACCCGGCTTATAGATAGGCTGGCACATGAAAAAAACCACTCGCTGACGTGAGTGGTTTTTCTTGATTTCGAATCTTACCTTACTTTTTTGTAGCGTCGACTATAGCAGTAAAGGCTGCTGGTTCATTTACGGCTAGTTCGGCCAATACTTTACGGTCAAGACTAATGTTTGCCTTTTTAAGGCCGGCGATTAGCTTGCTGTAGGTGGTGTCATTTAAGCGTGCAGCAGCGTTAATGCGCGTATTCCACAGTTGTCGGAAGGTTCGCTTGCGGTTTTTACGGTCGCGAGTCGCATTCTGTAAAGATCTGACAACAGCTTGCTTACCACGCTTAATACTCACCCTATTACCATGGGACATGCCCTTGGTAGCTTTTCTAATCTTATTGTGCTTTTGGCGTGTTGTAACGCCTCGCTTAACTCTCATCTATTAGACTCCTAGATTCCGTTTGATTGATTTAACAGCTTTACCAGTTGCAACTTGTGGAACCGCAAAATTGCGCTTGCGCGCAGCGCCTTTCTTTGAGAGGTTATGACTCTTAAAAGAGTGACCATGGACTACTTTACCGTTCTTAGTTACCTTAAACCGGTCTTTTGTACCGCTATGCGTCTTTAGCTTTGGCATTGTTGCTCCTTACTGTGAATATTAACTGTTTTCCGCTAAATTGTGGGTTTTGGTCGACAATTGCTTTATCTCCAAGCTCCTCGATGATTTTGTCCGCTAATTTGAAGCCGATATCCTTGTGTGCCAATTCGCGACCCCTATAAAAGATTGCAAATTTCACCTTGTGACCGTTTTCTAAAAAGCCATAAACTTTCTTAAGTTTTACATCTAGATCGTGCTCACCAATTTTTAAACCTAGCCTTATTTGCTTAACATCGACTGCCTTTGCGCTTCTTTTGTTCTTTTGAAGCTGCTTAGTTCGTTGGTAATTGTATTTACCCCAGTCAATAATTTTCGCAACAGGCGGATTGGCACTAGGGGAGACCTCTACAAGGTCAAGCCCTTCACTTCTGGCGGCACTCAAAGCCTCTATACGGCTCATGACGCCAAGTTGCCTACCGTCTTCGGTTATGACACGAAGCTGCGGTGCCCGAATCGACTCATTCAGGCGAGCATCTTTGCTAATATTCAAACTCCTTTTACGCTGTTAATGACTTCCGTAAAGTTTAACAGATAAAGCAACAGGGGTCAACTATGTAGTAGATTTTTTATACTTTACCCCTGGCAAAGTATTAGCATTTTTACGAAATGCTAATGAAAAACTTACTATGTGGTCAAGTTTTTGTTTAAACGAGTTGTGGTTTTCTTGGTCTGTATTGGATGGCTTCAGTTATGTGCTTCACGGTAATTTCATCTGATTCATCAAGATCGGCAATAGTACGAGCTACTTTGATAGTACGCATATAGCTCCTTGGGGATAGCTCAAGCTTGCCTGCGGCGGCATTGAGTAGATCGGTAGCTTCAGGGGTAAGTAGGGCATGCTTATTGATGTCTTGGCTGGTCATACTGCTGTTGGTTTTAATGCCACTAAAGCGTTTGCGCTGTCTTTGACGTGCCTTCTGAACACGTTTTGCGATGGTTGCGCTAGTCTCTGCACCTTTATCTCGAGAGAGTAGTTTACTATGTGCTACATTTTCGACATCCGTAAAAATATCGATTCTGTCAATAATTGGGCCAGATAGCTTACGCTGGTAACGCGCAAGCTGCTGTGGCGTACATGTACAGTCACGGTGTGTGTCGTAGTAGCCACAGGGGCAGGGATTGGCAGTCGCAATTAGCATGAAGTCTGCTGGGAACATCACTGTATCTTTAGCGCGAGAGACAGTAACAATATTATCCTCGAGTGGTTGCCTGAGTGCTTCAAGAGTTGGGCGGTCAAATTCCGGAAACTCATCAAAGAACAGAACGCCTCTATGGCTAAGGCTAATCTCTCCTGGTCGCGGGTTTTTCCCGCCGCCGACAATAGCCGTGTTACTAGCAGTATGATGTGGTGCTCGGAATGGTCGCACGCGTATTATATCTTCGTAACTGTGGCTGGTAAGGCTATGCAAATGAGTTACCTCTATTACCTCACTGGTTTCTAGGGGTGGCAGAATACTGATAGTTGCTTTTGCAAGCATACTTTTGCCTGTACCTGGCGGACCGTTAAGTAGGATATTATGCCCACCTGATGCAGCTATTTCCAGGCCACGCTTAGCAACTGCCTGGCCTACAACGTGACTAAAGTCATCCCCATGGTTTATTTGTGTCTGCAAGGTGTGGTTCTGGATAGGCTTAGCAGGGTTAATGAGAGAAGTTCCAGTTAAATGTAAGTAGAGTTCAGATAGGTTACTAACAGGGTAGAGATGGATATCGGGTACAAGTCTAGCCTGGCTTAAGTTTCTTGAAGGAACAATAAAATTAGTTTTCCCACATTGCTTACCCGCGAGTAACTTACCAATGATGCCACGAACACCGCGTATAGAACCATCCAGGCCTAGTTCTCCAATTAGGATCGTATCTTCCGGTACCGGCTGAGCCATTTTGCCAGCAACTAATATTGATGAGGCAATTGCAAGATCAAGACTGGTACTGTCCTTTGGAACGTCCGCGGGGGCTATGTTTATTGTTATGCGCTTTTTGGGTAGGTTGATTGAGCTGCTTGCAAATGCACTGCGGATACGTTCCTTTGATTCGTCTACTGCTTTACTCACGAAGCCTACGATAATGATGTTGGGCAGTCCATTAGAAAGGTGACATTCTACGTCCGCAATAATGCCACTAAAGCCTGCTTCTAAAACTCCATGAGTAACGGCTTCCATAACGTACTTCGAATTTTAACAGGATGGTTATGGGTTAAACAAAAGCAGAACCCATCACGTATTGTGATGGGTTCTTGCGAGTGTAGTTATTGTTGGGTGGGTTTTTGTTAGAGAGCTTTGATTTTAAAGTGTTTGTCTCTTCTTTTATTGGAACAACGGCTTGCGAGAAGCCGTTGTTTCTAAGTCGTTTTTGTTTTTGAGCACTTTTTTTATTCAAGTGCTGAATACATCTTATAAATTACTAAAATACATGTCAACATGATTATGCATATTTTTTTACAAACCTGTGTATAACTTTTAATTAACAAAACAAAATTTAATCGTAAAGATAGCAGTATTTACCAAATCAAGCCTGATCAAATACGTACTAAATTGCCTAAGTCATGGACCATCATCATGGCTATTGATGATGGCAAAATATACTAACGGTTGCAAAATTTTGAGTACACATTTTAGTATTTTTGTTAGCCTGAAGGGTCGAAGGATTGACGCCTCAAGGCCTCCAAGCTTTGTGTTTGATTGTCTAGAAAGGCACTACTTTGGGTATAGGCAACACAAGCATTAGATTGATTAACTAGCCGCATAGTACCATTTAGTATTTGGGTTATTTTGTGCCCTTGTGCGGACGAGTGCGGTGGATTTTTGTCACTATTTGTATACGGGTTGATTTTTGCACGTGCTTACATTTCTTACGATATTTATAATACAGTAGCAAAGCTATCATACTAGTACTTCCATTACGGCACAAAAAATAAAAGCTCAGATTTTTATACAATTTAATTCCAGGCGCATGAAGGGTCGTAGCGTCTAGAGAATGAACCGGATATTAATGTGAGCATCAAGCCAGGATGCACACGGCTGATATTTTTCGTCGTCAATGATTGCTTGCGATTTGATGATGACAACAAGCGCTGAAAAAAACACCAAGACAAAGCAAGATTAGTTAATTCATTGATATATATACAACAGTAATAAAACAACGAAATAATCGATTAATTGATAGACTATATCTATAAATAATAAAAAACACAACAATTATTCTTGACTAAAACGAATAAATAAAGTACACTCAGTACCAGTGGAGTTAAAACAAAAATGTGTGTCGGCGCTCATTATTTGCTACCAGCAAATATGAGCGGTCAGTCATAGCCAAGGACGGTAAGCGCTAATTAAGTCATAAATAAAAGGGCGCATTTACCGTCCGGCTTTTATTTCAAAAAATAGTATAATGATACTGATGACAAGACTTCAAAAAAACACTTTACTATTGGGCTTTAGCTACATAGCAGCGGCAGTTTTTTTTGTATCTGTTAACCCAGAGAAGTTATCGTTAATTTTTATTCTTCTGCCGTTCCTTATTATTTTTGGCCTTATATACGCCACGTTAAACATAGTTTTGGATACATTTTTTGATATATCAATTTACCAAAAAAGAATAGTTTCATTGGTATTAAGCATAATGCCAGTACTCCTGTTGGTGATACAGTCTATAACTCAACTAACAATTAGAGATGTTGTACTGTGTCTGGCTATTACCCTCATTGTTATTTGGTACAGCGCTAAGTCGCGTGCCGTACAGTAGGAGATGTATTAAACTTGCCTTAACGAGGGTAAAATTGGCGGATATTTGATATAATTAACAACAGAATGAGCTACGATGAGGCGCAACTACCCAATCCGATGGAGCTGCCTGCTGTTGAACAGGGGCATGATATGGCCGCGTCCCAAGATACAAGACAGCAGGGTTCTGAACGTAATCCTGAATATCTGCCGCCCGTTCAGGTATCTCAAAATAACTCTCCTGGAGGTGTGCAGCAACAATCTGCTGCCACACAGCAACTTCAGAGGAGCGCTGAACCACCTACAACACAGGCATCACAGCAGACTAGCTTGTCAAGCAGCTCTCCCTCGATAGCTGATGATGCTGATCTTATAGAAAAGGAATGGGTGGAGAAGGCGAAAGAGATTGTTGAAAAGACGCGGGATAATCCATATTTGCAAAATAAAGCAATCAGCGAAATCAAATCGGACTACATAAAAAAACGTTATAACAAAGACGTATCCAAGAGTAAAGAATGACAGTTCTACTATTTATACTGGCAATTTTTATACTGGCCGCATTCATTGCGGGGCCAATCATATTTGTTCATTCTCGTAATTTGCTGCGCGAGCAAAAGAACTATGAGCGCGGCCTCAAGATGGTACCACTATTGATTCATCTGCCTCCGCCCAGTGATGATAAGGACGTCGGAGCGAGAGATGATCGTGAGGTTATTGATGAAAATATCTCTAAAGCACAAATCATGTACGGTATTATTGCCAGCACCCTGCAGAAGGGTTTTAAGTCGAAGTTTTATGGTCAACGCCATTTTGCATTTGAAATCATCGGTACCAAGGGATTCGTGAAGTTTTACGCGGCTGTACCAGTTGCTATGGTAGACGTTGTTAAACAGGCTGTCATTAGCTCCTACCCATCCGCAAGACTAGAGGAAGTGCCAGAGCACAATATATTTAGCCCCGTTGGTAAAATTGCAGCAACTACTGGAGGTGAACTAACACTTAAAGAGTCATTTGCGTATCCAATCGCTACTTACCAGGATATCAAGCGTGACCCGATTCAGTCACTTTTGAATGCTCTATCAGAGCTTGATAAAGAGGACGGGGTTGGTATTCAGATTTTACTAAGGCCAGCTGATCCGGGATGGCGAAAGCGTGCGTCAGAAGAAGCAAGCAAAAAACGCAAGGGCAATGGATCGAAGAAGCCAAAAGATGAGGCTTTTTGGTGGATAAAGCAGATATTTGTTTCTCTCTGGAAACCCCCTGAAGATAAGAGCGGTAAAGATGGTGGAGGATCAGACAAGCCAGAATTATCAAATATGGAACAAGCAGTGTTGGATGCTATAGATGATAAAACTCGTCACCCTGGTTATGAGACCATGATTCGTGTAGTTGCATCGTCTAATGTATCCCAAAAGGCACAGACAATTCTCAATCATGTTGTCGCATCATTTTCGCTCTATGATGCCCCGGGCAAGAATGGCTTTAAGTATACGCCAGCAAAGGATATAGACAGCTTTGTTACGGCTTATATTTTGCGGTTTTTCCCACCGGCAAGTAATAAAAATATCCTGAATTCAGTTGAGCTGGCTGGTATTTTTCACTTTCCTGACCAAAAGAACATTCCAACCTCACAACTGGAGCGTCAGGCGTCCAAGCAGGTTGATGCGCCGCGGAATATTCCAACAGATGGTTTACTGCTCGGCTACAATGTGTTTAGGGGTTCCAAGAAGCCGATTCGCTTGAGTCTTAGTGATCGCCAGCGTCACATGTATGTCGTGGGGCAAACAGGTACAGGTAAGTCTACCTATATGGAAAACTTGGCTCTGCAAGATATGCTTAACGGCGAGGGATTTGCATTTATTGATCCACACGGCGATGTTGCAGAGAGATTGCTATCGATGGTACCCAAGGAACGCACAGAAGACGTTATTTACTTCTGTCCATCAGAGATGACATACCCAATGGGCCTTAACATGTTTGAGTTTAATCTCCCGGAGCAAAAAGACTTTTTGATCCAAGAGGCAATTAACATGCTTTATAAACTGTATGATCCGCAACGACAGGGTATTATTGGTCCTCGTTATGAACACTGGTTTAGGAATGCTGCATTGACGGTTATGGCCAACCCGGCTGGTGGAACATTCATTGATATTCCGAAGGTGTTTACTGATAAGAACTATGAGCGTGAACTCAAACAGTATGTTACTGACCAAACAGTGTTGGACTTCTGGAACAAAGAAATGGCTCAAACCAGTGATTACCATAAATCGGAGGTTTTGGGCTGGTTTGTGAGTAAGTTTGGTGCCTTTATGTCTAACGAAATGATGCGCAACATCATTGGTCAAACCAAGAGCTCGTTTGATTTGCGCGATATTATGGATAACAAAAAGATCCTAATTGTGAATCTCAGTAAGGGTAGAACAGGGGAGCTTAACTCGAAACTGCTTGGTATGATTTTTGTGATGAAGTTCCAGGCGGCTGCTATGAGTCGGGCAACCATCCCCGAAGATCAGCGTACCGATTTTTGCTTGTATGTTGATGAGTTTCAGAACTTCTCAACGGATTCATTTGCTACCATCATGTCAGAAGCTAGGAAGTACCACCTTAACCTGATAGTTGCCAACCAGTTTACTACTCAGCTAACAGATGAGATTAGGGAAGCCGTCTTTGGTAATATGGGTACGATTGTCTCGTTTCGTATTGGTCAAAACGATGTTGAGGCACTTTCACGCTATTTTCAGCCTTTGTTTGACGGCGATGACTTATTAAGGGTACCCAACTTCAATACAATTGTCAGGACGTTAATAGGGGGGGTGCCTACACAGCCATTTAGCATGTCTACGCTGCCTACTTTGGGTCAACCTAATGAAAAGCTAGCATTGGCACTAAAACAGCTCTCAGCGGCCAAGTATGGCCGCCCTAAGGCTAAGGTGGAGTCAGAGATCTTCACTCGGTTGGCCACCAAAGAGCCGACAAGGCCTGCCCAGGGTTCTCCGCTTAGCCGTCCTGCTGGCTCTATAGCACAAGGAGCTAGTAGTAGCGCGGCTATACCGCCAAAGCGTCCGGGACAGGGCTCTTTTCTTGATGAATGGCTAGCAAAGAAAAAGGTACAAGCCGTTGCACCCGTTCCAGCACCTGTACCCCAGCGTCCATCTGCGCCTAAACCAGCCGCTCCAGTGGCTGGAGCAGGGCAAACATTTAAGCCGATTCAGCCGCGACAAGATGAGATTAACGTTCGTGACCCTTCGCGTCTAACTACTGCACCTCCTGAGGTGCAATCTAATGTTCAGGATGATCAATCTGCAAAACAGGACCACGTTGAGATTGATCTTAGTAAGCTCGGTAATGACGAAATCGCTATTGATAGTGACGGTAACTTGATGCAGTCAGGCAAAAAGGGCTAACTCTTGCGAGGCTTTACAGCTCTGTAAAGCAGTTCAGCGATCAGACCAACAAAGTATCCAAATATAAAGATCAATACAAATATCAGGTAATTATATGTAAAACCACTACGCTTACTGATTAGCAATATAACTAAGCTGCCGACAAACGCACCTATGCCACCAAATAGTATCCCACTTGGTCGTGCAACAGTCTTGGCGGTGATATCGCTAACTTTTTCGACAGCGGGGTTGTGAATAGTTTTGCTGAAGCTTTTTTCGGGTGTACTTAACTGGCTTTGTGTTTTCTTGAGGACTCGTTTATAGGCGTCTTTTTTAATGTGTTTAGTTACACCATAGGTATGGGATTGTTTGGCTTCTTTTTCGCCAACACTATATTCTTTGCCGCTGACAGCAGTTGATTCGATGCTTCGTTTGATGTTCTCTATGGTGTCTTTCGATACTTCTTGGCTATCCTTGGCTTTTTCTTGCAACTCTTTGAGGTGCTTCTGTTCTGTCTGCTCACTGTGTTCGGCGGAACGGTGATGTTCGGGTGATGTATGATGTAGTTTTTCTGTCATGTCTAACTCCCTGATGAATATTCCTGCTTAACAAGTTCGAGTTCCTTTGCCATGAGTCTTGATCTAGCGAAGAAATAGCCAACAATAGTCGTGAGTACGCTACCGGCTAGAAGAGCTTCACCCGGACCAGTGTTAGGCAAGGTTTGATTTATTTGTTCGGTTGTTTTTGCGACTCCACCCGGTAACTTTATTTGGATTGTGTTGCCGTAAACATTGGTCATCACAAGATCAAACGATCCAGGGTTACCAGAAGGAGTCGGTGTTTGAGGTAGAGGGTTCTTAACCTTTACTCTAAAAGTTCTCTTTACTGACTCGTTGGGCTTTATGGTAATAGGCTTAGTCCAAGCTATAGTTTTGGTATCCTGGTCAAAAATGGCGCCATCCAAAGAGTTAAAGTCAAGATCAGCATACTCAAGTACATCCGCTAATTCCTCAGGCTTTAGAATAGTATCCTTGGCATCACCATTACCGTAGTTTTTGGTTACGAGAGTGTACTCAATAGTATCGCCTGCAGCGGCAGTGGTGTTGTTGGCGTCGTCGATATTTTGTGTTAGGTTTTTTGCCTTCTTCTCAATTGCAAGAATAGGATTTTTTTCTTCAGGGGGAGGGGGTGTTTCACAGGTACCATCTGGTTTTGCGATTGTGCCAGGGGGGCACTCCACCAGCACCTTGTTGCAAACAGTAACCTTATCAGTGGTCTTAGGCGTACTATTTACATAATGACCAAGCCACGCGGTATTACAGACAGAAGTGCCTGACTTTGTCCCAGCCTTTACCCGAGCGGTCAAGGTTATGAACCCTGGCGTACCAAAGGCATCAGTATTACCAAAGGTGTAGAATGGAGGCGTATTGTTGTACCACTTGAATTGTTGACCATTCTGTTCTTGTGGCCACCCATTTGTGTTGGAGCTGACATATTCAAGCTCAGGTCCGAGCGTATCATTAACAGAGAAAAGCGCAGCCGTGCCTCCCGTATTAGTAAAGGCAATCGTGTATTTAATTGTGTCCCCTGGTTTTACGGCACCGGTAGGTTCATTAACTTTGGCTACTTTTAGCACTGCTGGTGGTTCAGGTTTAGCAGGAGGGGTGTAACCGTTCTGGATCACAATATTGCCACAGTCATACATGACCATAAAAGGCATACCATCCGGTGTTTTAGTAGCTAGCATTGTGTAAGAATTGTTACCCCAGCTTGAAAGTGGGCGCAGATAAAATCTGCCTGCTCCAGGGATATCTTTTGCGTATTCTCCAGGTTTTTGATAGGGGTTTCGCCCCATGGAGTAAAGTTGACCGTTATAATCACTTGATTTTATGGTTTTTGTACTCGCAGAGTTTAAGGTTGTGCAGCTTACGCCGTAGTACTCAATTATTGTTCTAAATCCTTGCGAATTTGCGTTACATTTCTGTACTGCCTCGCTTTTTGACCTAAAGCCACAAAGGATAATATCATTATTACTACACTGATTGCTTGCTTCAGCGGGAGAAATAACCGCAAACACCTGAACAACTAGTGTCAGGGCGACAAATACAAAACCAATTCTCCTTAGACTGGATTCTTGTTTTAGTCTTTTGGTATAGAAAGAAACCTCTGTTATGAGGCTGGGATTAAACGGCAAATTCGACAAAAGCTTTTTGAACATCTCTGGGCCCGTCCTATTGTTGTTAAATTACTTAAGCTTATTGAACCATAAAACTATGTGTTCAAACAAGGTTTTTCTGTTGTCTATACAAGCATTCTTCGCTACAATGGGTTTAGGTAAAAACGAGGGAACTGAAAAAGTAAGGTATATGCAAATGCAGAGGGTTGTTGAGCGTGAATAAACAAAAACAATATGATTCGGAAGCAATTCAGGTTCTAGAGGGACTAGAGCCAGTTCGTAAACGTCCCGGAATGTATATTGGTGGAACTGGTCGTGATGGCTTACATCATCTTGTAAAAGAGATTGCTGACAACTGTGTTGACGAAGCAATTGCAGGGCATGCAACAGAATTACACATTACATTGCTCAGCGATGGTGGCGTGCGCGTTAAGGACAATGGTCGTGGTATCCCTGTTGATAAAATGGAGAAGACGGGCAAGAGTGCGCTAGAGACTGTTTTAACAGTACTGCATGCTGGTGGTAAGTTTGGTGGGGGTGGCTATAAAGTATCAAGTGGTCTTCACGGCGTTGGAAGCAGTGTAGTTAACGCTTTATCTACGAATTTGAGTGCGGAGATTCACAAAGATGGCTATATCTATACACAGGACTACGAAAAGGGTATCCCCAAAGCAGATATAAAAAAGGGCGCCAAAACAGCTGATAGCGGCACAATCATTACGTTCTATCCGGACCCAACTATCTTTAAAGAGACCGTTGAAATCGATTACGAATGGGTAGTTGACTATCTCAGGCATCAGTCTTACTTGACAAAAGGTCTTAAAACGTTTGTTCACGACGAGCGAACAGGGGAGCGATTTGCATTTTACTTTGAAGGCGGTATCCAATCGTATGTTAAGCACCTTAACTTTGGTAAAGATGTCGTTGATGAAGACGTCTTTTATGTAGAGAAGGATGTTGAAGATACTCAGGTTGAGATTGCAATGCAGTACACCGATGCTTATACGGAGGCGATTAAGCCGTTTGCTAACAACGTGCTTACCCCTGATGGTGGCACGCACCTAACTGGTTTTCGTTCAGCACTGACCCGGGTTATTAATGATTATGCTCGTAAAAACGGTTTACTCAAGGAAAAGGAAGAAAACCTGAGTGGTGAAGATTGTCGCGAAGGCCTTACAGCAGTTATTTTAGTAAAGCTGCCGGATCCGCAGTTTGAGGGCCAGACCAAGAACAAGCTTGGTAACCCAGAAATTCGCGGATACGTTGAACAGGTTATGACTGAGTACCTGGCCTACTACTTAGAAGAGCATCCAGCGATTGCAAAAAAGGTTGTAAATAAAGCAATATTATCGGCCAGAGCGAGAGCTGCAGCTCGTGCTGCACGGGAGAACGTGATCCGAAAAGGCGCTCTAGACAGCACGTCACTGCCCGGAAAATTGGCTGACTGCTCAAGCAAAGATCCGAGCAATTCAGAACTCTATATTGTGGAGGGTGACTCGGCTGGTGGTTCGGCAAAAAGTGGTCGTGATAGCAAAACGCAAGCAATTTTGCCACTGCGTGGTAAGGTTTTGAATGTTGAGCGAGCACGACTTGATAAGATGTTTGCCAACAACGAGATCAAGAGTTTGATAACAGCAATTGGTGTGGGTCTTGGTGAACAGTTGGATATTGAGCGTCTTCGCTACCACCGTATTATTATTATGACCGATGCTGACGTTGACGGTAGTCACATTAGCACGCTGCTCATGACATTCTTCTTCCGTTACATGAGGCCGGTTATTGATGGTGGTCACTTGTACCTAGCTAAGCCACCGTTGTTTTTAGTGAAGGCCGGCAAGAAGAAAGACTATGCGTATTCAGATGAAGAGCGCGACGCACTATTACAGAAGTTAATTGCGGCTAAGACGGAACGGGGTACAGCTGTTAAAGAGGGCGAAGACATTTCTAAACAAGCTGGTGCAGAGGTGAGCCGCTACAAAGGTTTGGGTGAAATGGACGCTGATCAGCTATGGGATACAACGATGAACCCAGAGAATCGCGTATTGATTCAAGTTAAGGTCGAAGATGCTGAAAAGGCAGACGCGATTTTCAATAAGTTAATGGGAACAGAGGTAGAGTTGCGCAAAAACTTTATTCAGGCACGCGCCAAGTTTGCTAATACAGAGGAATTGGATATTTAGGTATGGATGAAGAAAACATAACACCAGTTGAAGGAACAGTAGTGCAGGAACAAAACCACTCTCGCATGCTCGAAAACCGAACAGTCGAGAATGTCATGGAAGACAGCTACCTCCGTTACTCAATGAGTGTGATTATCGCACGTGCATTACCTGATGTGCGGGATGGTCTTAAGCCAGTTCATCGACGTATCTTGTATGTGATGGATAGAATGGGTATTCGTCCTGGTGGTAAGACGGTTAAGAGTGCACAAATTGTTGGTGAAGTTATGGGTAAATATCACCCGCATGGTGATGGCGCTATTTATGATTCTATGGTTCGTATGGCCCAAGATTGGTCAATGCGCTACGAGTTAGTACAGGGGCAGGGTAACTTTGGCTCAATGGACGGTGACCCACCAGCTGCTTACCGATATACAGAGGCAAAGATGGCCAAGCCTGCCGAGGCACTACTTGATGATATCGAGAAAGAAACAGTTGATTTTAGGGACAACTACGACGGTACACGCAAAGAGCCAACGGTACTGCCTGCAAAATTACCGAATCTCCTCTTGAATGGTCAGATGGGTATTGCGGTCGGTATGGCTACTAATATCCCACCACATAATCTCGGTGAATTAGTTGATGCGACAATCCACTTAATCGAGCACCCTGATGCAAATACGGATGATTTATTAGAGTATGTTAAGGGCCCAGATTTTCCAACAGGTGGCATTGTATACGGTAAAGAGTCGCTCCGAACAGCCTATGCCTCTGGCCGTGGCGGTATTGTTATGCGTGCCGTGGCTGATATTCAAGAGAACAAGAAGGGGCGCCACTCTATTGTTATAACCGAGATACCATATGCACTCAATAAGGCGAGTCTGATTGAGAAGATTGCTGATCTTGTAAAAGATAAGAAGATTAATGGTATTTCAGATCTGCGTGATGAAAGTGCACGGGGGACAGTGCGGATTGTTATTGACCTCAAAAAGGATGCGTACCCTAAGAAGATATTGAATCAGCTTTATAAGCTAACACCGCTCCAAAGTAGCTTCCATTTCAATATGCTGGCATTGGTTGACGGTATTCAACCACGCGTGCTTGGCTTGCAAGATATCTTGCAGGAGTACATTAAGCATAGGCAGTCTGTGGTGCGTCGTAGGACTGAATATGAACTACGTAAGGCTAAAGAGCGTGCACACGTCTTAGAGGGGCTGAAAATTGCTCTTGACCACATTGATGAAGTGATTGCCACCATTCGTGCGAGCCAAACGACTGACGAAGCCCAAGAAAACCTGATGGAGAAGTTCAATTTAAGTGAAATTCAGGCAAAGGCAATCCTCGCAATGCAGCTCCGTACTCTGGCCGGGCTAGAACGTAAGAAGATAGAGGATGAACTTGCCGAACTTCTTAAACTGATTAGCGAGCTCGAGGCAATCTTAGCTGACGAAAAGAAGATACTTAAGATCATCAAAGATGAACTTAAGGAGATTAAGAAGCAATTTGCTGATGAGCGTCGTACAAAAATTGTACCCCAAGAACTTGGAAAAATGAGCGATGAAGACCTTGTTCCTGATGAACAGGTTGTTGTCACGCTTACATCAGCTAACTATATTAAACGAAGCCAAGTAGGTGAATATAAGAAGCAGGGACGTGGTGGCAAGGGTCGTCGGGGCATGACAACACGCGAAGAAGATGTCATTGAACACGTTGTAAATGCTTCAACACATGACTTCTTGCTATTCTTCACGAACAAGGGGCGCGTCTTTAGGATCAAGACATATGAAGTACCAGCAGCTAGCTTAACAGCCAAAGGTGTAGCAATTGTTAACCTATTACAACTCCAGCCAGAAGAAAAGGTTAGTTCAGTCATTAATATTTCTAAGCAAGAGAAAACCGGCAACCTATTTATGTGTACGGTCAAAGGCGTCGTTAAGAAAACGCCGTTTGAACAATACCAAAATGTTCGGAGCACAGGATTGATTGCAATCAACCTTGATGATGGTGATGAGCTGAAGTGGGTCAAGATGACTAACAGTGATAACGAGGTACTTATTTCTACCTCCCAGGGTCAGGCGATTCGCTTCCACGAAAAGGATGTGAGGCCTATGGGCCGTGCAGCACGCGGTGTTCGTGGCATAAGACTTCGTAGTGGTGATCAAGTTATTGGTATGGACTTAGTTGAAGAAGGTGCCTACATCTTTGTTATAAGTAAGCTGGGTTACGGTAAGCGGACTAAGGTAGATCAGTTCACGGCGCATGCTCGTGGTGGCGTTGGAATCCGTTCCGCGGTTGTCAACAAGAAGACGAGCGATCTGATGGGCGTGAAGGCACTAACAAACGGTGAGACGGAGGTAATTATTATTTCTACGCAAGGTCAGACGATTCGATTAGGGCTCAAAGATATTCCACAGCTAGGTCGTGCAACACAAGGCGTGAGAATCATGCGCTTGAACGATGGCGATACAGTAGCATCATTAGCCTTGGTGGATACGACTATTGAACCAAAAGACGATGAAGACGAAAATACAACAGAATCTGCCAATTAGTATTGACATACATATTAAGAACAGATAAGATGTAACGAGCTTTTTGTGGATCTTATATTTAGGTGTCTCAAAAAACTGAACTTTAAAAGTTGAGTAGTGCAATTTATCAACGTCAGTTCATTTGACTGAATGTTTTTCTTTTAAAAAACAGTATCAGGTCTTATTCTTTTGGAGAGTTTGATCCTGGCTCAGGATGAACGCTGGCGGCGTGCCTAATACATGCAAGTCGAGCGGTAAGGCTTTCACTCTGTATTTAACGAGTTGAATATAGTGTGAAAGTACACGAGCGGCGGACGGCTGAGTAACGCGTAGGAACGTACCCCAAAGTGAGGGATAAGCACCA
>CAZOUW010000003.1:0-71660 GCA_964583075.1 uncultured Candidatus Saccharibacteria bacterium | reverse complement strand
TCACCAAACAAAGTGCCCGAGCTTGTCTCGGGTTTTTTGTTTGGTGACCTCAAGGTGGAATAGACAATGAGACGGGTGAGTACTACACTCCGACTAGTGGTTCCGATCAGATCTACTACAAGGGTACATATCAGTATTGTTGTGGTGGCGGTGGCCCAATGCTTAATATCGGCGGTCAATTGTATGGTGAAGCTGGTGCTGCTGAGAACGAAAGTGGCCTATCCTGGAGTAGTGTAGAGATCGTTTCAGTTACAGGTTCTGCAATAGAAGGTGGTGACGTAGACGGATTACCAGAAGGTTCTACTGGCGATGCAACAGCAGTTATTAGGTACACGGTTGAAGGCGAGGGTGAAGAGAGCTACGAACTTACTCGAACGATATCTTATGCATACCCAAATAATTACGTTACCGACACCTACTCTCTATATGTACCATCTGACCAAGACTCACCTGAGAGCGAACGTAATATAAAGTTCTACTATGGTGGTGATACTGCCCCTGGGTCCAGTGATGAAGGCTACGGCATTATGTACACAGATCCAGTCAGGGACGTGTTGTCGCTTAACCCTCAGTCCCGAATTATTTACGGTTTGAGGGAAGTGGCATCTAATGCGCCTAACTACAAAGAATTCGATGGAGCAATCTCACAATCCTACGATGAACGCTATGAAGATATCGCAGCTGGAGTTGATCTAGGCTACTTTGTGGAAAAAGCCTACCATGACGCTGGTATAAATATTCAGTGGAACTTTGGCAATACCCCAGGACAAACCTATACCGCAGCCATGCAACAGTATGTTAGCCCTGCTGGCCGCATGTTAAAAGCCAGCTTCGATCGAAATAACATACTTGCTGGATCTGAGACAAACTTGAAGTTGCGCATCGATAGCGCCGATGTCGATACTATCAGTGGTGTCAGTTATCAGATTGCATTACCATCTGGTCTAACGATTGGTTCTGGTGATGTTTCAAATTTCTGTGGAGGAACAGTTAGCGCTTCTGCTGGTGGTTCAACAATAACTCTATCGGGTGCGACTATTAACGCCGACACATCTTGCATACTTTACGTACCGGTCACTGCAAGTACGGTCGGCACTTATACAGTCGATGCCGATAGCGTAAGCAATGAACAGAACGTAATTAACGTTATCAGTAATACGGAATTAAATGTAAATGCGCCAATCGATCCAGTTACTGACTTAAACGGTGATGGTATAGACGATGAAGGCCAGGACAATGTACAGTCTGTAACATCTCCCCTCACTGGCACTCACGCCGTAATTGAAGTGGATGAATCTTGTAACCTAGACGATTGGAGTCTGTTAACTGAATCAGAAAACGTCGAGCAAGATGGCTCATATGACTATCCACTCGGTCTTTACCAGTTTGAAACTGGTTGTGAAGAGGATGATGGCTACACAACAACCGTTCGTCAATATTACTATGGAGATGTTGATGCCAGTAGCCTTATCGGTCGCAAATACGACTCCAACACCAATACCTACTACGACATAGACCAGTCTAACGTTAGTACGATTGATATATACGGCAGTAGTGTAGTGCTCCTCACTTACGAGGTTCAGGATGGCGGTGATATGGATATGGACGGCGAAGCTAACGGCGTGATTATTGATCCCGCTGGGCTTGGATCAAATCCATCCAGCATAGGCAATGGCACCGGTTCTGTAGGTGTGGGCGTAGGAGCTCCAAACACTGGGCTGAATGTATACTGGCTGCTACGTGTAAATAGCTGATTATCCTTCATCTGATGCAGCAGATCTTTGTTAAAAACGCTACTGGCGGTTTGCAAGGAAACCTTCTTCTGACAACTTGTTGCTATCAACTAAGGTTTGGAATCGCCAAAGGTGACTCTATACTTGCCTATTGATAGCGAATGCTTGTCCAGTCGCAGTAGTATCGGATAGTTTTGCCATCCTTACAGGTTGCAACCGGAGGATTGACTACGTAGAGATTGTTTGCAGTCACAAGACCGTCAAGCATGTTATTTTTATCATCTGGGCCCATACCGAGGCTCGTCCACTTAGCCGCGTTATCTGGATTAATGCCACCAGCTTGTTGGATACTAACGCGGTTACCGTTGGTATCAACAACCATCATGCCGTAATCCTTGAGGGCCCGAGCAAACACGCGGGCTGTATCTTTGCGCCTTTGTGACAAATCCGTACGACTGTTGAGCCATGTCTCGATTTGATCATACGATATGTCAAGCCCAAACAACATGCCTTCGGGGATGGTCTTATCGAGTGTATAGACAGATCTAAACTCTTGGGCCAGCCATTCGGCTGTTGTTCTGCTTGCTTGTTCATGTTTTGTTGCGGGGGCAACCGCAGTACCGCAAGTTTTACCTTCCTGGCTCCAATTACCTTGCTGGGTAGCGGTACAGCCTGGCCCAAGGGCAGTGTTCGGGATGGCAATACCAACTGCGTGCCGTATCTCGCCAGCGCTAACTTCCTCGGGGGTAACGAGCGTGGCAAGGTATGAAAGGCCAACGCCTCGATCTTTAATGAAGCCTTCGTAGGTACGGTAGTCAATATAGTTACCAGCAAGATCACGACCAACTGTTGTTTTATAGGTACATAGACGATTCTGCTGCCAGATGGCAGGACAGCCAACAGGGGGTATTTTGCGCTGGGGGAATGTTGGGTACGATGGGTAGTAACCAGAGAGGAAGTATATACGCCCTTGTGTTGCACCAGGGCGATCATCTAGAATTATCATTTCGTTATCACCCCCTTGGCTAGCTTCCCAGGCAGGGTTCCAGGGTATTTTAGCGTCTGGTGCCCAACTTTTATTATCGTCGCCATCAAGGTTGCTTGAATAGGAAACGGTACCAATGCGGCTTTCAGTGGTAGCTTTGCTAGCGTAGTAGATTTCGCGCGTAAATAGGTGTTCAAGCGGATTGAGGCGATCCGGATCAGGATAGCCTGGGTTGTTGCTGATTTTGCCGTTGTTTGAATCATTTGCTGCAGATCCGTCATTTACATGACCCCACTCGAAGAACCTCGATGCATAATCAGCTGATTGTGGATGCCTTGGTAGTCCGCAGATTGGTTGATTCCATATAGCATTGCCAAACGGAACCTTATACGTGTAATTTGCAACTTGCTTGCCACAGCTCACAGTAGCGCCACCAAAACTAATTGCTTTGCCACCGGAGGCAGTGCTGTCATTATAAGAGGTGGCTCCGCCCGACCAACTACCATTTTCTGGCTCAACACCAATACTCTGGGTTGCAGCGTTGGTAATAAGAGTTGTGACCAAACCAACAATAGCCAGAACTAAGATAATATTCCGACGTCTCGTCTTTGGGTCTCGCAGCATAACAAGTTTTGCCTTTATGTGCTGCACCAGTTTTTCTATAAATGTAATCATATCTTCTAGTGCTTATCGTAACATTCGCTACAAAAAATGTCAGGCCAGGACGTAAGTTGTGTTAATGGTCACTTTTGGCAAATGGTCAATCATAAAAACTTTTTATTTTAAATCTGAATGTCATATACTTAAGGATAAGAGAAATGCTATCAAGCGAGGGGAAGAGATGATAAAAGATTGCGCAACAAAATTAAGGTTACTTGCAGTAGCGTTTGTTTTGGCTGTTGGTCATATGCTGGTTTTTGCGCCAAGCCATGCTTATGCTTTTGCTGGTGGTGACGGTACAGTTGGCAACCCGTATCAAATTACCACTCCAGCCGAACTGGCTAGTTTAGAGTCATATGTCGGCAGCGGGTACGATAACGCTCACTTCAAGGTAATGAATAACATTAACCTAGATATTGCTCCGTACAACACCGGTACGGGTTGGTCACCAATTGGTCAAAGCAACTATTTCTACGGTGAATTGGATGGCAATGGCAAAACCATCAGTGGTCTATACGTAAATCTACCCAACAACAACACATACTACAGCGTGCCAGGTGCAATACTTGCCAGTCAGACGATTAATGGGCACCAAGTTCTAGTAGCTACCTACCAGCTTGAAGACAATGACAGCATTCTTGATCTCGATCCGGTTACACACCAGATTCTTGATCCCGTAGGCCTAGGTACAACTGTTGTTGATGCGCCAAACACCGGTTTTTATAAACCGTAGATTACAGAACTAGGCTTGTCTAAAAAGTGTTCCCATGGTTTATTAGAAGGACCAATGTATAAAACGGATAATAAGAAAAATCGTACCCTTGTCATGTTTTCTGGTGGGCTTGATTCTACGGCAGCGCTTTGGCACGTTCTAAATCGGCCCAAAAAGTATGGCGATATCCACGTTCATCATATTCATATTCAAAATAATGAAAATCGCTGGCAAGCAGAAGCGGCCGCTGTTAAGGCAATCCTAGCTTACATGCGTGAGAACGCACCAGCAAAATTTACCACGAGTGATTCAACTATTCGCACGCCACAGTTCGGTAACAAGTTTATGTATGATGTCGAAATTTTTAATTATTTATCTGGCTACATGACTTCACGCGATCCACTTATTAACAGAGTTGTGATTGGCGCCACTGGTACCGACTTTGCAATCGGAATTGATGAGAATTTTATGCGCGGTAAAAGAATGCATAATGTGTTCCACCCAGAAGAAGAAGACCATAGTGACCGTATCAAGGAGTTTCCGCTTAAAGACATGACCAAAGATCAAGTCTATAAAAGTTTACCACCAGATTTAGCGCTACTTACGTGGTCATGCAGAACACCGCGCTATGTTGATGGCAACCCAATCGAGTGTGGTAAGTGTAAAACCTGTACACTAGAAATGCGTGACGTCAAACGGCCAAAACCACCTACCGCCGGTTTCAAATAAAATCTACACCGTAAACTTGCGTGTAAGCCCATTATCTAATATACTTACGCTTAAAAGAACATAAACAAGGAAGTGTGCTATAGCCATGAAAACCAAAAGGTCTCATAAAACTAACTATACAAACAAAAAATCTAACCATAACTCTACTAAAAGCAAAATCCTCCTCACTGGCGTAACTTTATCATCGGCCCTCGTTATGTCACGCCCTATCATCCCAGCAGCGGTTTATGCTGCTACCAACAAGTATGATTGGACAAAACAAGAAGAACTTGCTTCGACAGGTACTGCAATCACGAGCGTAGCCAGTTCAGCTAGTGGCAATAAGTTAATCACTAGTGTCGTTAACTACACTGGGGAGTATCCTACTCACTCTTTTCCGCTCTATATCTCAAGTAACTACGGCGTAACCTGGACTAACGCTGCAGAAACCGTTGATCCGGGTGTAGCCAACTTTTGGACGTCGGTTGATGTTTCGAATGACGGCCAAACTATGGTGGCAACAAGTATGGGAGGTTTTGATCTGAATGTTGAAGATAATATCGACGGCAAGGTTATCATGTCTGAGGATGGCGGCAACAGCTGGTCAAATATTACTTCAGATCTTCCGATTGATGGTGGTGAGATAAACGCGGTAATATCTGGCGATGCTAGTACCGTTGCGGTCACCCTCCAAAATGATACTGTATACGTATCTAAAAATGATGGTGCAACCTGGACAAGTAACGATATTAATCCCGAGGACTCACATGGAATAGCGTCCTTATCTATATCCGAAAATGGAGATAAGTTGCTAGTTGGTGCAGCAGGTAGCGGTAACGAATTTGATGATGTCTACATATCTGAGGATAGTGGCGCTACATGGACGGGCATTGACCCGGATCCGGAAACTATGAAAATAGTGGCTCGCACTGCCATGTCGGCTGATGGCAACAGAATCGCTGTGGCGGCAACCGGTGGCAATGACTTTGAAAACGCAACCGATCCAGTTTATATCTCCGACAATGGTGGCGAGACATGGACAAATGTGACACCAGACGATTCAGTTTTTAGCTTCTGGGGTGGTATTGATATGTCAGATGATGGTAGTAAATTAGCGTTATTCGGTATTGACTACGCCAACAGTGATGGTGGCGAAAACGCACCTCTTTCAATGTATGTGTCAGATGACTCCGGCGCCAATTGGACAGCCGAGGATCCAACTGAGGATGGAAGCAATACGGGTAGTATTATTGATTATTACTATGGTTCTATCGCTAAGCTTAACGCCTCTGGCTCTCGGGCCATCATAGGTTCCGTTGGTGGTGTTTATACTGGTGAGCTGATTGGTTCTGGCTCTACCGTCACCCTTGACGATGCAGTTGGTGGTAAGACGATTGCTCTTAGTACTCCAGACGGTACAACCATAACTTGCCATGAAGCTGTCAAAGAATCAGGCCTAACTGCAATTGACAATGCCTATACCTATCCCTTAGGACTGATAGACTTCTGTTTTAGTGGAGCTAATACTAATAATGAAATAAGTATTGTCTTTGTCACTGACCTCAAATCAAACCAAGTCGTAGCCAGAAAGTACAATACCACTAACAGTTCCTACTCTACCCTAACTGATGCTACCATTACTGAAACAACCTATAACAACCAACATGCATTACAAGTAACCTACAACCTAACTGACAACGGACCATTAGACCTCGACCCCGCAGCCGGATCAGTTAAAGACCCAGTGGGATTAGCAACACAGGATGTGAGTGGGCCGAATACGGGGATTGCACCACAAAGCAGCACAGACACGACTACGATATTGCTGACTGGTTTGGCTGTAACTGCAGGCTTGTTGACGGCACCGCTGAGGCGCGCGGCTAGTAGATTGAGTGTAAAGAAATAGTTGTTTAAGACTCAGCTTTAATGACGTCTATCAGCAGGGGTACTTCAGATACTTGTTTTGTGGGCATTAAGTGACCCCAGCGTTTTTTGCCACTAAAGACTTCGCCAAAATTCTCGCCATGATCCCCCGCGATAATAATCAGAATATCTTTACTTTTTGGCAAAATATCAACCAACTTTTTTATCCGCTCATCGACGTATTCTAAGGCTTTGACTTGCATATCGTGGAGCGTAGTGTAAATCGTGTCTGGAATGTCGGCGGGGTTATTATTCTCACGCAGATTAAGCTGCTTAAATAAATCCGGATAGTATTTTTTGACTTCCTCAGGAAAGCCATTACCAACATCGTATGGATAGTGAGTCTCCGGACAGTTAATAAATAAAAACCACTTATCTTTGTCTCTAATTCTACTCTCGATGTCATCTAGGTTATGGAGTGGAAATTCTTCTACATTTCTTGGTTGCAGAGGTTCCTCGTCCAAGTTCCGGCCAAAATACATAAACTCGTCATCTTTAAAAAAGTTGCGTAAGTAGGACCCGTCGGCAAACTGGGTTACACCACCAGCTCCCACAATCGAAAAGCCCAAGTTTCGGTAACCCTCTAAGACATTTTGGGCATCAAAAACAATACCGGCTGATCGATCTCTGCCTTTGCCGGTTTTAATGCGCCACAGTTGACTAACTGGTTCCGAATAGTAATCACTGAGTGGTTGTTCAAAAACTGCTGGCAGGTGGCCGGTGAAAAACGCCGTGTGAGCTGGCACTGTATATGTTGCGTGAGTATAGGCTTTTTTAATTTTTCCCAATGATTGTATGGTGGGGATTTTCGCTTTCTGTGTAGTGTCATAGCGGCACGAATCAAGCGTTATAAAGACCACATTTTTATTCTTCATATTCTCTGTACTCATTACCAAATGGTACAAAAAAATGTCCGACTAAGCTAGCGACATTAACCATAAGTTACGGTAAGCCATTCATTCCTGTATACTTCTACCAGTATTGTTAGGAGAGTGGCAAGGTTTAAATGGCGCAAAAAAAGCTGTATAAAGTTGATAATAAGAAAAACCGTACCCTGGTGATGTTTTCTGGTGGACTTGATTCTACGGCGGCACTGTGGCACGTATTGAATCGACCTAAAAAATACGGTGAAGTCCATGTTCATCATATACATATAAAAAATATCGAAAATCGGTGGCAAGCAGAGGCGGCGGCTGTCAAACAAATTTTAGCTTACATGCGCGAGAATGCCCCAGCAGAATTCACCGTTAGCGAGTCTACGATTACGACGCCACAATTTGGTAATAAGTTTATGTATGACGTAGAGTTAACTGGTTTCATTGCCGGTTATATGACCTCGCGAGATCCGAACATAAAACGAGTTGTAATTGGTGCTACGGCCACTGATTTTGCACTTGGTGCTTCACAGTCAGCAACAAGGGGCAACAGAGTACTCGATGCTTTTTATGAAGACGGAAAGGAGCACGCTAAAACCCTCAAAGAATATCCTCACGGTGAGCTTACCAAGGCGCAGGTCTACAAAACGTTACCACCAGATTTAGCCTTGCTGACGTGGTCGTGCCGGAGGCCGCGCTATGTCGATGGCAACCCGATTGAGTGCGGAACTTGTAAAACGTGCGCTAAAGAAATGAGCGATGTTAAACGACCAAGGTCAGCGAACGGAAAAACGTCGTGACTAAATGCTTGTGATTACGTGGGGATCATACTATACTTATGTTCATAGTCAAGCAAGGTGTATATAGGTGAAGAATCAAACTGTGAGCTCACAAAAAAATCAAATAAAAACCGGTATCTATTAGCTGGTATTGGCGTATCGTCAGCACTTGTCATGGCGCGTCCTATCATTCCGGCAGCTGTATACGCTGCTGTTAATACATACGATTGGACCGAGCACAATGACCTAGATTCTAATGATGGCGAGAGCACAACTGCTGCCATTTCGGCCGATGGTAATAGCCTGATTACTGCCGTATTTGATGGTGGTGAGGATATGGGAGAGGGTCAAGATTATAGCCCTCTGTATGTATCACATGATTACGGTGTGAGCTGGACTGATGTTGCGAGTGCTGCTGATGAGAACGTGCGGAACTGGTGGACGGGAGTTGATGTCTCTAATGATGGCCAAACCATGGTTGCAGTTAGTGACGGAAGCCGCGTATTTGGTGAAAGCTGGGCACCTGGCAAGGTTGTACTATCGCAAGATGGTGGCACCAGCTGGGATGATATTACACCCATTGGCGGTGAATACTGGCAGCAGGTAGCTTTATCTGGTGACGGTAGCACTATCGCTTTTGCTAACGGGTACGACGATAATATATCTACATATGATGTTGACGGCTTGTCATGGGACACTCACGAAGTTGACACAGAAGAGCATCTAAATGACATAGGTTCTCTCTCTATCTCTGATAACGGCGAAAAACTGCTTGTTGGTGCTGGTGGTAGTGGTAGTGAATGGGATGTCTTTATGTCTCAAAACGGTGGTGTCGATTGGGAAAATATATCGCCAGTTGCTGGAGAAGATGGCGGGAAGTTTGCTGCAACTGCAATGTCAGCAGACGGCAGTAAAATGGCCGCTGCAACTTTTTATCAGGATGAAGGAGATGAAGACGCGGTCTTTATATCAAATAATAATGGTGATACTTGGACAGACGTTACGCCGGAACATGATGATTGGAATCCATGGCTGTCTGTAGCCATGTCTGATGACGGTGAGTCGCTCGCAGTTCTTGGCCTAAATTACGGAGGAGAGGATTACGATACGTATGTATCCAACGATGCTGGTGCTTCATGGAATGAGGAAGACCCGAGTAACGATGTTAGTACTAATTACGGTAATCCGTGGCAGCCTTCGAACGTTGACCTCAATTCGACTGGCTCTCGGGTTATCGTAGCAAGCGTGGATGCAGTTTATACCGGCTACAACGCTAGCGTTGACGTCATTGATGACTCTGATGATGAATCAAGTGTAACCATGACAGACGCTGAAGGTGGCAAAACAGTTACGCTTACAACACCAGATGGTACAACCATAACTTGTCACGAAGCCGTCAAAGAATCAGGTTTAGCGGCAAAAGACGGAGCGTATACTTACCCACTCGGGTTGGTTGATTTCTGCTTCAGCGGGGCAGATGCTGACAATGAAGTCAGTCTTGTGTTTGTCACTGATCTAAAACCAAACCAAGTTGTGGTGAGAAAGTACAATACTGCCAACGGATCATATGCAACTATTTCTGATGCAACCGTGACCGAAACAACCTATAGTGGCCAGCATGCCTTACAAGTAACATACAACATAGTAGATAACGGCCCACTCGATCTTGACCCAGACACAGGCGAAGTAGCTGACCCAGTTGGTATTGCTACCGCAGATATAAGTGCACCAAATACTGGTATTGCACCGCAGCAAAAGACTAACGCAGCCATTACTACACTTCTTACCAGTGTTGCGCTCACTTCAGGATTGCTTATTGGCTCTGCGCGGAGAGTTGCAGAGCGATTCGGATCTCGTCGTAAGTAGAGATAGACCATACTTCTGTTGTGTGCAGTTGACGGTAGTTGAGCCTTTTCTGTACCAAGTAGATAATCATGGTTGATGATTCACGGACATTTGAATAAATAAACATAAGCACGTAGAATAAAATAAAGGATGACGTTTACAGATAAAGCACCAGTTGTGCCGCTTGAGCAATTTAAGCGTACTAAAATTATTGCTACCGTTGGTCCGGCAAGTGATAGCTATAAGTCAATATATGAAATGGTTGTTGCTGGGGCTAATGGTTTGCGTCTAAATTTTAGTCATGGCACGCATGAAGAACGGTTACAGCAAATAGAGTGGATTCGCCGTGCTAGTAAGGCTTACGGTAAGCCAGTCGCAATTATTCAGGATCTTCAAGGTCCAAAGATACGCTTGGGTGATTTTGATGGAATTATCAACGTTAGGACTGGTCAAAGCTTGCAGTTTAAGTTTAAGGCAGACTATGATCGTTCCGGTATGATCCCGACTCAATATGACCTAAGTAAGAAGGTAAAGCGCGGTGAGTGCCTCTATTTATATGATGGCAAAATTCAAACAAAGGTTACAAGTGTAAAAGACGGTGTGGTATATGCTCGTGCAGAGAATGACGGTATTTTGATAAAACGCAAAGGCATTAACTTGCCTGACACAGATTTTGCCGGTGATATTATTACGGCAAAAGATAAAAAAGATATTGCATTTGGCTCAACCCAGGATATTGACTACGTTGCGTTAAGTTTTGTGCAAACGGCTGGTGATGTAACGACACTCAGGCGTATGCTTAAAAATCTTGGCAGTCACGCTCAAATAATTGCCAAGATTGAAACGCGTGCCGCGATTGAGAATATAGAATCTATCATTCAAGAAGCAGATGCGGTTATGATTGCACGTGGTGATCTAGCAATTGAAACACTACCAGAATCGGTGCCATTAGAGCAGCGCAATATTATCGGCCTTGGTATGAGATATAAAAAACCAACAATTGTTGCTACCCAGATGCTTGCCAGTATGACCGAAACACCAGAACCAACTCGAGCAGAAGTGTCAGACGTTGCGACGGCGGTGATTGTTGGTGCTGACTGTGTAATGCTCAGCGATGAGACCGCAAGTGGCAAATACCCTATTGAAGCAGTGCGAGTTATGAAAAGAGTTCTGACTTATACGCAAGCCAACTCGGTTGTGAAGGCGCAATTCCCGGCGTACGAGGAGCATACTAAGCAAAGTGCCATATCGAGTGCAATTATATCACTTGCAAAAGAAGTTGGCGCTAAAGCGATTGTTGCAGAAACGAAGTCTGGCACTACGGCCACTCAGATTGCGTCTTACCGTCCAGAGATACCAATTATCGCTGTTGCTTCGGATGCCTACGTTGCTCAGCAACTAGCTATTGTTTATGGCACAAAAAGTTATGTTAGGCCAGTTGATCAGTACGCCGCCACTAAAATAACCAACTGGCTTAAACAAAAACGTGTGCTCAAAAGCGGTGATATTGTAGTAACTGCATCTGGGAAGTACCCCGGAGTTGTTGGGACGACAGACACAATCAAAGTTCGTGTTCTTTAAAGCACAAGTTGTTTGCTACAATAGATACCAGATAGGGTGGAGAATACCTTGAGTTTTACAAAGAAAACCATAAAAGATACTGATTTACAGGGAAAAACCGTTTTATTGCGGGCTGACTATAACGTGCCTCTTACGAAGGAAGGAAAGATAGCAGATGATTACCGCGTTAAGAAATCTCTGCCCACCATAGAGTATCTCTTAAAACAAAATTGTAAGGTAGTTGTGTGTTCTCACTTGGGCAGACCAGATGGCAAACGTAATTTAGATTATAGCTTGGCACCAGTTGCTAATAAACTTGGAAAGCTGCTTGATAAAAAAGTGTATTTTGTGGCTGATACAGTAGGCGATACGGTAAAGACAGCGGTTGAGCATCTGAAAAATGGCGAAGTATTATTACTGGAAAATCTACGCTTTTACTCTGGTGAAGAAGCTAACGACAAAGAGTTTGCTAAACAGCTTGCAAGTTTAGCAGATGTTTTTGTTGAAGACGGTTTTGGAGTTGTGCATAGAGCACACGCTTCAACAGAAGGTGTGACCCACTTTTTGCCAAGTGTTGCGGGCCTACTACTTGAAAAAGAAGTATCCACCATATATGAAGTACTGGTTAGACCAAAGAGGCCCTTGATGGCAATTGTTGGTGGCGCAAAAGTTGCAGATAAAATAGAGATTTTAGAAAAATTCATTAAATTGGCCGACATTGTAGTTATTGGTGGCGCAATGGCTAATACGTTTCTAAAAGCTAAGGGTGTAGATATTGCTAAAAGTTTATCAGAACCGTCTGATGTGTCACTTGCAAAAGATATATTACGCTTGGCAGAAAAAGAAGCCAAAAGCAGGCAGTTTACGTTTTATTTACCTCAAGATAGTGTGGTAGCAAGCAAAATTGATAAAACGGCTCGTACACGGATTGTTGATTGGGATGCGCACGTTATTGCAACACTAGAAAACTATCCAAAGCGACCACCACGCGAGGCTGGCAAGCTGGACAAAGACGAGATTATTCTTGATATTGGCCCTTTTTCTGGCGCTTTTATTGCCGGCAGTATGCAGCTAGTTAATACGGTTGTTTGGAACGGAACTATGGGCGTAACGGAAACTCCGGCAATTGACGGTCCGATTGGCCCATTTGCACATGGCACAGAGATTGTGATTGAGGCACTTATGGGTGAGTTTGGCCACAGACCGTTTAGCTTGATTGGTGGCGGTGATACGTCTGGTTATATTGAAGAACGAGGCCTAGTCGACTGCTTTGATCATGTTTCAACTGGTGGTGGTGCAAGTCTTGACTTATTAGCAGGTAAGAAACTTCCGGGCGTAGAAGCCTTGAGGGACAAGTAGGGTACAATAGGCGTATAAATGACTAAGCGTAAATTAATAGTTGGCAACTGGAAGATGCACTTGAACACAGCGCAGGCTAGTTTACTTGTTCATAGACTGCACGAAAGGATCAAGATTTATCGCAATATTGAGGTAGTCTTGGCCCCAAGCATGCTGGTTTTGCAGCCGTTAAGTTTGCAGATTGATCGCCGCAAATTCCGTTTGGCTGCTCAGAATGCATACTATAAAGATGATGGCGCATATACAGGCGAGGTATCCTTTACAATGCTACGCGATCTTGCACATTATTGCATTATTGGCCACTCAGAACGCAGAATGTATTTTAAGGAAGACCTTGACCTTATTCGTGACAAGGTTGCTGCTTGCGTGCGAAATGACATTACGCCAATTTTATGTGTTGGTGAAACCCATACAGAACGCCGAGCTGGTGAGACCAAACGTGTATTACATGACCAGGTTGTTACGGCGCTAAGCAATCTAACAGCACATGAGGTTGGTGATATGGTTATTGCCTACGAACCAATATGGGCAATCAGTACTTTTGGCGGCGAGTTGGCCAAGCCAACACAAGCAAAAGAAGCCATGGATTTTATTAGACAGCAAATCGGTGACTTATATGGCCGTAAAGCAGCCAAGAACGTGCGCATTCTTTATGGCGGTAGCGTTGATGATCAAATTGCTGGAGGCTATCTTGAGCTTGAAGGTTGTGATGGAGTCTTGGTTGGTGGTGCCAGTATTAATTATCACAAATTTGCAGGCATCGTGAGCTCAACTTACAGGCTGCTTCATGAAAAGGGTGAAGATGAGTGACTCGTCAGACAGTGAACCAAAGCACCTTGACGCTACAAAACCCGGGGTTTCGCCGGTCAGTCATACGTCAAAGCCTGCGCTAGTAAGTTCGCCTCAGCTATCTCGCGATCCAATGATGCGTGAATCCGGACAACCAGAATCAGATATTCCTATACAGGAACATAAAAAGGCAGACATACAGCCGTCAACACCTAAATCTGAGATTGAATCTCAGCAGTCAGAACAGTCAAATGACTCTTCTAACGAAAATGACCAAGACTTACCAGAAGGAGTAATAGAAAAAGATCCCGTTCTTGACCAACAATCAGAAAAACTCCAAAACCTCATTGACAAAAAAACATATAATGTGCCGATCAAGCCTGAGAAAACAAAGGTTCTTCTCAAGGTTGTTGTTACGGTTGCGGTGTTGGTTGTGGTAGTTGGCGTCAGTATTGCCATCTTTGTAATGAAGTAATAAGACAAAAGTGCTCGAAGTGTTAAAATATCTTAAGTGACAGAAGAATTACTCGAGGGTTTAAACGATGAGCAAAAGCGGGCCGTTGAAACAACAGACGGTCCGCTATTAATCTTGGCAGGTGCCGGTTCTGGCAAGACCAAAACACTTACACACAGGATTGCATACTTAATAGCGAAGAATCTGGCAACACCATACAATATTCTAGCCGTGACATTTACGAATAAGGCAGCTCGCGAGATGCGTGAACGCACCGCGAAATTGTTAGGCGAGAATCCAAACAATAGATCATTTATGCCCTATTCAGGCACGTTCCACTCAATATGCGTGCGAATTTTACGAGTGAGCGGTGAAAATGCAGGTATAGCAAATAATTTTGTTATTTTTGATGAAACAGACAAACAGAATGCGATAAAAAAAATTACCAAAGAACTGCGTCTAGATGAAAAGAGCTTTCCTGCGCGTACCGTAGCAAGCATTATCAGTAATGCCAAGAACGAACTTATTAGCCAGGATGAATATAAAGGTCTTGCATCTGGACCACTCCAGGAAGCTACCGCTAAGATTTATCCGCGATACCAAAAATTGCTCAAAGAAGCTAGTGCCCTGGACTTTGACGACTTGATTGTGAAAACAGTTAATATGTTAAGCAATAACGATGAGGTGCGCGCAAAATGGCAAAACCAATTTAAGTACATCACGATTGATGAATACCAAGACACCAATGCTGCCCAGTACAAGCTGGTTAAACTTCTTACCGGGCCACATAATAATATTGCGGTCGTTGGTGATGATTGGCAGTCAATCTATAGTTGGCGTGGGGCAGATTTTCGCAATATTCTGAATTTTGAGCGTGATAATAAAAATACCACAATCATTAAACTCGAACAAAACTATCGTAGTACAAAAAAAATTCTGGACGCAGCACATGCAGTTATAACCAAAAATCAACAGCGTTCCGATAAAAAGCTTTGGACTGCTGCTGGTGATGGCCAGCCGGTTCAGATTGTACAGGTTGCTCATGAGAGGGCTGAGGGTGAAGCCATAGTGCGCAGAATTAAGACCGCGGTTGATATTGCTGCTAGGAATTACAAAGATTTTGCCGTTTTGTACAGAACCAATGCACAGAGCCGTTCAGTTGAGGAGGCATTTGTACAGTATGGCATTCCGTACAAAATTGTTGGGGGTGTGCGTTTTTATGATCGTAAAGAAATTAAGGATATCATGGCGTATTTGCGACTCATATACCAGCCGGAGGACATTATTAGCTTTGAACGAATCGTCAACGTACCGACCCGGGGTATTGGTACAAAGTCGCTCCAAAACTTTCTGCAGTGGAAGGATGAACATGGCTTAACACTACTCGATTCCCTAACATCGGCGGATCAATGCACGACAGTTACTGGCAAAGCTCGCAGTGGTCTGAACGAGCTGGCAGATATTATTGTCGGTCTACGTGAAGTAATGCCAGACGCATCAGTGTCTGGTGTAATCGATTCTTTAATTAGGAGGATAGATTATTACAGCTATCTTGATGACGGAACGATCCAAGGCGAGTCCAGACAAGAGAATGTTAAAGAACTTTTAACGGTTGCCGAGCAGTATCAGGATTTAGGCTTAGATGGGTTTTTGGAGGAAGTTGGTTTAATTAGTGATATTGATCAGGCGGATCTTAGTGGTAATGTTGTGACTTTGATGACGCTGCACAGTGCAAAAGGCTTGGAATTTCCGGTTGTTTTTATGGCGGGCATGGAAGAAACAATCTTTCCGCATTCTCGCGCGTTGTATGATCAACACGAGATGGAAGAAGAGCGGCGCTTGTGCTACGTTGGCATGACTCGAGCACGTGAGGAGCTTTATATGATGCACGCCAGTGCACGTATGTTGTACGGTAACATGCAGCATAATCCGCCGGCACGTTTCTTGAGTGAAATTAATGCTGAGGCGAGTATAGAGAATGGCTTCTTGCAGAATCTCGGTAGTGATAGTAAGCCATGGGAAGAGCCGGCACGCACTCTCGCTACCCATGATGAACCGCGTTACGTGCCAGAACTTGATGAGGGTGACGGAGTTAAACATCAGATTTTTGGTCTCGGCACGGTGCTCGAGCTTGATGGTGACGTGGCGACTATTTATTTTAAAGGTAGAGGTACCAAGAAGATTAATATCGCCTTCGCAAATATAGAAAAACTATGATGAGTATTTGGGAGATTATTGGTAGGGTTATCTTTTGGTTAACATGGCCCGCACTGCGTTTAAGATTGCGTTTTACAACTAGAACTCGTGTGTTAATTCGGTGTGGCAACGAAATTTTGGTTGTCAAAAATTGGCTTGGTAGTGGCAGATGGGGTCTGCCGGGCGGGGGTGTGAAAGCCAACGAGGACCCTTTAACTACGGCACTTCGGGAAGTTAAAGAAGAACTAAATGTAGTATTGAAGCCCTCTTCTTGTAAGAAGATCGGCATCTTTGAGTATAAGAGTAGTGGGCTTAGCTTTGTGTATTCGCTATACGAAGTAAACTTAACTAAAAAGCCAGATGTAAAAAGACAAAAAATGGAAATTACTAACACTTTATGGGTAAATAAAGATAAGTTGAATAAGGATAATTCTGCCAGCGATGTACTACAGGCCTTACAAACAATACAAAGGTAAAATTTGCTACAATGGTAAGAGCCGAAAATACATCCTTGTAGAAGTGGCTTAATATGCATATGGAAAAGCAGACAGCTCGAAAGTCCAAAATATTATCACTGAAAAGCCATCCGTTCGTGGTGCCAGTAGTAACGTTTATGGTTCTGTTTTTTATAACCATGACGGGGGTCGTGGTTTTGGGCGGTGGTAGTACCGTTGGGCCGAGTGATTCTCGTATTGTTACAGTATATGTTGACAATCAAAAGCAAACGTTGCCAACTCGGGCAAAAACCGTACAAGACTTACTAGATAGATTGAATGTAAAAATAAACGAGGGTGACGTGGTTGAGCCATCTTTAGACTCCGCCATCGTTAGTGATAACTTTAACGTGAACGTTTATCGATCACGTCCGGTTATGATTATCGATCAAGACAAGAAGGTTGTAGTTAATTCGGCGGATCAGTCACCGAGGATTGCGGCTAGGAATGCAGGAGTTGTTGTCTATCCAGAGGATAAAATTGTACCTGAAGCTCCAGAGAATCTACTTGGTGAGGGGGTGGTTGGCGAACGTTACGTTATTGATCGAGCAACACCACTAACGTTAATTCTTTACGGTAATGTTAGCGGCATACGTACTCAATCCAAGACGGTAGGTGACCTTCTAAAAGAAAAGAATATTCAAGTTTCGCCAAGCGATACAGTTTCGCCGGCTGCTGACACCCCACTCAGAAATGACATGAACGTAACAATTACACGGGAAGGTCAACAGATTGCGACGGCTGAAGAGGAGATTGCAGCACCAGTCGAGTATACTGATGATCCAAACATCATTCGTGGTTCAACTGAAGAAAAAGAGCCAGGTTCACCGGGTAAAAAAGTCGTAACTTACGAGATTAAGACCGAAAACGGTGTTGAAGTGAGCCGGACCAAGCTTCAAGAAATTATTACAATTCAACCTCAGCGCAAGCTGATCGCACGGGGTACGAAGATTATCATTAGTAATCCGTCAGAGAACGTTAAGATCGGCGAGCAATTAGCAGCTGGCCGTGGTTGGACCGGTGAGCAATGGTATTGCTTATACCAGCTGTGGCAGAAGGAGTCTGGCTGGAATACAACATCGGGCAATCCGAGTACTGGGGCTTACGGTATCCCGCAGGCGTTGCCAGGTAGCAAAATGGCAAGTGTGGGCGCTGACTGGGCAACGAATCCAGCAACACAAATAACGTGGGGTATGGGCTATATTGCGGGCAGATACGGTACGCCGTGTGCAGCCTGGTCTACTTCTCAGTCTCGTGGTTGGTACTAAAGTTTTATGAGCAGCTTGCCATTTGCAAAAAAGGCATTAGGTCAGCATTGGCTTGAGGATCAGGCAAGTCTTGAAGCTATGGCAATGGCCGGGCATATAATGAGCACAGACACTGTGTTGGAGATTGGTCCAGGGACGGGCACACTGACTGAAGAGCTGATTTTAAGTGGCGCACACATTACAGCACTAGAATTCGACGCGCAACGATGTAAAGAGCTCAGTCACAAGTATAGCCAGAATAGTTACATTGATGTTATCCAGGGCGATATTCGCACGTTTGATTTGGGTTTGCTCCCAGAAGACTACAAAATTGTGGCTAATATCCCTTACTACCTGACAGCAAACTTGCTTAGAAAACTGGCAGATTCAACGAATAAGCCATCAAAAGCAGTACTTTTGGTGCAAAAAGAGGTTGCGCAGAAGGTTGCATCTCATGAGGGTAACCTAAGTCTTGTGGCTATATTTACGCAGATCTATTATGAAGTGTCACTTGGCCAGATTGTACCCGCTCATCTTTTTGTGCCACCACCAAAAGTTGATTCACAAATTTTGATATTAATCAGACGCAATCAACCACTTTTTGAAGTAGACGAGAGTTTTACTAAATTAGTAAAAGCTGGTTTTGAGCAAAAGCGTAAAAAACTGCGTACGAGTTTAGCTGGAGGGTTAGGTATCAATAAAGATGCAGTAGAACAGTATTTGCAGAAGGCCGGAATTAGGGTTGATGCTCGTGCTCAAGAGCTATCAATTGAATCGTGGCATAAACTTTCGAAAATTATCAACAATACTTGACACGTTAATAGTTAACACGTAAACTATAAAGTAGGAGTATCATATGAAGCCTTCAAACAACATTGGTTTTCTACTACAAAAAATAGCGCTATCACTTGCCCGTCAAAATGATGACATTCTGCAGGATGCGCTTGGAATTGGTTTTTCGCAGTTTAAGATTTTGATGGCTTTGCAATGGCGACCAAATGTACAGCAGAAGCAGATTGCTGAACATCTCGGCCAGACGGAGGCTAGTATTAGTAGACAGATAAAACTTATGTATGATGACGGGCTACTACAAGCAACGCCACGCCCAGAAGATCGTCGTGAGCACATAACAACTTTAACGCCACGCGGTCAGCGAGTTTGCGACGAAGCACTCGATGTTCTAAACCAGTCTTACATGCCGATGTTTCGTCAGCTATCGAAACAAGATCAAGATGCACTGCTGCGTTCACTTACAATTATGCACGACTACTTAAACTTGAAATCACCTAAAGAATAGAAGGGAATCATGGAAAAAATTAAAAAGAAACTCTCAAAAACTAAATCGTCTGAGCTTGCATCAGATGCTGCTGAGTATAAAAAAGGCTTCTTAAAGTGGCTGCCAATGATTGTTTTGAGCATAGCCTTAATGATCATCGTGATTGATACTACTGTTTTGAATGTTTCACTCAAGAATATTGTTCAGGACCTCAATACAAATATCCAAGGCATTCAGTGGGTTATTACGGGTTATGCATTAACGCTGGCGGCATTTACGATTACGGGTGGTCGTTTGGGTGACTTGTTTGGACGCAAGCGGATGTTTATGCTCGGTGCAGTTATTTTTGCGATCGGCTCGTTTATTACATCAATCAGTCACACATTGCCAGTCTTGATCGCTGGTGAAGCAATAATCGAAGGTGTTGGCGCAGCTCTAATGATGCCAGCAACTGCCTCACTATTAGTAGCAAATTATTCTGGTAAGGATCGAGCAATCGCGTTTGGTTTATGGGGTGGTATTGCGGGTGCATCATCAGCAATCGGGCCAATCTTGGGTGGTTGGCTAACAACTAACTACAGTTGGCGATGGGCTTTTAGAATTAATATTGTGGTGGCGATTGTATTGTTGATTGGTGCAATGTTCATTGCTGAATCTCGTGACCGGTCCGAGAAAAAACACCTTGATGTGCTGGGCATCATATTGTCTGCGACGGGTTTACTTGCCTTTGTGTACGGTATTATTGAATCATCAACCTACGGTTGGTGGGTTGCAACGAAACCGTACCTAATTTTTGGTTTTGATGCTTTACCAAGCGGACTATCAATCACTCCTGTAGCAATTGCTATTGGTGCTATATTGCTTGCGCTGTTTGCTTGGTGGGAAAATTATACTGAGAACAAGGGCAATACACCGCTCGTATCCCTTGGTCTCTTTAAGAATCGACAATTTACGTCAGGCTCATCAACAGTCGCGTTGATGTCGCTTGGTATGACTGGTACTATTTTTGCATTGCCGGTTTTCTTGCAATCGGTCCAGAACTTGGATGCACTGCATACTGGGCTGGCGCTTGTGCCATTGTCTTTGGCCGTACTTGTAACGGCACCAACATCAGCTGCGCTTACTAAATTTGTTACACCTAAACGATTAATCCAGACTGGCTTACTGATTGCAACGCTTGCCAGTCTTCTGATTATGGCTCTGCTGAGTCCAACTGCAACAGCACTTCATCTTGCGCCTGGTTTAGCGCTGTTTGGTCTTGGTATGGGGCTGGTTTTTGCTCAGGCTAGCAATATGACGTTGTCAGCTGTTTCAGTTGAGCAGTCGGGCGAAGCGTCAGGTGTTAATAATACGATCAGACAGATCGGTACGTCTTTTGGGTCAGCGATTATTGGTGCTGTTGTGTTAACATCGCTTGCAAGCGGTCTTGTTGCTGGCGTAACAGACAGTCAAGTCATCCCTGACAACATGAAGCCAGCTATTGCACAGTCGGTTTCTTCACGGGCGTCGAGTGTTGAGCTTGGTGGTGCAGGCGCTGATAACGCTACGCAATCTCTACCTACAGCCGTCAAAGACGAACTAACAAGAATCGCTCATCAAGCATCTGCGGATGCCAGTAAACAGGCGATGTTCTATACGGCAGGCTTTATGCTTATGGCCTTTGCTGTATCAAGCTTAATGCCAAATACGCGCCAACTTGAAAAGTCAGCAAGTCCGGCCGCTGGGCATTAGTTTGCACAGAGAGTCCTTTGATTAATTAAGAGTTGTTTCCAGAGTAGGCTCTTGAGAGTCATTGCTATCTGTGCTCGTGCTAGCGGATGGTGACGCAAGAGCTTCAATATCAGCTTTCAGATCTTTGATGTTGATGGATTCGCTTGGTGCTTCAACTTTTATACCTTTGTCATCAATCTTAATGGTGGCAACAAAATCAACCGTTATCGTTTCTTCGCTGGTAGTTATTTTTAGCTTAGTCGGGCGGCGAGTTTTGCGCCCTACCCAAAGCTCAGCAACCGGTTTTACCTCATTAGAATTTGCCTGGGCGTTATTTTTTAGATCCTCAACCTGTTTATCAAAATCTTCTGGCTTTAGTTCGCAGTCAGCCTTGACTGTCTTGAACGAGTCAAGCTCAACAACTGATTTTGTGAATTGAATTGACGCCTCTTCGTTAAAATCGATCTTATAGTGGTAGCTAGTCTCGCTATCGATGGATTCTTTTGGCAACTTCTCCGATGCGACTAAGAATTGATTTGCTAAGAATAAATTCTTGAGCTTTTTTTGATCTTCTTTTGAAATTCTTAGGTTTGTAACGGCGGCAGAGCATTTATCAACCTGCTCTTGTGACTGCACAAAGCCATATTCAACCAGGCTTTCTTTATCAATCTTAATCCATTTGCCATCAATTTTTTCTATGATTGGCTTATATTGTTCGGTAAGCATCCCGTACATTGGTTCATTATTAGTGATTTGATCTATCGATTTTTGTAGATCATCAAATTTTATGTATACTTCTTCGTCACCAATTGTTGTAACTGCACCTTTTATAGTTGCGTCGATCTTATCATACTTAAGATTTAGCGATGCTTCATGTTGGGAGTTGTCGCCATCCATTTTTGAGTTGTAGTCTAGGGTTATAGTACCCGGAATATCGTCTTTGAACTCGTACTTGAGCGTACCAATCATAGAGCTTGGCTTGCGATCCAATAGATCCTTCATGGTGTTGCTGATGGCATCTGCCAAGACTTTCTCTGGTTTGCTATTCATCACAGTGTAGTATGCAAAGGCGGCGGCGCTTCCCAGGACCAGAATGATTAGAAATATAATGGTAAATATTGGTAATAACCGTCTTTTTGATCCAACCAACTTCACCTTAGAAGCTGCAGATGCTGGTGGGCTTGGTTGGCCAAACTGAAATACTTGTGGTGTTTGATTGCTTGGGCTGTTTGATGGTGGTGCTACGCCTGGTGTCTCACTAGTGTTAGGGGAGGGTGCTATGTTTGATGGTGTCTGGGGCCCGAATACTTGTGGGCCCGCTACCATAGGCGGATCAGGTAATTTTGGTAATGCTTGTGGGTTGTTTGGTGGCGTGACTTGCATGGGCTCCGTTGGCTCTGAGCTGAGGGGTTGTTCTGGATTTATTTGGTCTTGAGGATCCATAGTGTATTTACTCAATATTAAAAAGGTTATGCTTATTAAAGTCAAACCGGTATACGTTTACTTTTGACAGTACTAATACCATAATGCTTGTTAATAATGGCTGATTACAAAGGACATATAGGTGGTGCGGTTGTGATTTGTGCAGTTTTTATGATTGGCGTGACACTCTTGCCAGTAGCATGGCTGGCAAAAACCGGTGGGATACTTAGTAATTGGCAAATGGTTGCGGCGTTGTTTGTCGTTGCTATGCTATTTGGGCTATGGCCGGATATAGATACTAACTCGAAGGCCCAAGATATTTTTTTTGGAGCAGCATTTGTGTTAGATATTCTGCTTATCGCTTTCGGTTATCTTGAGGCTGCGGCTTACTTGGGGCTCCTAGCCATGACCCCAATTATTGGCAAACATCGTGGTTGGACACACAAAAAATGGGCCATGCTTGTAATTCCGTTACCAATATTATTAGTGCCGTACTTGTATCAACCTGATAATTTACTACCCGGAGTACTATTTTATTGTGCTGCTGTCGCAGGGTATTTTAGTCACCTTTTACTCGACGGTTTGATAATCAAATCTTTCCGTATTAAGGGCGGGTGGTAAGGTTGATAGTTCCGGTCTATTAATAGCTAAAGGTTTCTTTCGCGTCTCCATACTGTAAACGAATGTCATCGGTAACGGGTCCAAGCAAATCGTTGGCTGGGTGGTCAAGCCCAGATGGCTTAAATGCTATCCCAGATGCGGCAACAACATCACAGTGTCTACTAACGCTAAACATTCCAAGAGGAATGGCCAGGGCTCTGTTAAAATTGCCACATTGGCGCTGAATAAACTGACCAGTTTTAAGATGATCAGCAGCCACCGATACATCAAGCCAGTCAAGGATTGTTGAACCGTCATTGCTGCTCACGATTACAGAGCTTATATCTCCATGTCCTATGGTAACGATGTCACTAACGGCAGGATCTTGCAATACTGCATCAAAGTCTGTCAGGCCTGCGTTGAGGATAACCTCAGTACGATGATTATGCGCTTCAAACCTTTCGGCAAGCGAGAACGCTTCTTTGCGAAAGGCTTTGACATCTCGGCGTCCTTTTTTGTACGGCTTGTCTCCAATTGAATCAATAACAACGTATGAGCAAAAGATTGCGATGCATCCCAGGTGAGGAGGGGTACTCAAGTACTCATCAGCTTTTAATTGATCCCACTTCTTTAGGGCTCTATTGTATTGTTCGCGATCACTTGCCATATACTTACTACATATTATTTTGCAGGTACACAAAGTTGCAAGCATAAACATAAATTGCTACAATGCGTGAGTTAACAATTTAATCACTATCAAGAGAGCAGTAAGGGATCTGACCCGTTGACCTGCCAGCAACCTATTCGTCAAAACACGAAAAAGGTGCTAAGTTCAGCCCGCACGTGGGGAAGATAATGAAGTTAAATAACTCCTTACTTTGTCCATGCGGGGCAGATAGAAAGGAGTTTTTTCATGTCTGCACAAATCAAATATAAAACTGCTGAGAGCGTATCACCAAAGCATCCTGACAAGTTGTGTGATCAAATCTCGGATGCAATCTTAGATGCTTATTTGGCTAAAGATGCAAACTCGCGGGTTGCAGTAGAAGCAGTTGGTGGCCACGGCAAAGTCTTTGTGGTAGGTGAGGTAACGAGTAAGGCGGATGTACGGGTTGAACCAATCGTTGAGCGTATTGCTGGAGATGTTGAGTGCGAAGTAAGGATTGTTAAGCAAAGTCCAGAGATTGCGCAGGGTGTAGATACTGGCGGTGCGGGCGATCAAGGTATCATGGTTGGCTATGCGTGTAGCGATACAAATGAACTTTTGCCATTAGAGGTTGTACTAAGTCGTAAACTGAACCAGTACTTATTTGAAAAGTGGCCGTATGACGGCAAAACGCAGGTGACTCTTAAAGATGGCAAAATTCAATCGGTTGTTGCTAGTTTTCAAAATGCCGGTAAATCAGAACTAACAGAAGCCGTGCAATCTTGGCTGAAACAAGAGAAACAGGCTGATCCTGGCAAAGACATCGTGTTGCACGTTAATCCAGCCGGGGATTGGCATATTGGTGGTTTTGATGCTGACACTGGCCTTACTGGCCGTAAGCTCGTAGTTGATAACTATGGCCCGTCAGTGCCGATTGGCGGCGGCTGTTTTAGTGGCAAGGATGCCAGCAAGGTGGACCGTTCGGCGGCCTATGCTGCGAGGAAGATTGCTGTAGATTACTTGCGTAAACACAAAGCCAAGGAAGTATATTGCTACCTTGCCTATGCAATTGGCTATAATCAACCGCTTGAAGCAACCGTGATTATTGATGGCGTTCAAAAAGAGGTTAAGGGCTATGATTTGTCACCAAATGGTATAGTCAAATGGCTTGATCTTAAAAAACCACAGTTTGAAAAAACAGCTCGTTATGGTCACTTTGGTCATAGTGATTTTAATTGGGAAAAGTAATGACGATTTCGCTGCCTGTACAGCTCATCAGCTTAGCTATTACTCTAAGGATCGTTAGGAGGAGATTGCAGAGTTGTTCGGCGTTTGCCAAACGACGTCATGCAACCTCACTCCAGTGAGAGATTGATGGTATCTCCCAACCAAATCGATTTCATTAGTGTGCTCTCGCGTAGCGAGGCGACAACGTCAGAAAGTACCTTCTCGATCAAAAAGGTTCCACATTCCCTATGAGAGGCTAGCCGTGGTGGCTAGTTGCCGGTAGGCCCCGGGGGTTGGCGTGAGACAAGCTCATCCGTCAAGACCTTGAGGCACTCACCCAGTTGGGTGGGTGTCAGGTCACTGAGTGTGTTGCCACATTCGGAGTTACTTGGTGTTTCACCTTCGTCAGGGGTGTCAGCGCCAGCGCCGATGTTGACCAACTCGGGTCTGATGTTTGCGCTAGCACTGATGTCAAGCCGGTAGACGACACGTCCGTTCAACTCACCAAAGGCTCGCCAGAGATCTCCATCGATGGGGGTGAACTCGATGAGCTTGCCTCCGTTGGAGATGAACGTTCCAGCGTTGGTTGCCAGATAGTTCCGTGCGTCTGCTTCCAAGTTGTCGATGTTGATCGCTCGAGGGTCGTCCCGCTCAAGGATGTACATCGTGAGCCTGTTCAGTTGGCCTTCGTCGATGACGTCGGCGGGTGTAATTGCGTAGGCCACGAAGAGCTCGGAAGAGCTACCGCGCAGCGTCAGCGGTGTTACCCACTCGAGTCGCCCAGTTTCGGCGTTACGCAACAGGTACTCCGACACATTCCCGGCTTGAGCTTTGGAGCTGGCTGGGTCGAAACCAAAGTTGCCGCGGCCTTCATCGGAATTCTTCCGACCGGCTGCCCACTTGAGCTCTTCGCGGTGTTGCACGACGAGCGATGCGGGGTAGACGGGGCCAGGGAACTGACCAGGCTTGACCTGAGTGATGTGCTCCAGCTTGGTGTCGCCGTTATCGCCACGTACGGTGACAATGCCACCTGCTGTGTTGACCGTCCTGTTCTTGAAGTAGACCGGCTTGATCATCGGGATGACTACGATCGGCTCTTCGCCATCGCAGTAGCCCCAGACGTCAGACGAGTTCCACCGCAAGTTCGGGTAGGTCTCTGCCAGCAAGTTGGGCAGGCTGTTACCACGTTCACCGCCAAAGGCCCTGTTCAGCTCGAAGTTACCCTCGAACAAACATTGCTTTGGTGTTCCCGTGCCAGCCCATTCAGCAACGCCACCGATCGACTGCTGCTTGCCGCTGCCGTCGAGGATGCCGCTCCATCTGGGGGTTTCCGAGTCACTACTGCCACCGTTGAGGTATGCCATCATGTCCTTGTTCAGGCTGACGCGTTGGGTATCTCCGGAGGAGCGTCGCAACGCGATCCTGGCGCCGTCGAGCGAGCCGATGCGCGGTTCCCAGCCTGTGTCAGGCAGTTCACCTTGCACGATGCAGCTTGGCACGTCGGCTGAACCTTCCAGGTCGCATCCCTCTTCGTCGCTCTGGTGAGCGTCATCGAGGAGCAACTTGACGGCAGTGGGCGGGTTGTCGGTGTCCGGAACGACGAACGTGATCTCGCTATTGTAGTAGCGAGCCAAGTCCTTGTCGTTATCCCAATACACCTTGACCAGTATGCCAAGTGCCAGGGCTGTTCCGATTCCGAAAACCACAGTCGAGACGACTGCGATCTGCTTGTCGTCGTAGTCGAGTCCCATCCAGACGATGATGATCGAGCCGATGGCGCCGATGGTCAGAAGCGTCCAGAGGAGTACACCGCCAGACGTGATGTTTGCCATCGTAAAGAGGTCCATATTCCGACCCCACGCCAATCCTCCAAAGAGGACGGCAACGATGCCGCGGATGACCCCGTACAAGACGGGCAGCCACAGCCACCAGGCCAAGAGCCCGATGATGGTTTTATTCCTGCTTGACACGTTAGTGTCCTTTCATTGGGTTGTGGGTTGTGAATGTTCTAGGTTATGTCGCTCCTCAGCGTGGTCGGTTGATGCCTCTGCCAGGGGGCTTCGGTTAGTCCGTCCACAGCTATTTTGTAGGTTACAAAACAGGTGCAGAAAAACTACGAATTGAAGAAATATTATAGCATAAATACTGTAAAAATACAATACATGGCAATATGATTGAATACCGTTTTTTCAAGAGAGGAATTTATAAATTTTCCAATAAAAAAACTCCTCATCTTGGTTAAACAGGTACGCCTTAGTGAGCGATTGTTTATCCATGACAGGAGACTTAATGATTTGTCTGAACTGTTCAAGCTTGGACAATGCTTTGTCGGTAACCGCCTAGTCACTGTATGCTGTTGACGGTTAGAATCTTTCGATTCCAGTGATTGTCATTATAGTACAAAATAATAATTTGTCAAGTACTTTTTAATTATTTATTTGCGCATGATCCAATGCAAGCTGCAAATGTTTGCGTTGTCCATAACACCCTTGCGCCATTAGAATAGGTGTAATAGTTTGCCCCAACACCAATTCTTTGATATGCAGGATCAAGAATGTTAGCACGATGCCCAGGGCTATTCATGTAAGCTTGGAATGTATCTGCAGAAGTATTGCCTCGCCCAACATTCTCACCAAGTTTTGACCACCAACCTGACCCACACTGCTGTTCTACTAGTTGTTGTAAAGAACTGTGAGCTAGATTGTTAAAGAGGGCCATTGCTCGTGACCATGTTCTTGCGGCTGTGGTTAGGCACTGTGAAGTCCCTAGCTGAACTAAGCCGCTGGAAGCTCTCGCACCGTTTATTCTGGCTATCTGATCTGCTTCAACATCGGGCGCAACAACAGGCTCGGCTGGTGGCGGCGTGGTTGTTGGTGTTCCGCCAGCACTAACTTTTGGGACTACGTGTGACAACAGACTTTGCTTTTCTTGCTGCTTGTATTCTGTGATGTTATTAGAGCCAGGTGTAAATACAGGGACTTGCGAGGCGGGAATTGTAGTAGTGGTTTTGGCGCAGATGTCATCCAGTATTTTTTCGCTAGCCGCAACATTATTCGTAGGATTGGCTGTTTTTACCTCAATAGACTGAGTTGTTGATCCTTGTGTTAGTTGTAGCTGTTTTGTATTACCAATAGAGGCTCGAGTGTCTCCCGTGCTTGTTCCCTCGGTAGGGGTAGTATTTCTTACTTGGTTAACAGCCTGTGATAGCTGGTCTTGTGTTATCGTGGCAACTTTAATTGACCCATCATTTTCGGGCGTACAGTAAACGGTTCCAGTTGTCGTGACGTTAATTGATTTGCCTCGTGACTCATACCTGACTTGGCCACTACCATCTTTAGTGATAACAAGGGGTTTTTCGTTAGTTAGGCTGATAGCGGTCTGTTGGGTCGGAAGCTTAAGAGAGTAGTCCTTTTGATTACTTTTTGCAAACAGTCCGGCCACGGTTAACGAGCCGAGGACTGCAACCACTACAATCGCGATAACACGAGTCTTCTTTGTTAAAAAACCGAGCTTTGAGTTACTTTTCTTTTTTAATTGCTTTGCCATTTTTGTTTTTTCTACTTAGATTGATTTGATGTTAAATTATCATAAGCATCTTACAATTGCAAGTACGGTAAAACAAAAAAGCACTATCCGGATTGGATAATGCTCATTTGGTGGAGCTGGTGGGTACTGCCCCCACGTCCGTTGGTTTATCTTGGTTAGTCGTCTACAGGCTTAGTCTATTTAGATTGGTTCTTTGGCACATTGTCTTTAAACAGACAAAATAACAAGATGCCGCAACCCTTAGGCTTAGCTCTCACTGTGGGTAACAATAAGAGGGCAGCCAGAAAATATGGCGCACGATTGTTCTATCTGGCGTTGAACAATGTACGGCTCAAGCAAATTAAGCTAAAGCTGGTGCAAAGTTGCTGCGAGCAAACAAGTCTGCTACAGCTGCCTTTGCGGTTTTCATAGAATTTGCATCTAGAAAAATACCGTATAACGCTCAGTAAGCGGCCTGCTGATATAACCGATAAAGTCCTACGTCGAGCTTGAAATTCAGCCCCTCGTCAGAGCTTGCGCTCTTATTTCGTTTTGCCGTATGTGGCAAAAGCTTCATTTTTCGCTTGGCTCTTCCTCTAGCTTGCCCAAACAGTCGAGGCGAATGAATCGCCTCCTTGGTTTGGTCAATCTGATCAAATTCCAAGGCGCGTAACTCACGTTACAGTGGTAATTATACCGTAAATTACAATAAAAAGCAATGTGCTTGAGCTTAATGCTCTATAGGCATACACTGTTAAGAAGTATGTTAAAAAAACCAAAAGCACTGGTTAAGGCTTTTTTTGGCTCGCAAGAGCATGAGCTTACTGCTGATGATGTGCGTGAAGCTCGGGCTTATGTAAGTGGTTATTGGCAAAGGTTGGAGCGTTTTCACCCCAAAGACGACGAAACGCTCCTTGGTTTACCGAGGCCGTATTTGGTGCCTGCTTTTGAAGAGGGTCATGCATTCGATTTTAACGAGATGTATTACTGGGACAGTTACTTTATGGTGCAAGGGATGCTGGATGGCACCCACAAGGAATTGGTGACAGGAATCCTAGAAAATCTCATTTCTATGCAAAAGCGTTTTAAGGTTATACCCAATGCTTCAAGAACATACTTGATGGGACGTTCTCAGCCACCATTTTTAACGAGTTTTATTTTTGATGTTTACAACAGCTACAAAATGGACGTGCGTTGGTTAGCTGATAGCATTTCGTCTGCAAAAAGTGAGTACGAAACAGTTTGGATGGGCGTTAAAAAGCCAAATGAACGCCAAGTTTATGCAGGGCTGAGTCGTTATTATGATATTAACTATCTGAATGATCTTGCCGAAGCAGAAAGCGGGTGGGATATGACACCACGTTTTGGACGCAAGGCACTCAACTACCTGCCCATTGACTTAAACTCGCTACTTTATAAATATGAGATCGATTTTAGTGCTGCCGCAAAACTGCGTGGTGACCATGATGAGGTGAAAAAATGGCAAAAGAAAGCCCAAATCAGAAAGCATACCATGGATAGTTTGATGTGGAATGAAATGCGTGGTTTTTACTACGATTATGATTTTAAAAAGGAGAAACGTGGCACAGTGAGTTCACTGGCTGGATACTTTCCGATGTGGGCTGGCATGGTCGATCAGGCCAGGGCGGAAAAAATGGTGAAGTTTCTACGCAAGTTTGAAGAAAAGGGTGGGCTTGCTACAACCGACTCACAGACTATCCCAATCAATCAAATTGTGCCGGGTACAGTACCGACACAATGGGCACACCCAAATGGTTGGGCGCCATTACATCTGATAGTTATACAGGGCTTAGAACGCTACGGCTATCATGAAGATGCTCGGCGTATTGCCATTAAATGGCTCACAAATAACTTGAATTGGTTTAATAAGCATGGCGTGTTCCTAGAGAAATACAACGTTGTTGATCCAAATAAGCCACCGGCAAAGGGTTTGTATCCATCTCAGACTGGCTTTGGGTGGACTAATGCGGTTTTTGAAAGATTGTGCAGAGAGTATATAGATGAGCGAACAACTGCCGTGTAGCGACAAAGTCGTTTTTAATAAACAAGCAGACGCTAATGCAGCTGCCTTGCTGGCGGAGCACCAGCATGGCATTAAGTTAAAAAGTTATAAATGTAAACACTGCAATCTTTGGCATCTTGCCAGTAAATACGAGTAATTCCTGTACTGCCGGTTATTTTGTGCTCTCTTTCGAGGGCTCAGGGAACCGGCAAACCTGGTATGGACGAGTGAGTTGACCTCCTTTCAGGTCAGTAGGGTCCTGTACCCACCGGCGTAGTCGGGATGGCCCGTCTTGTGGTCGGCACCGTGTCCGATGTCGGCAACGATGGGTACCTCGCTTGCGCACAGCGGGCATGACTCGGGTGCGACTGCTTCGAAGCTGACGTTGAGCAGCGACTCGAGACGAGGCACGCCCAACGACTCAGCCGTGATGCCTCCACGATTGCAGACTGCACTGACGCCGATGACGTTGCCACCACCCCGTTCCACTTCGTGGACAACCTTGGCCACAGAACCACCCGTGGTCAGCAGATCCTCGACAATGAGGACTCGCTTATCACGGACGTGATTGATGAAGCCAGCTCGCTCGAAGACAAAGTCACCTCCGTCTTTGTCGGCCCAGACGACATCCACGATCGGTCCACCAGAACCAACGTCAATCTCGTGCTTGAGGCTGAAGGCGGTGGCGTAGGCCAAGGCAATGCCTCCGGTTGCAGGTGCAGCAACGGTGTCGAAGAAGAGCGCATCACTGATGAACGGTCCCCATAGCTCGACACCAAGATGCCACATCAGCTTCGTGTTGGTGAACAGTGGGTCCATGTTGATGTACCCACTGCCGTGCTTACCGCTTGCATAGACGAAGTGCATATCGGTATAGACCGCACCTGCCTCGGCAAGTTCCTTCTCAATATCAAGTGGCATGTGCGCCTCCTTGTTCAGGTCGCGATGATCTCTGCGACGATGTTGGTGAGGTTCTCGGCGGGATCGCCGCTGGTCAGTGGTCGTCCGATGACTAGGAGTCCGGAGCCAGCCTCGAGCGTTGCTCGCGGCGTGTCGGCGTTGACCTGGTCATCACGAGCCGAACCAGCCGGGCGGATACCAGCGTTCACGGCGATGAGGCCGTCGAAGCTTCGCTCAGCTCGTAGCGCCTTGAGCTCCTTGGGAGAGCAGACGATGTGCGTAAAGCCCGCCTCCACCAGATGTTCGGCATAGAACAGGACTTGCTCGACTCTGTTCCTGCCGTTGAACTGGTAGGTGGTCATGCGGTCCGTTTTGGTTGTCAGCACAGATACAGCACAGGGCTGTACACTGTTGTCATGACAGATGTCGGCGAACTGCTTGAGCCCATCGAGCTTCTTCTGGTCGGCGTTGCTGAAGTCACCGTTGGACAGGCAGTCTGCCATGCAGTTAAGCATCCAAGGACGATGACTGCATCCGATCTTGGCAAGCTCAGCCAACTTGGTCGGTATCTCGGCGTATTTGGCGTCGAAGAAGACCAGCAGCTCTGGGTAGTTCTCGACCAAGAGTTGGAAAACCTCTGGGCCGTAGGTGTCGACGAACAGGCGGTCGATCTTGATCTTGCGCAGGCGAGGCATGGCGTCGATCGTGTCCATCAGGACATCGAGGCCATCAACATCAGCGCTCCAGCAGATTGCGTCAAGTGCCTGCTCTTCAGTAAAGGTGGTCATCTTCCCTCCAAGGGGTGTGGTTTGGTTAAATTGTGAAAGGACAAACACTCAAGTCCTAGAAGCAAATTATAAAGCTAAAGCGGGCTTTAGCCACAAGCACTTAGCTACAGGTGTTGATGTGCTACAATAACCGTATGAAAACAACCATGCAGTTAAATCAAATTCGCATGATGCCCCTTTTGGGCTAACTCTCTTTTATTTCTCTAGGAATTTTACCAACGATATCTGTTAATATAGGACTAAACACATGAACTATTTTATTACTACGTCAATTCCGTATGCTAACGGTGAACCTCATCTTGGCCACGCAATGGAATTCATTTATGCTGACGTGTTGGCACGCACGGCACGGTTACAAAAAACACCCGTCATTTACGCAACGGGCACTGATGAACATGGAACAAAAATTGCCGAAAAGGCTGCCGAGCTTGGTATTACGCCAAAACAATTGGTCGACCAAAATAGCCAAAAATTCCGGGATTTGCAAAAAGCTCTCAACATAAGTAACGATCGTTTTATTCGTACGACGGACGAAGGTCATATTCAGCGAGCACAAATTGCCTGGGACAACCTAAAAGAAGATATTTACAAAGGCAGTTATGAAGGTTGGTACTGTATTGGGCACGAAGAGTATTTTACTGAGCAGTTAGTAAAAGCGAATAACGGAACATGCCCGGATCATGCTAAACCGTACATTCGTTTGAAGGAAGATAACTATTTTTTCAAGTTAACAAAATATGCTGACCATATTCGTGATGCAATTATCTCTCGTGAATTTAAGGTTGTGCCAGAAACACGTCGTAATGAAATTTTGCACGTTATTAACGAAGGCCTAGAAGACATTAGTATCTCTAGGCCGAAAGACAAGATTGAGTGGGGCATACCAGTGCCAGGTGACGACACTCAGGTTATGTATGTGTGGTTTGAGGCATTATTAAATTACATAACGGTATTAGGCTATCCAGAACATCAAGATTTCAAAGACTACTGGCCGGCCAATGTGCAGGTTATCGGTAAAGATATTTTACGCTTTCATGCGGCAATTTGGCCTGGTGTGTTACTTGGCCTTGGCTTACCGCTGCCTAAGCTTCTGTATGTTCACGGTTTTATCACGGTAAATGGCAAGAAGATGAGCAAATCATTAGGTAATTACATTACTCCGAATGAGATTCTTAATAGGTACGAAGCCGATGTTTTTAGATATTTCTTCATGAGGCATATTCCGAGCTACGCGGATGGTGACTTTTCATGGCAAAGATTAGACGAAGTTTACAATAATGAACTTGCCAACGAGTTAGGTAACGCCGTACAGCGAACAGCTGCAATGATTCAACGTTACGAAGAAGGGATACTCGGTGAGATTCCAGAAACCGGTCATGATGTGAGCGGTTATCATCAAGCATTGCACGACTGTCGTTTTGACAAAGCTCTTGAAGAGGTTTGGGAACAGGTGCGAGGTTTAAACCAGTACATTGAAGAACAAAAGCCATGGGAAATCGCCAAGACAAAAGACAAAGTACACTTGCGTAATGTATTGGCATATCAGGCAGCATGTTTGTTGCAGATTGCTGAAATGCTGGAGCCATTCATGCCAAAAACGTCTGTAAAGATTCGTCACGTCTTTGAGGAAGGTGTTATTAGGCCAATTGAGGGCACGCTATTCCCAAAACATGAGCTAACGTCCAAATCTAGTACTAGTCAAAGCAAACAGTAATGACGGAGTTTGTGGATACACATTGTCACGTTCACTTTTCGGACTATGGTTTGGATGCCGATGAAGTAATCCGAGGGGCTATCGATACTGACGTAACTCGTATGATTTGTGTTGGTTGCACGCTGGCTGACAGCAAACGGGGTGTTGAAATGGCAGCTAAACACAAAAGTATTTGGGCTAGTATTGGTATGCACCCGCATGAGGCCAATTTTTATGTTGAGAACGAAAAGGCACTTCAAGAACTCCGTGATCTTGCCGGTCAACCACGTGTTGTAGCGGTCGGAGAAATTGGCTTAGATTATTATTACAACCATTCCTCCAAAGAGGATCAAGAGGCAATGTTGCGGTATCAGTTAGAGCTGGCACTTGAGCATGATTTGCCGGTAATTTTTCACGTAAGAGAAGCCTTTGACGATTTTTTTGCCATTTTTGACGAATTTACAGGCCTCAAGGGTGTTGTTCATAGTTTTACGGCCTCATCGGCTACTCTTGACAAATGTCTCTCCAGAGGGCTTTATATTGGCTTAAATGGCATAATGACTTTCACTAAAGACCAAGAACAGCTTGAGATGGCTAGAAAAGTGCCAAAAGACAGATTATTGCTAGAAACTGATGCACCGTTCTTGACCCCTGTTCCATTTCGTGGTACAATCTGTCAGCCTAAGCACGTTGTGAGCATAGCAGAGTTTTTAGCTGACTTGAGGCAGGAAAGCCTTGAGGAGCTTGCTGCGGCTACAACACAAAACGCGCTTACGCTATTCAGATTATGAGTACACAAGCAATAACACCGTTCGAATCACTACGCCAGCCTACTGGCCCTGAGATAAGTCGTCAAACGACTGTTAACCATGCAGTGTTTAATATTGAGAGGTCTTTGCGCAGTGTTGAAGAGGCTGCGCTTGCATATCTAGAAGCTCAGCAAAATCATCAGGCTGAAATTGTTCAACCTGGTCTTGATATGCCGCAGGTCTCTGTTGCTAGCATGGCAGTAGAGTCTAGCGCCAACGACGAGGATGCTGCACGCAGTGCAGTAGAAGAGGTATTTAAAAATGCCAATTAGAAGCTTATTTGATACTATTGCCGGTTCAATTGCAGCTAATAAAAAGCAAGATCGAGAGGCAAAGTTATACCGTAACCTTATGCGACATGAAGCACGGCTTGGTGGTGCAGTATTTGGCCCAATCCCTGCTGGACACCGACGTGAGTTCTTTTGTCTTGACGAACACACTTGGGTTTGGCATGAAGAATGGACTGATAACAGCGGTGAGCATCAAGTTATGACTACGCGTTACGATGTTCGTCCAAATGGTGTACTCAAGAGCCAGAACGGTAGTCACTACCAACCCGTTAAAGATCAAGAGGCTTTGCGTTTATTGAAGGCGGCCAGATTGTATCGTAAGAAAGTTAACGAACAAATTTATACTTTCGCTTAGATTCACGCTAGGCTAGTATTATGATCTACCTCGACTACGCAGCAGCTACTCCTATTGATCCGGTTGTACAGAGCGCGATGCAGCCATATTTTAGTGATAAGTTTTATAACCCGTCAGCACTTTATTTGTCGGCAAAAGCTATACATAAAGATATTGAAGCTGCTCGGGGCTCAATTGCGCAGATTATTGGCGCTAAGCCAAGCGAAGTTATCTTTACTGCCGGTGGCACGGAGGCCAATAACCTTGCCATTCATGGCCTCATGGAGCACTTTCCTGGGAAATCCATCCTAGTAAGCTCAATTGAGCACGATTCTATCATAGAATCCACCAGACAATATTCTCATGATTTGATATCCGTAACTCCAGAAGGCATTATTAATCTTGAAGCTCTAAAGCAAAAAATTACTGATGACACAGTTCTGGTGAGCGTTATGTATGCCAACAATGAAATCGGCACAGTTCAGCCCATTCAAGAAGTGGCAAAAATTATTAAAGAAATAAGAGCTAATCGCGTAAAAAACGGCAATAGTTTACCGATTTACTTGCATACAGATGCTGCCCAGGCGACAAACTACCTAGATATGCATGTCAGCAAGCTTGGTGTTGATCTAATGAGTGTTAACGGGGGTAAAATTTATGGCCCAAAACAGACTGGTTTTCTGTACATTAAAACCGGAGTAAAACTGAAGGCACAAGTTTTGGGTGGTGGCCAGGAGCGGAATTTGCGGAGCGGAACAGAAAACGTTGCCGGTATCATAGGCTTGAGTACGGCCTTGCAAATAGTGACTGATCGTAAGAAGTTAGAAATCGAGCGCCTTAAGCAGTTACAACATGAGTTTATTGATAAGCTAAAAGAGGCTATCCCATCAGCGACAGTCAACGGTAGCATAAAACACCGTTTGCCTAACAATGTGCATATTACTATCCCAGGCATAGATAACGAGCGTGTGCTTATGGAGTTGGACGAGCGTGGCATTATGTGTGCTACTGGTTCTGCTTGTAGTGCTAGTAATGACGAGCCGTCTCACGTACTTAGCGCCATTGGTTTGAGCGACGAAGATGCGCGTTCAAGTCTGCGCTTTACGTTAGGTGCAAGCACTTCAGAAAAAGACATAGATGCTGTAGTTACTACCCTTAAAGGTAGTTGCCTTTAGGCCCCCTTGCAATTATCATATAGAAAGAATACATAAATGGTGGGACAAACTTAACGGTGGAACTCTGGCAGCTATTACTAATCATTGGGACATTACTTGCAACGCTTATCGCGTTTGTATGGGTAGCGCTTAAAGTTAGCAGTGTCACCAAAGTAGATAGCCAGCCACGCAATGCTGCTGGTGAAGCGGTGAATGAGGCTGTGGGCCAGGCTTTTACTGATGATTTTCGCGAAGAGTTACGCCAGCGTGCACGCCAACAGTTTGAAAAGCTAATGCATGAAAACGCAATGTTCTTACAGCAAGATGTTCGTGTGAGTGCTGCTCAGCTCGATGATTTTATGAAGAAGGAGATTTTTGCCACCTTACAGCAAGAACTGGCTAAGCATCATGAAACAGTAACGCAAACTCGTCAGATGTTATCTGATTCAGTTGCAAAAAGTCAGGCTGACTTGCAGACGCAACTGACAGCCGAAAAAGAAAAGCGTATTGAGCAACTGGACGAACATTTGTCGGAAATAATTAAAAAGTACGTTTCAAGTGCGGTCGGCGATGTCATTACGACAGATCAGCAGATTGCCCTTATTGTCGATAATTTAAATGCACACAAGGCAGAAATTATCGAGGATATCAGAAATGCCTGAACAAGAACCGCCAAAATTGTTAGTCTTGCCAAGTTTTATTCAAAGTAGGCTACAAGTACACCAGACTCTAAGCGAGATTTTGCAGATAGAAAAGTTTCTTAGCGAAGCACAGACCAGGGAACCTGGATCAAAAATATCTTTACCAAAGACAACGGCAGATCTTGATAAATTTGCAGAAGCCAACAAACGCAACGTTTTAAATCATAGCCATCGGATGGAGCTTGCTAGTTTTCTGCGGGACGTTTATAAGTTGGCTCCAGTTGTGGGTGTTATGTTGCAGCCTCATGCGGATAAGAGTATCGGAGAAGGAATTGTTGAGTGGTTTCGATCAAATGTTCATGCGCAGACATTGATTCAAGTAAGTGTTCAAAATAAATTGTATGGAGGCGCGGTTATTCGAATCAAGCACAAGACGTATGATGCGAGTCTCGCAAGCAGGTTTAAGAAGGCAGATACAGTTTTGCAAGGAGCCTTGAACAACCATACGTCACAACCTGTTGCTACTGCAGAGCGTACGAAGTATTTTTAGGCATTTTAAAACCGCGTTTGTTATGTAACCTGAGAGAAGGGGGTGCACGTGCGTGCATATCTCGATCTAGGTCGCGCAAAACGCGGTTATTCGTCCGAACCATTGGTACCGTACAGGCACTCCAGAACCCTTCTGAAGTTCATCTTTACTACCCGTACGGTTTGGTATCATGACTCATCGTCCAGCGAGTCTGAGTCCTTCTTCTTTGGTCAGTGGCCGGTGGGTCAAGTAGGACAGCAAGTGGCTAGCCGTCAAGAATGCCATAAGGATCGTGAATACAGCAACGAGGGAGTATTCACTATTACCATCAATCAGCGCGCCGATAATGGCAAGTTGTGATATGAAACAAAAGAACATACCGTAGATGCTCAGTCGTACCATCTTGAGTCTTGGCAAGAGATCGCCGAGGCAGACCGGGATAACAAGCACTGAGTAGATGGTGGTGCAGAGCGCCAAGCTGAAGGCAAAAGTTGCCATATCCATTTCAATTTCCTTCCGTAGTCAATCCGGACAAGCAAACGATACGTCAAAAAGCACCAATTGTCAATATTAGCTACCTCTGTTATAATGGTTATGTGAAAGATAATTCTCAAACAACTGTTTATGTTGGCATGAGTGGCGGAGTGGATTCTAGCGTTACGGCAGCACTGCTGAAGGAGCAGGGCTATAACGTTGTGGGCGTGTATATGAAGAACTGGACCAAGGATCTGCCTGGCTTTGAATGCCCCTGGAAGGAAGATTTTCAGGACGCCAAGCGCGTAGCTGTGCAGCTCGGTATTGATTTTAAGGTTTTTGATTTTGAGACTCAGTATAAACAAAAAGTTGTTGACTACATGATTGATGAATACAAAGCTGGCCGTACGCCCAACCCAGATATTATGTGTAACCAAGAAATTAAGTTTAAGCTATTTCTTGAAACAGCACTTGAGGACGGAGCAGACCTTGTTGCTACCGGCCACTACGCACGCGTAAAAGATGGAAAGCTACTGAAAGCTAAGGATGATAATAAGGATCAGACGTATTTTTTGTATCGAGTGACTGAAGATGCGCTTAAAAAAACCTTGTTCCCGCTGGGTGATTACACCAAACCAGAAGTCCGTGCGCTTGCCAAGAAATTTGGTCTGGTTACGGCTACAAAAAAAGAGAGTATGGGGATTTGTTTTGTCGGAAAGGTAGGGATCAAAGAATTCCTGGGCCAATATGTTAAAACAGCGCCAGGGCAGATTATTAATCAAGATGGTCAGGTTGTGGGAGAGCACGACGGAGCGATTTATTACACGATTGGTCAACGTTCGGGTTTGGGTGTTGGTGGTGGTTTGCCCTACTATGTTGTTGGCAAAGACATGGCTAAAAATGAGGTCTATGTTACGACCGACTTGAATGATGGTCGACTGTGGAGTAACAAGCTGAGACTTACTAATATGCACTGGATTAATGGAGCACCGAGCAAAACGTTAGTTGAAGTTAGGACGCGCCATCGTGCCCCGTTAATAGTGGGCGCACTAGATCTAGTGCCGTCTGATGTCGAGACACTAGCTGTAGCGTTAAAAGATGAAATCAGAGCCCTTACTCCTGGCCAGTCGGCGGTATTGTATCAGGGTGACCACGTCATAGGCGGCGGCATTATCTGCTAATATAAATTTAACTGCAAAATTTATGTAATTGAGTTATGATGGGGTTAGTCATAAATCAAACTCAAGGAGGGTATTAAAAGAATGGGTTTATTAGATTCAATTAAAGGACTATTTGGCGGCGCAAAGAATACTGCTGGTACTGTGACAGGAAATGCAGCAGATATTGCTGGTGGTGCAGTTGATGCCGGTAAAGATGTAGCCGGTGGTGCTGTTGACGCAGCAAAGAGTGCCGGCGCAACTGCAGCTGGTGTGGCTGGCGATGTAGCTGGTACAGCCGGAGACGTTGCGGGTAATGTAGCTGAAGGTGCTGGTAAAGTGGCTGGCGATGTAGCAAAGGGTGCAGGTGACGTTGTTGGTGGCGTAGCTGGTGGTCTTGAAGATGCTGCCAAAGGTGTTCAAGACAAATTACAAAAATAGCACCCGATGATCCCGAATGATGTTGAAATTCGCCATCTCCATGAGAAATATGCGTGGAACGATGAGCTGTTGCGTGATATAACTGCGCACTGTGAAGTAACGGCGGAAATTGCTTTGTGGTGTGTGAAGGCAAGGAACTTAGAAGTTGATAGGCCGCGTTTAAAAGCAGCCTGTTTACTGCATGACATTGGCAGTTACATTTTTTTGGCTACCAAAGAAAGAAATCGCTCGGTGTATCCTCAGCATGCTATTTTTGGGGCAGCTATCTTGCGTGAAGAGGGTGTTGATGAGTTTATCTGTGAAACAATAAAGACTCATGTTCTGCTAGGTTTGAGCGAAGAAGAGATCAAGGAATACAACATGGCAATGCCATATAAGAGTTTTGAGCCGAAGTCGCTAGAGGGGCGCTTATTATGTTATGCAGATAGATTTAGCTCAAAAGGCGCAGGGGTCGTCCTTAACTCTTACGAAACTTTTCTCGCAAACTTAAAAAAAGATTTGCCAAAACAAGCGCAAAAATTTGAGGCTTGGGCAGTGGAATTTGGCATACCAAATATACAAGAACTGGCCAAAAAATATGACTATCCTATCAGATAGCATGATATACTCTAACAGATATGAATGCCCAAGAAATTAGAAACGCTTATTTAGATTTTTTTGAAAAGCGTGGCCATAAAGTTGTACCACGCGCTCTTTTAGTGCCGTATAATGATCCAACCACGTTGTTTACTGGGTCGGGCATGCAACCTCTGATTCCGTATTTGCTTGGTGAACCTCACCAGGATGGCAATCGGCTGGTTGATAGTCAAACCTGTCTGCGTGCTATGGATATTGAAGATGTTGGCGATGATCGGCACACCACCTTTTTTGAAATGCTTGGCAACTGGAGCCTGGGTGATTACTTTAAAAAAGAGCAGATCGGCTGGTTTTTTGAGTTTTTGGTTGATGTAGTCGGACTTGATCCAAATAAGTTGTATGTAACGTGCTTTATGGGTGACGAGAAGAATGGTATTCCTCGTGATGACGAAGCGGCTAAAATTTGGCAAGAACTGTTCCAGTCCAAAGGCATAGAAGCCAAGATTGCCGAAATTGGCAGCCAGGAGGATGGCAACAAAAGAGGTATTAATAAAGATGAGCGCATATTCTTTTATGATGATGGTGAGAACTGGTGGTCGCGCGCTGGTGGTATAGATAAAACGCCGGTAGGTGACCCCTGTGGCCCTGACAGTGAGGTTTTTTATGATTTTGGTGACTCAGCCCACAAACCTGGCTTTGGTAAACCTCATCCTGCAAGTGACTCTGGCCGATTTGTAGAAATTGGCAACCAGGTATTTATGCAGTATAAACGTACTGAAGCTGGTTTTGAAAAGCTAGAAAAGCCAAACGTAGATTTTGGCGGTGGTTTAGAGCGTATTGCGCAAGCAGCTATAGATTCATCTGATATGTTTAGGATTAGTATCCTTTGGCCAATCATTGAACAGCTACAGGAGCTAAGTGGCAAAAAGTATGACTCTCACCGCGAAAGCATGCAGGTTATTGCAGATCATCTGCGGGCAGCAACATTCTTGGCTGTTGATGGCGTGACACCAAGCAATAAAGAACAAGGTTATGTTATGCGTAGGCTACTGCGCCGAGCGATCCGCTTTGCATTTGAACTTGGTATTGAGCAGAACTTTTTGCAGGACGTAGTGCCAGTGATTGCTGATCTCTACGTAAATGACTATCCAGAAGTGAAGGCCAATCGTGACAAAGTAATTGAAACTTTGGTTAAAGAAGAAAAGATTTTCCGCCAGACGTTACGTAAAGGCGTACGCGAGCTTCAAAAAATGGCTCAGAGTGGCGAGCTAAGTGGCGACCACATCTTTACCCTTTACGATACCTATGGCTTCCCAACGGAGTTATCTGTAGAAGAGGCTGCTATACAGGATGTTCGTGTAAGCGACAATTGGCAAAAAGAATTTGACGCTAAGATGGATGAGCAACGTAAGCGCAGTCAAACGGCAACAAAAGGTACGTTTAAGGGTGGTTTAGGTGGTCAAACGCTGCAACATAAAAAATATCACACGGCTACGCACCTTATGTATCAGGCACTGCGTGATGTGCTGGGTAATCATGTGATACAACGTGGGAGTAATATTACTGAAGAGCGCCTGCGTTTTGACTTTAGCCATCCAGAAAAGGTTACTCGTGAACAACTAGATGAAGTTGAGAAGATTGTGAATGATCAAATTGGCAAAGATCTGCAAGTTTCTTGGGCAGAATATCCAACCAACGAGGCAACCGGAAGATTAGGTGCACTTGGCCAATTTGGTGACCGCTATGGTGACACAGTGAAAGTTTACTCAATGAAAGATCCAAAATCGCCAAAAGATGAGCGCCCTTTCAGTTTTGAAATCTGTGGTGGCCCACATGTTGACCACACACTACAATTATTTGAAGATGGCAAAAAATTCAAAATCTTAAAAGAAGAATCAAGCAGCGCTGGTATTCGCCGCATCAAAGCAATTCTGCAGTAAACCATCATTATCATTTGCCTTAAGCGTTATAATGGTAATAGTAGCTAAAAACTACAAACTAAAACCTAACAAACAAGGAGCAAAGCATGACTGTCGGGACGATATATATGGGCGCTGACCATAGCTTATGTGAAGTAGTCGTAAACCCTGAGACGAACCACGTTATACAAGAAGCTAAAGATGCTGTTGAGGCAAAAGGATTTCGTATTATTGCCGATGCTCCGTGTATTGGTAATTTTGCAGTCGAGTTCACTGATGACAATGATTTGGCGGGACTGCAGAAGATTATATCTGGTGAAGTAATCGAATCAGGTGGTTATAACTGAGATTAATCTGAGTTTTTGCCGTAAGAGTATTTTTGAGGGCATCACAGGATGGTATACTTAAAGAAGTTATGCTTGATAAATTCAAGAAGATAAAAGTGCCAAAATTACCATCTTCTGGCAAGAGTGTTCCAAAACACAAGTCAGAACGTTATGTTGTTGGTCTTGATATCGGTACGGAGTACGTTAAGGCGCTGATTGCTAAAGTTGAAGGTAACCAAGCAGAGATTATTGGTATGGGTCGCGCTCATCAAAACTTGGGTGATATGCAGGCGGGCGCTATTGCTGATATTGCCGCTGTTGTTGCTAACTGTGACACTGCGCTTGCTCAAGCTGAGCAGCAGGCTGGTTTAAGTGCCAGGACAGTTGTAATTGGGATTGCTGGTGAACTGGTGAAGGGCACAACAACAACTGTGAGGTATCGTCGTAAAGACCCAAGTCGTGAGCTAACCCTAGAAGAAGTTGGGAAGATTGTCGGCAAAGTTCAAGAAAGAGCGGAACAAAAGGCTCGTGATAGTTTAGCGTGGGAAATGGGTGGCAAACACGTAGATATTCGCTTGGTTAATAGTGCGTTGGTAAGTATTGAGATTGATGGCTACAAGGTAACAAATCCGGTTGGTTTTCAGGGTAGAGACGTAGTTGTTCAGCTGTATACGGCGTTTGCACCACTTGTTCATATTGGTGCTCTGGAGCGAACTGCTCAAGAACTTGATCTTGACTTACTGGCGGTAGCGGCTGAGCCATTTGCGGTTGCGCGCTCAGTTATTGGTGATAATACGGGCTCTAATATGAGCGCAATCCTCATGGACGTTGGCGGAGGTACCACTGATATCGCAGTTATTAATGACGGTGGCGTACAGGGTACGAAGATGTTTGGCATAGGTGGCCGGGCTTATACGAGGGCGGTTGAACGTGATCTCGGTGTCGAATTTGACAAGGCCGAAGAACTTAAAACCGGTCTCAAAACCAAAGAAACTACTGGAGATAAGGCAAAGGAAGTGACAGAGGCACTCATCAAGACACTTAGTGTATGGACTCATGGCGTTGAATTGGCGCTTAGCGAATTTGATGACATTGACCATTTGCCGCAGAGAGTCTTATTGTGTGGCGGTGGTTCATCGCTGGATATGATTCCGGCACGTCTTAGTAAAACAAAATGGTATAAAGATTTACCTTTCACCAAGCAGCCAGTCATTCAACACATAAAACCTGATCAGGTTGTGGGTATAACAGATACGACAGGCAATGTTAATGACCATACTTTTATTACCGCGTTGGGACTCGTTCGTGTTGGTATTGATACGTTGCAACAGAATACTGACGGCCAAGACTCAATTAGGGCAAAAATTGATAGGATGCTTAAGGTATAATAACTAAACATGAGCGAAGCCCACAAAGATACAATTTATGTTGATGTTGATGATGAGATAACTTCAATTGTCGAAAAGGTAAGTAACAGTAAGTCCAAAATTGTTGCGCTTGTTTTGCCAAAACGAGCGGTTGTTCTGCAGAGCATCGTTAATATGAAACTCTTAAAGCGAGCATCCGATGAGGCTGGCAAACGAACCGTACTTATTACGTCTGAAAAAGGGTTGTTGCCGTTAGCCGGTGCAGTTGGTGTGTACGTGGCAAAAAATCTACAATCAAAACCAGAAATTCCAGCCGCTCCGGACGGTCCACAACCAGATGATGAACTACTTGAAGCAGAAGAGGCGGATGAAGAGCCTGACGTTAATGCAGAGGCTACAGTTGGTGAACTGGCCGGTGATGATACTGATGCGGTTTTTGAATCTGACGTTGCTAAAGTAGCGACGGTAAAAGCTGCAAAAAAACAGTCAAAAGCGTCAAAAGTAGCTAAACCAAAAAAAGATAAGAAAAACAAAGTTCCAAATTTTGATTCGTTCAGAAAAAAAGTTCTGATTGGCTTTGGGGCGGTACTGGCTTTGATGGTGTTGGCGTATCTTGCATTTTTTGTGGCTCCAAAAGCCAATATAGTTATCAAAACAGAGACTTCAACCAGTAATAGTACGATTGATTTTACCGCTTCATCCTCGGCACAAACGGTTGATGTTGAAAAGGCTATTGTGCCTTCAAAAGACGTTGAGTCAAATAAAACTGACACTCAAAAGGCTCCTGCAACTGGTCAGAAAGATCTGGGCACTAAAGCTACTGGGAGTGTCGCACTGTCTATTCCGTGTGGGTCAGTTTCTGGGTCGCCGCCAACAGTACCAGCTGGAACGGGTGTGAGTAATAATGGACTAACATTTATTACAGCGAGTACCGTGAGCCTGACAACACCAAGTTTTAGCGGTGGCTGTAAATTTACTGCAAATACCAGCGTCACTGCACAGGCCAATGGTGATCAATACAACTTAGAGGGTGGTAAGAGCTTTACGGTCGCAGGCTTTTCATCAGTCAGTGCTACAAATAGTGCTGCCTTTACTGGTGGTACGACCAAAATGGCAAAGGTGGTTAGCCAGCAGGACGTAGACACCGCCAAACAAAAACTTACTGATAATTCTGGAGAAGTAAAAGACCAACTCAAAAAGCAGCTAGAAGACAATGACTATTACGCAATTACTGACTCGTTTGCAACCAAATCAGAGAAGGTGACCGTTAACCCAGCTGTTGATCAAGAGGCCACAGAAGTTACCGTGACAGCTGAGAGAGTGTACGTTATGACTGGTGTCAAAAAGGATGACTTGCATCAGTTAGTTGAGCATAGTGTGAAGGGCGAGCTTGAGGAGCGTAGTTTGCAAATTCAGGATGATGGCCTTGATCAAGCCATATTCAGAATAGGCAATAGAAAAGAAGACGGTACCGTGACAATGACAATGCAAACCCAAGTTGTTATGGGTCCTAAAATTGACGAGAATCAACTCAAGAAAGACGTTGCTGGCAAGAAGAGCGGAGAAGTCCAAGAGATGGTCAAGCAGATTGACGGAGTGCAGGACGCGGAGGTACATTTTAGTCCGTTTTGGGTTAATGTTGTACCAAAAAAGACCGAGAAGATAACGATTACGTACGAAGAGGCCAAGAACTAGCATGAGCACTACAATTCTGGCGCTCGATATCGGCGAGCGGAAAATTGGTATTGCCCGAGCTAGCACAGTTGCCAAGATCCCAGAGCCACTCGTAACACTTGCAAATGACAAGCTTTTTGCCGAAAAACTCAACGAGCTAATCAAAGAATACGATGTGAAAAAGCTCGTCATTGGCTTGCCTCGTGGTTTAGATGGTCAAGACACCCAGCAGACTAACTACATTAAATTTTTTGTCAGCCAGTTAAAGCCCAACACCGAAATCATCTTTCAAGATGAAGCACTTACTTCAGTGAACGCCCAAGAAATGCTAAAACAGTCCGGTAAGCCTTATCTTAAAGAGGATATTGATGCTGTTGCTGCTATGTTAATACTTGATGATTATCTTAAAGAGGAATTATAAAATGTCACCAAGGCGACAACGTAGGCAACGCTGGTTCAAATCGATCATTATCGTCCTTATTGTAGGGCTACTGCTTGCAGTCGGTGGCGTGATTATTGCGCGCAACTATTACAACAATAATTTAAATCCCGTCAGCGGCAATCAGGCACTCGTTGAAGTGACAGTTGAACCCGGTATGACCCTACCTCAGATTAGCAAGCTGCTAAAACAAAAGGAACTTATACGGAATCAGCAGGTTTTCGAACAATATGTCCGCAATAATGGTGCAGCCGAGGATATAAAGGCAGGGACATATGAATTAAGTCCAAGCTACGGTGTACCAGAGATAGTATCGATTCTAACGCAAGGTAAAATTGTCAGTAAGCTGGTGACTATATTGCCTGGTGTTCGCATTGATCAGGTTGAAAAAATGCTTACCAACGCTGGCTTTTCGGAATCAGACGTCAAAGATGCACTGAATTCTGCAAATTACGCCAACCATCCGGCTCTTGTTGATAAGCCAGCAGAAGCAAACCTAGAAGGTTACTTATATCCAGAATCATTTGAAAGAACCTCAGGTACCACGGCTAAACAAATAATCACTGCCTCATTAGATGAAATGCAGAAGCGCCTCACACCAGAAATACGCCAAGCTTTTAATAAGCAAGGCCTCACAACACATCAAGCAATCATCCTGGCATCAATTGTTGAAAATGAGGTATCTAGCCCCGAGGAACGTCAACAAGTAGCTCAGGTATTTTTAAAGCGTCTTAAAGTTGGCATGATGCTGCAATCGAATGCGACCGACAACTTACCAGCAGAGTACGATACATACAGTATTCCTGGTTTACCACCGGGTCCAATTAGTAACGTGACTCAGAGTTCACTGGAAGCGGTTGCCAATCCAGCTGAAACTGACTATCTCTATTTTGTTTCAGGAAAGGATTGTGTAACCAGGTTTGCCGACACACTTGAACAACATGAGGCAAATAAAACTCAGTATGGTGTAGCCACAGCAGAAGATCATTGTCGATAACAGGGGTCAACAGGGGTAAAAAGAGGTTGCGTACATCATACCGAAAATGGTAAAATTACCGGCGATAACCCTACTATTTTGCATGCAATAAAAGTTAGGAGTTATCCGCAGAACAGGTACTATTGAGAATAAATCAAGTGGTCGAGCCCTTGAGAAAGTTTATGTAACAACCCTGAGATGCGCTCGGGATATCAATCCAGGAGATCAAGTATTCGTACTACACAACAAGCTGAAATGACTCGTGATGTAAATGCGCGGCTAAACAGCTTGCAAGCAGATATCAAGAATCAGCCACTCGTTAAACGGCTGTTGAATAAGCAGAATCGTCGGAAAACGATTGGTTTTTCGCTACTTGCTGCCAACGTTATTTTGTTGGTGGTTGTGGCTGTTTTTGTGCTACAAAAGCCAAACACAACTGGGACAACAGTATCAAATGCAATTTTAGCTACTAAGTCTGAAGCGGCGGCCAATCCACTCGACATGCTCTCGTCTGCAGATATTGCACTTAATGTGGCGCGTGTTACGAATTTGCCGGAACAAACTGCTGTGGCTAACCTTGCAGATAGCATGAATGATCAGCTGACCGTAACGCCGGCAGATGATATCGTCGTTACTCAACCGCAAATTATAGCCACTGGTCTGAAGTCGCGGGCAGACATTCAGTATTATGTTGTTCAAGATGGTGATACGGTTGCAAGTATTGCAGCTAGGTTTGGCGTTACATCCGATACTATCCGGTGGACAAATAGCCTAACTGGCGACACAGTTCGTGCCGGCACAAAGTTAACCATATCCCCAGTGAACGGATTGGTTTATACGGTACAATCGGGTGATACAATTGATGGTCTTGTGGGACGCTTTGGCGTAGACAAAGACCGGTTCATTGCTTTTAATGACCTTGAATCAGGTAATCTGCCAGCTGCAGGTGAAAAAGTTGTCATGCCGGATGGACGTCCAGCGCCTACTGGTGGTTCTCGGGGTGGTCAGCCGACCTCTTCATTCGGTAGCGCTGCAGGATTTCAAGCTGTATACGGTGCGGCGAACGGTTACGACTATGGTTACTGTACATGGCATGCTGCCAACAGACGTGCACAGTCTGGCAGGCCTTTGCCAACCAATCTTGGGCATGCAAAATCCTGGTATAGTCGGGCGCAAGCTGCCGGTATGGCTGTAGGGCCAACGCCGCGTGCTGGCGCAGTATTATGGCATGCTAATCTTGGTGGTCTTGGCCACGTTGCTTACGTAGAGGCTGTAAATGATGATGGCTCGATTCTTGTATCAGACATGAACTACCCATCTTGGGGGAGAGTTACCTACAGAACTGTTCCGCCAAGCGAATTTGGTAATTACCGCTTCATTTACTAATTTGAAAAAACTAACAAAAAAAGGTATAATATAGAAAAGCCCTTTTCATGTTCTTCACTCGAGCTAGTTTTGGTGAGTCACTGCGGAACGGAATAAGGCGTATAATTGATACGGCGAATGAGTACGGCAAAGTGAACGAGTCAAAAATAGCCGAGAAGCAATTAGCTGTGATCAGCTTAGCTGAGCACGAGTAATTGCTGACGAAGAGCGTGAAAAGATGTTTGTAGATAAAGTAAAGATACTAGTTAAAGCAGGTGATGGCGGCAAGGGTGTCGTTAGCTTTCGACATGAAAAATATGTCGATAAAGGTGGTCCTGATGGTGGTGATGGCGGCAATGGCGGTGACGTCATTGCTATCGCGGATCGCAATCAGGATACGTTAGCTGCTTTTCGGTTTAAAAAACGTATCGAGGCAGAAAATGGCGGCAGTGGTGATAAGCGTCGAAAGCATGGCCGCAGTGGGAAGCCCTTAGAAGTGCCGTTGCCCGTCGGCACTGTTATTTCTGATGGCGACGGCAATATATTGGCCGACCTAACGGAAAATGATCAAAAAACATTAATCGCAAAAGGTGGTAAGGGTGGTTTTGGTAACGCGCATTTTGCGTCTTCTGTTCGGCAGGCACCACGAATTGCAGAAAAAGGTGAGCCCGGTGAAGAGTTCGAGTTGAACTTAGAAATTAAAATGATTGCTGATGTTGGTTTGGTTGGTCTGCCAAATGCCGGCAAGTCCACGCTTTTGTCACGGATTAGCAATGCTCGGCCAGAGATAGCTAATTACCCATTTACAACTATCATACCTAACCTTGGCGTGGTTGACGCAGGCGGTACCAGTATTTTAGTGGCTGACATTCCTGGCCTTATCGAGGGGGCCAGCAAGGGTAAGGGGTTAGGTGATGAATTTTTGCGCCATGTTGAGCGTACTAGTGTGCTGCTACACTTAATAGACGCTTATGGTGAAAATCCAGTTTTAGCTTATAAAACAATCCAAGGCGAGCTTAAGGACTACGCAGTAGACCTTAGTAAAAAACCACAAATTGTAGTTTTAAGTAAAATAGATGGGCTTGATGATGAAATAATTACGGATATTGTTAAGAAACTTCGTGGAGTGGTACCAAAAACAACCTCGGTCATAGCCATTTCTTCGCAAAGTGGTGCTGGCCTTAAGCAGTTATTGATAGCAACGGCTAAAAAGGTCAAAGCGGCTCGTAAAAAAGCGGAAAAAGCCAAATCGGAAGAACTGCCCGTGCTTACGTTTGAAGAGCCGGAAGATCGCTGGACAATTGAAAAGACTAAGAATGGCTTTATCGTAACCGGCAAGAAGATAGAAAGCTTTGCGCGCCGAACGGATTTTGATGATTATCACGGTCGTCAGCGTATTAGGGATATTATGCAAAAAATGGGCATACTTAATGCACTTGTTAAACAAGATATTGAAGTAGGCCAGAAAATTATCATTGGCAGTCCTGCTTCAGGCGAAATCGAATACTAATACAAAATTACAACACATAGTTGCCTTATCTGTGCGATCTCTGTTACAATACCGCTAACGTTTACAAATTAGAAACAAACACCGGAGAAAAAATGAAAACCCACCAAAAGCTTCACAACATATCGTCGTATATAACCAATCAATTAAAGTTGCTTTTTGTAACAGGTATATTGTTATTGCCAAGTGTAGCCTGGTTATTAACGAAACCAGTTATCGCAAGTGCTGCTACCCCAGATTCTTGCTTTGAGTTTGATGGCGGCACTATAACTGACTACTATGATTACGAGGGGATGATGACCAAAATCCTGCCTGCCCAAGAGACGTAGATATACCAGGTACCATTAATGGTACTAGCGTGACTACTATTGAGGACCAAGCTTTTGCCGAAAAGGGACTTAGTAGCGTAATTATTCCAAACTCTGTCATAACTATTGGGAGTGCTGCTTTTGTTATGAACCAGCTTACTAGTGTTAATATCCCTAATTCGGTAACCGAGATTAGTGATGCGGCCTTTGATCGCAATCAACTCACCAGCCTAACGCTTGGCAACTCAATTACTAGTATTGGTAGCATAGCGTTCATCGGTAATAATCTGACGTCCGTTATCATTCCAGACTCTGTCATAACAATTGAGCCGATGGCATTCGCGGTTAATAGTAGTTATGCTAATGGTTCTATGGGAATGTTTAGTGATCCAGGACAAGCCCAAGTTCTTTACGATGCAATTCGCCTGGTTAAGCTTTATACAGAAGATCCATCTAACCCTAACAACTTACAGGATGATACAGTTACTGAGGCGGAATTACTTGGCGGTCAGGATTTCAACCAAAACGGTAATACAGACGACATCCTCGGTGGTCATGTCATCAACCCACCAGTAGAAGAATCAGGTTCTAATCAAGCTGAGCTCACCTCTCCCGTATCATCTCAACCAGTTCTCCTCACCACTCCTACTGGCACCAACCTTGTCAGTACCACTGCATCCAAAGAGTCAAGCCTTTCTGTCACTGACCCAGCTTACGACTACCCATCAGGCCTTGTAGGCTTCACCTTCACAACAGCAGAAACAGACAACCAAGTATCACTCACCTTTGTAACTGACAAAACTCCTAGCCAAGTCGTACCAAGAAAGTACAACCCCACCACCAATGCCTACTTCAACATCCCTAATGCTTCCATAACCGAAACAACCTATAACAACCAACATGCTCTACAACTCACCTATACCATTACAGACAACGGAGACTTAGACCTAGATCCAACAATAGGTACTATTACTGACCCGGTAGGGTTAGCGACAATAACGACAGACTCACCTAATACCGGCATATCACACTGGTTACTCGCAGTAAAGCAGTAAGGTGGTACACTAGTACTACTTTATGATCAATACATTCTTCTTTTATGATCTAGAAACCAGTGGCATTAGTCCGCGCGAGCAGCGGATTATGCAGTTTGCTGGCCAACGGACTGACTTGAGCCTTAAGCCAATTGGTGAGCCAATCGATGTACTCATTAGCTTAACTGATGATGTTTTGCCAGACCCTGATGCCATACTCGTAACGGGTATTACCCCGCAAAAAACTAAACAAGACGGCATTACCGAGGCCGAGTTCTTGAAGACATTTCATAAAACAGTGGCAATGCCGGGTACAATTTTTGTTGGCTATAACACCGTACGGTTCGATGATGAGTTTGTACGTTACCTCCATTATCGCAACTTCTATGATCCGTATGAATGGCATTGGCAAGACGGTAAAAGCCGCTGGGATTTGCTTGACGTGGTACGTATGACGCGGGCACTGCGTCCTGAAGGCATAAAGTGGCCATTTGCCCCCGACGGCAAGCCAACTAACAGGCTCGAGCTCCTGACGAGTATTAATAAACTGGATCATGAAAATGCTCATGATGCACTGAGTGACGTAAATGCAACAATTGCGCTCGCTAAACTTATACGTAGTAAACAACCTAAGTTATTTGATTATTTGCTGAAAATGCGCAGTAAGTCTGAGGTCGAAAAACTAGTTAAAACAGGCAACCCATTCGTATACTCTAGTGGCAAATATGCAAATGAGACTGAAAAAACAACAGTTGCTGTTTACTTGACCGATAACCCAAAAACGGGTGCACTTGTGTATGACTTACGTCATAATCCGGAGGACTGGTTTGGTAAGAGCCCAGAACAACTAGTCGAAGCTTGGAAGTGGAAGAAAGATAATGATGAACCACGGTTGCCTATAAAAACTTTGCAGTATAATCGTTGTCCCGCCATAGCGCCACTGACGGTGCTTGATGATGAGTCTAAAAAGCGAATTAAAATTGACAATCAAATAATTGATGCTCACCTTAAATCGTTACAGAGTAATTCAACTTTCACAGAGGATGTATTGAAAGCATTGGATATATTGAATAAACAGCAACAAACCACTTGGCTTACAGATGAAAAGTTGGTTGACACCCAACTCTATGATGGGTTTTTTGAAACGTCCGATAAGCCGAAGTTGCAAGTTGTGAGGGGCGCTGATGGCCAAGAATTACAAGACTTGGATCTAAAATTTAAAGATAGTCGCTTGAATGCTCTATTGCCGTTGTATCGCGTCAGGAATTACCCGGCTTTTATCAATAATGATGACCGTACAATGTGGGAAAACTTGCGAGCTGATAAGTTTTATAGCGGTGGTGAAAATAGTAGGGCAAACAAATTTTTTAAACGACTGAGCGACTTAGCTGAACAGCCAGGTCTCACGAAAGAAAAGCAATTTTTACTTGAGGAGCTTCAATTGTATGCCGAGAGTATATTGCCCGAGCCTAATTAAAAAGCTTAAGTTGTTTTGTGGTTTGACTGGCACTAATCCGCGGTTTTTTAATTTTGTGTAAAGTGTATGAAAGTATGCCAAGTGCCAAAAATAAATACCACGCGAATGTGATTTGAATTTGTGTGCCAGGAATCTGGCCCAGAACTAAGAACTCTAACATAGATGCCACTCCTCTTTGGAGATACATTTTACACCTAATTGCTAATTAGTCAATAATATTATATTACGCTTATGTTTTGGAACGCCTGATTATGCGGTTGACGTATCTGTTTAAAGAATAAATTCGTTTGCGATTACCCAGGAAAAGTCCGAAAGCAAGAAATAATAACGCGGTGGCTAAGCCACGCATAATGTTACCAGTTGCCTGGCCAAAAAATAGACCAGCTAAGACCAAAAGGGTTACGGCTAAAATATCAAATGCTGCAGCGATTAGTGGATGATCCCGGAATACCATGTCCATTATCTGGACGCCTTTTTCTTTTAAAGTATGTAATAGTTTTCTTGCCCATTCATGATTAGTGGCAAGTAATCCAAGGCCACCAAGTAACAATGGTGTACCGCCAGGACCGGGGAGCCAGCCAAATAAAAGTGCTGCAATGATAAGTAAGATCCCGATTGTATCAATTGCAATTTTTCGAGGCAGGGATATCTCTTTCTTGAGTTGGTTCTTAATAACCTCTCGTTTGTGCGTCATGTACATACTAGTGTAGCAAAGAAGTTGTTTTGTAGCCTAAAACACACCAGTATTGCTCATGCTTATGTATTAAAATTATGCTTAATGAGGGATCTAACACCACCTGATGAGTTCGTTGGTGAGGTTCCGCAAGGTGTGGGTGCGGCGCTCAGTATAAATGGTCGGACACGGGCTATGGATAGGTTTTTTGGTAATTTACCACCAAACTACGGTGTGCCAATTGACCCGCTGACCGCACACGCAACGTTTTTATATTCTGACGAAACGGCGATACCAATTCACAGTGAGCGAGACCTAATTGCCCTTCAAAAAGCAGGACAATCAATTAATAAGCTGCTGGGCGGTCTGCCGTTGCAAGAGATGGTGCTACATCCCGAAGGCGATGAGCTAGAGAAATTTGGCAGATACCTAGGGGTACCTTTACGTGCTACTCCGTTCATGACTCGACTCAGAGAGGACCTTGTAGAAATTATTGTTGATGAGCTTGGTGTTAAAGTTGATCCCGATATTAGTTTTCATATGTCAGTAGCAAGACCAAGACGTACACGTGTAAAGACACGCGATAATCTACCGCCGTTTCCGGCAAACATGCATGTAAATGGTTATGACATACAAAGACGCGTTATGACAAAAGGGCACCAAAAATCTCCAAAACCAAAATATGTTAATACAGGACGTAGATCAGGCTCCAGATCTGTAGACTAGAAAAAATCTTGCTTTTGGCGTATAATGAATCAACTTTATGAAGGACGTGATAGTAGTTAAAGGTGCTCGTGAACACAATCTCAAGGATATTTCTTTGGAGATTCCACGGGACAAGTTGGTGGTGATTACGGGCCTGAGTGGTTCTGGTAAATCATCGTTAGCATTCGACACTATTTATGCAGAAGGTCAACGTCGTTACGTTGAGAGTCTGAGTAGCTATGCACGGCAGTTTCTTGGGCTTATGGAAAAGCCAGATGTTGACCAAATTGATGGTCTTAGCCCGGCAATTAGTATTGATCAAAAATCAACCAGCCGGAATCCGCGCTCAACGGTTGCGACAGTAACGGAGATTTATGATTACTTGCGTTTGCTGTTCGCACGTGTTGGTATGCCACACTGTCCGGTGTGTGGTAAACCAGTTGCTAGACAAACCACACAGGCAATCGTTGACAATGTAGTGCGTAGTTATAAAGACGCGCGTTTAATTGTACTAGCACCAGTGATTATTGATAAAAAGGGTGCCTTTGAACATATCCCAGAACAATATCAGCGAGCGGGCTTTGCACGAGTGCGAGTGGATAGTGTTATTTACGCCTTGGATGAATTCCCAGAGCTTGATAAAGCCAAAAAGCATACTATTGAAATCGTTGCCGACCGTTTGACTAACAATCAAGACAATCTGAGCCGCTTAAGTCAGTCTGTAGAACAGGCGCTAGAAGTCGCTGATGGCAAGGTAAAAATCCTTAATGCTGATGCAGATGAAGAATCAATCCATACACTTATGTATGCTTGTGTTGACCACCCAGATGTTTTGATTCCTGAGCTTGAGCCGCGGACATTTAGTTTTAATAGTCCGCACGGTGCGTGCCCTGTTTGCACGGGTCTTGGGTCTCGTTTAGAGGTTGACCCGGATTTAGTGATTCCGAATGGTCGTCTGACGCTGGCTGAAGGTGCAATCCGGCCTTTTAATCGCATTAGCGTAGATGCATGGTACATGAAAAAAATCCAGGCAGTCGGTGATGAGTATGGTTTTAGCGTTCATGTGCCAACGGGTGAAATTTCTGCAGAGAATATTCAGCGCATCTTATATGGAACAGGTAGTCAAAAGTACAAAATTTCGCTTGGTGTTGGCCGGTCTTATGAATCAACATTTGAAGGGGTCATACCAAATCTTGAACGTCGTCACAAAGAAACAGAGAGTGATTTTATTCGCCGTGATATTGAGCGCTTTATGCAAGAGCGTCCATGTCATGCCTGCCACGGAAAGCGCCTCAAACCAGAAGTTTTAGCGGTAACGATCGATGGAAAATCAATAATGGATATTTGTGAACTGTCCATTGATGATGCATGTAATTATTTTGCAAAAGTTAGATTAAGTGAGACAGAACTACATATTGCAGCTCAGATATTAAAAGAAATCAGAGCGCGATTAGAATTCTTGCGTGACGTAGGTCTTAACTATCTTAATTTACTGCGTAGCGCTGTAACGCTCAGTGGTGGTGAGGCGCAGCGTATTCGTTTGGCAACTCAGATCGGTTCTGGGCTTATGGGTGTGCTGTATGTTCTTGATGAACCATCGATTGGCTTACATCAGCGCGATAACGACAGGCTGATTACTACACTTAAACATTTGCGTGATCTTGGCAATACGGTGATTGTGGTAGAGCATGATGAAGATACTATCCGCACGGCTGACTACCTAGTCGATATTGGTCCGGGGGCAGGTATTCATGGTGGACATATTGTTGCAATAGGATCACCAAATGAAGTTGCGAACAACCAAGACAGTATTACAGGGCAGTACCTGTTGGGCAAAAAGAAGATTGCTGTTCCAAAAAAACGTCGGGCGGGTAATGGTAAAACTCTGAGCATTAAAGGCGCGCGCGAGCATAATCTTAAAAATGTTACTGTAGATATCCCCCTCGGTAAATTAGTTGTCGTCAGTGGTGTTTCTGGTTCTGGCAAATCAACGCTCATTAATGATATTCTCGCTAAGGAACTCGCGGCACGCTTGCATCGGGCTAACAGTGTGCCAGGCAAGCATGACGATATCGAGGGTATAAAGCAGCTCGACAAAGCAATTATTATCGATCAATCGCCAATTGGCCGGACACCGCGCTCGAACCCGGCAACGTATACGGGCGTGTTTACGCCAATTCGTGAACTTTTTGCTGCGACTCCAGAAGCAAAATTACGTGGTTATAGTCCGGGCCGGTTTAGTTTTAACGTAAAAGGTGGGCGCTGCGAAAACTGTGCAGGTGATGGCATTATCAAGATTGAAATGCACTTTTTGCCGGATGTTTATGTGCCATGTGAGGTCTGCAAGGGCAAACGCTACAACCGTGAAGCGCTAGAAATTCATTACAAAGGCAAGACCATCAGTGACGTGCTCGAAATGACCTGCGAAACTGCGCTTGAATTTTTTAGTAATATTCCAACCATTGCCCGTAAATTACAAACACTGGTCGATGTTGGTCTTGGTTATATTACGCTTGGGCAGCCGGCAACAACGTTGAGCGGCGGTGAAGCACAGCGTATTAAGCTTGCTAGTGAGCTTTCTCGCCGTGCAACTGGCCGCACCCTGTATATTCTGGACGAACCAACTACTGGCTTGCATATGGCAGACGTTGATAAATTATTGAGTGTGTTGCATGCGTTAGTTGATACCGGCAATAGCATGGTAGTAATAGAGCATAACTTGGATGTCATCAAGTCAGCTGACCACATTATTGATATGGGTCCAGATGGTGGTCAAAACGGAGGCAGTATTGTGGCTGAAGGTACGCCAGAACAAGTCGCCAAAGTTAAAGATTCTTATACCGGCCAATTCTTAAAACGAATGCTAAAATAAGCAAAAGGAGGATTATATGTACCGATTTGTGTGGAAGATAAAACTGAACAATCCGGACGAGGAACAGGCATTTATTGATCACTGGAAACGAGGTAGCGCAATCCTTCAGGAATACCCTGGTGCGCTCGGTACCCATCTGCATGAAGTCAGGAACGAGCACGGAAGTTACTTTGCTGTTGCAGAGTGGGAATCTCAAGAGGCTCGTGATGCTATGCAAGCTGATGCTGAGGCTAATCAGTCAGAACGAGCTCAGCGCTGGAATAAACTACCCAAAAATGAGTCGTTTGGCGAAGGAATTGCCTTTTTTGGTACGGAAATCGGCATTGTTCTACCAAAATAAAGACTAGTCAACTTTTTTGTTGAGAAAAACGTTACTGAGGCCAAGTTTAATACGCGCAGCAAGTGCTTGACGTGTCGATTTTTCTTTGAGCAAATGATACAGTGCTGGACCGAAAGTCCCGACTGTTACTATGAGCATAACAGGCAGGATGAATTTTTCTATAGTTGCTGGGTCAAAAAATCCACCCAAGAAATAACCAATCATTGTGACACCAACCCCCCATACGAATGCACCGACAACATTAAAGGCCATAAAGCGCTTACGTGGCATCTTGCCAATACCGGCAACCATAGGCGCAAAGGTACGGACAACGGGCACAAATCGGGCTAGGATTATGGTTTTGCCACCGTGCTCATTGTAAAACCGCTCAGCGCGTTCAATATGGTCTTTGTGAAAGAAAATACCGTCCTTTTTTCTGAAAACGCGTGGGCCAGTGCGGCGACCAATGCTGTAGCCAACATTATCACCTATTACTGCGCAGATAACTATGGTGAGTAGTAGCCAACCAAGTGGTAGTTTGTCTTGGGCCGCAAAAAAACCAGCAAATAGTAGTAAGGTATCGCCAGGCAAGAAAAAGCCAACTAAAAGACCAGACTCGGCAAAAATAATGCCACCGATAATCGCTAGGCCTAACAATATACCACTTCCGGTAATCAAGCTTTCAAAATCAAAATGAAACACTAGTTGTATATTATACCAAACAATCAGACGTTCATATTTGCTATAATGGTAGAGCTAACTAAGTGGAGGATTCATGAGTACAGGCGATATTACGCTAACGCTTGAAAAGCGGAAAGTGGTGGGCAAGCAAGTTAGGGCTTTACGTAGAGAAGGTAAAGTGCCGGCTGTTATTCACAACCACGGCAAAGAGTCAGTAGTTGTGGACGCACCGTTTATTGAAATTACAAAAACCTATGAAAAAGCCGGCAAACACCACCCGGTTGACTTAAAAGTGGGTGATGAAAAGTATTTGGCAATTATTAAAGATGTCGATCTTGATCCGCGCAAGAATACATTACGTCACGTCGTGTTTAATGCAGTACGTCAGAATGAAAAGGTCAAAGCCGAAGTACCAGTGCATTTTGAGGGCGATAGTGCAGCTGAAAAAGCTGGCTTAATGTTGCTGCCACAACTTGAAGTTGTGGAAGTTGAGGCAACGCCACGCAATTTGCCGGATGCGATAGTTGTAGATGTTTCCAATTTGGCTGAGATCGGTGACAAAATTCACGTATCTGACTTGAAAGCGCCTGATGGGGTTGTCATCGTAGCAGAGCCAGAACAATCAGTGATTTCAGTTATCGAAACCCCTGCACAGCAATCTGAAGAAGCCGAAGCTGAAGAAGCTACTGAGCCAGAAGACGGCGCACCAGACGTTGCTGACAGCGCAGAAAGTAAATCCGAGGACTAGTTCTATGACTCGCGCGCCACTCGTAAAACCTTATCAAGGCGAAGCGGGGGTGGGGGAAGTCTTAGTTTGTGAGGACATACCGTTAGGCAAAGATTTTGGCATGATCACACGTAACAGAGTTATGAGCCTGAATGATGCCGTTGAGCTGCTTGGCTTCAATGTTCTCAAACAGTACATCGAAAGCCTGGAGTACGAAGAGCTTCCTGAAATCCAAACCAAGGCAATACAAGAATAGGGAATCTACAGAGAGCTCCCTATTCTTCTATGAAGCCACCAGATTGGCGATTCCACAGTTCTGCATATTTACCGTTCTGACGGATAAGCTCTTTATGTGAGCCTTGTTCAATGATCTTGCCGTTATCGAGCACAATGATCCGATCCATCTTTTGAATGGTGCTCAGGCGGTGGGCAATTACAATCGCAGTCTTACCGTCCATTAACTTCCATAATGCATCCTGAATAAGAGCTTCACTTTCTGAGTCGAGAGCACTAGTTGCCTCATCAAGCACGAGGATCGGTGCATTTTTAAGCATTGCCCTGGCAATAGCAATACGTTGTCTCTGGCCACCTGATAGTTTGACACCCCGCTCGCCAACCAGCGTTTTGTATCCTTCTGGAAGATCTTTTACAAACTCAAATGCATTTGCCATCTTAGCGACTGCTTCAATCTCTTGCATGCTTGCGCCAGGTTTGCCGTAGCTAATATTGTCTGCCAGTGAACGATGGAAAAGGAGCGGTTCTTGCGGTACAAAAGAGATCTTGGCACGTAAATTGTCCTGCGTGATCTTAGCAATGTTCTGACCATCAATTTCAATGGTACCACTTTCGATATCTGCAAAACGTAGTACAAGCTTCGTAAGTGTTGTCTTACCTGAACCAGAGTGTCCTACTAGACCAACTTTCTCTCCTGGCTTTATTGATAGGGAGAGGTTCTTGAATATGCTTCGCTTTGCGCCTGTATGTGTAAAGTCAACACTGTTAAATGAGATTCTCCCTGAGCTAATCGATGACTTCTCTGGAGTAGATGGGTCTTTGATCTCCGCTTCTAGCATCAGTATTTTGGTCATTTCTGAGGCATCACCGAATGATCGATTATAGTTTCTGAGCGAATGAGTACTGAAGCCGAACAGTTGATCGGCAATCGTCGAGGTGTAGCTTAAGACCAAGAAGACGGTTGCGACGTCGGCACCATAATTAACGGCTGCAATGACAGAGATTATGAGGGCTAGGGATTGTACTAGGCCAGCCATGCCTGAGAAATAGAGCATTTGACGTTGAACAATTCGTCCGAGGTTACGTAGTTGCTGTGCGGTATTGCTTGTGACTTTGGCGAATTGTTTATTTTCGTACTTACCTCTCGCGAAGCTTTTAATTGTCAGCACATTTGTAATGCTATCTGCCAAATAGCCAGTCTGCCGACTCTCGGCTTCAGAATGCTCGATCGAATAGTGGCGAACCTTCTTTGTTATAAAGACCGCCGATAGTAGGTAGACAACACTAAATGCGAGTAATGCGAATACGTATTCTGGAACGCGTCTGAACAGTATAATGGAAGTGAGAACTATTCCCCATAACATTGGTAGGACTTGAAAGATAGTCGTATCTGCAATACGTACGTAAGAGCCAAGGAGCTTGTTGGTCTGTGATACCAATGAACCACCAAAGCTGTCAGCATGAAATGAAGCGCTTTGGTTTAGTAAATGGGCATATACACGATCCGCAATGTCCTTCAATGTTTTTGCCTCGAGTCGCCAGACACACGCATCTACAATTCGCCAGCTAAACGAACCGGCAAACATTATAGCGACATATAGTGCAAGACTCGGTCCGAAGCTTGCCCATACATTGTTCTGTCGGAAGTCTCCACTAGCAAGACGGTTTAGGATACCGGCAAGAATGAGCGGGGGAAGGAAGTTTGTTACAAGGACGGCTAAAGGAATAGATAGCAGCGTTCCTGATGCGAATCTAGGATGTTTCCAAATATGTTGCCAGTAGATTCTAATGGTTTGTTTTGTAGTTGAAATCTGAGTAGACATAGCAGCCTCCTGCTGCTTAAGTTGATATAAATTGTTTTGTTGTTCTGGTTAACAACGAACAAGTACGTTTTAACTTCGCTCGCTGCAGGCGACCGAAGAGAATGTATATGACTGTGGTGGTTGAACCATGGTTGTTTTGGCCGCCTTTCCATTAATTTAATAAATGATTTGCTAACTATAGCATAAGCCCTACAGGGATGACAAGAGGTAAAATGTGTTGTACAATAAGTTTTCGTGAACAAGGTTATTCTTTATTACAAATTTGTGCCTGTCTCAGATCCGGCAATGACCGTACGTTGGCAAAAAGAACTATGCAATCGGCTTGGTCTTAAGGGTCGTGTGATTATAAGTAAGCATGGCATTAACGGTACGCTTGGCGGTGATATTGAGTCACTTCGTGAGTATAAGCGTGAAATGAATCGTTCGGTAATCTTTAAGGGAATTATGTACAAATGGAGCGATGGAACGGGCGCAGATTTTCCGCGCTTAAGTATCAAAGAACGTCCAGAGTTGGTTGCGTTTGGGGTACCGGATGAGATCGAAGTTAATGAACGGGGTGTAGTCAATGGTGGTAAGCATCTCAAGCCCGAACAGGTAAACCAGTTGGTTGAAGAGCGTGATGACGTAATATTTTTTGATGGCCGTAATGCTTATGAGGCCAAGATTGGCAAATTTAAAGATGCCGTGGTGCCAGATACAAAGACGACTCGTGACTTTTTGACTGAAATCGAGAGTGATAAGTATAACGACATTAAAGACAAGCCAGTTGTAACCTACTGCACTGGTGGTATACGCTGTGAGGCGCTAAGTGTGCTGATGAAAAACCGAGGCTTTAAAGAGGTTTATCAAGTCGATGGCGGAATTGTAAAATACGGCGAAAAGTACGGTGACGATGGTTTATGGGAGGGTAAGCTCCATATTTTTGATGATCGAATGGTACATAGCTTTTCTGATGATGCAGAGGATATTGGGGATTGTGCACACTGCCAAGGCAAGACTAGTCGCTATGTAAACTGTAGTAACGTAGCCTGTAACCGTTTGGTGCTCGTATGCCAGGCTTGTGATAAAAAGACCAAATGTAGCGATTGTTTGGTTAATGTCCAAAAAATAACTGCATAAAACCTCTTTTTGGGTGGGGTAAGCGGGACTGTAGGACGAGACGAGAGGAATTGTTTGCTGGCGGATGCCGGCGCACGTTTCTCATCATCTCGAACCCTACAGTCCTCGCTCTATCTGTTCCCCATCAGTATCAGTTGGCGCTGGCCATCTCACGGTCCGAAGAGCCGTTGATGGGGCGTCGCCGAGAACCTCCGAAGCGCTGGGTGATCTTCATCGGCTGATCGATGCCGAAGAAGAACTCCAGAATCGCTTCGTTGGCGATGCCGCAGATCACAACCACCGGGATGGTGATTATTTGGAACATGTTGGCATTCGTCGGCCAGAGTGCACCGTTGGTGGTGTCACTGACCCACATGGTGGCGCCACCGGCGTCAGATGCAACGTCAAGCAGGAAGATAGCTCCTGCCATGGTGAGCGCCGCAATGTGCTGTGGTTTCAGTTGCTTGAGCTTGACGCTCGACTTACTGAAGTTCCAGAGTGCAATCTGGATGCCACTCGTCACGGCGCTGAGCACGAAGCCCAACAACGCGGCAGTCGCCCAGTTGATGTGCCAGCCGATGATCGGCACGGTGATGTTCAGCGAACCGGTCATGTAGGGCTCGAACGCGCCCTGGAAGTAGTTCGCTCCGGCGGCAATATCCAAGTACAGGAGCCCAGGGCCCAAGACGAGGCAGATGAACGCCTTCCAGGTCACAGCGACGGCAGTGTTGATGCCACGGACCAGGCCAGAGTTGTTGCCGTATGCAGGCATGATTTATCTCGATTCTGTAGGAGGGAACAGGGTTGTCAAGACCACGTAGGGTCACGTTCTACCGTGGTGGCAGAATATCACATAATACCACAGTATTGACCAAAAGTCAATAAACGTGCTATTATTGCTACTTTGGAAAGTAGTATTATGTCAGAAGATATTCGACCATTCGAAGTACAGAATTACAACCCAAGTGTGCATGAGCTGGCTGACGATAATTATACGCAACCATCTATTGTGCGGCGCACGATTGCAGTGGGATTGGTTACGTTGGCTTGCTACGGAGCGTACAATTACTCGTCGGAGTTTGACAATACACCTGATACCGAGATTGAAGCAAACTCAGAATTTTCAATGGCTGTAAATGCATTACTTGATGAGATTTCAGTTGGTGAAGGTGGTTATAATTCAGCCAATACGGGTGATGCAGGTGATACCGAAGTTGGGGGTGAGAAGTATAACGAAATATTTGACGGGAGAAAGCTCACTGAGCTGACGATTCAGGAAGTTCTTGATTTGCAAGCTTCTGGCACAATTTTTGCGACGGGCCGCTGGCAAATGGTTGATGGAACGCTTGGTGGCGCTGTAAAGAATAGTGGCATTGATCCCAGGAGGATGTATGACGAAATTGCACAACGAGAATTGGCGACCTACCTTATCCTCGGGGGCATTAAGCGGCCAACGTTAACAAAGTTTTTGACTGGCGGTGATGTTAGCGCTGAAGCTGCGCTTGAAGATTTGTGTGCTGAATGGGCGGGCGTGCCATGCAATGATGGCTATGGTAGATATGACGAAGATAAAGCTGGGAATATGGCTCATGGTGGCCTGGAAAGAGCAGGACGTCTTAAAATGATGATGATCTCTGTCAGAGAAAAATATTTGCGTAGCCAGGAAATGCAAACGCCTCAGACTCCTAAAATTACCATGATAGGGGACTCGCTTTCGGTCGGATATGAAAAACTTGCTGGCATAGCTTTGCTTGATGAAGCCCATAATCTCGAGATTAGCCATATTGATGCTCGCGAAAGTCGCCCACTTGTCGGTGGAGATTTTAGTGGTTTGCAGGCGATTGAAGAAAATCAATCTGCTATTGCGGGATCTGATATTACTGTGATCGGGCTTGGTACAAATGCGGTTGAAACTGATGATCAATATAGGGACGGAGTTGATCACGCTATCACACGCATACACGAACTCACAAAAGCTAATCCCAATGCTAAGATCGCGTTTGTTGAAAATTATTCCTATGAAGACGGCTCGAAAAGTGGCAATCGCAGAGAACGACGCAATCAAATCCTCGATGAAGTGATTGATCGATATGACGATGTATTTCTAATCCACATTGACCGCGACAAACTAGAGTATGCCGAAGGTAACGTTCACCTTACGCAGCATGGTTATGGGGCCGCATCAGAGCAAATTCTCTCTCAGCTTGAGTTAATAGTTCAGCGCTAGCTGACGTATAATTAATACCGTGAATAGTAAGCTAGAACGAAAGTTAAAAGACCTTCCAAAGGAGCCAGGAGTCTATTTTCATAAAGACAAAGCTGGGCAGATTATTTATGTTGGTAAAGCTGCTGTGTTGCGTAATCGCGTGCGGCAGTATTTTCAAGCATCTCGAAATCGTGATCCAAAGACCGAGCTTTTGGTTGCAGAAATTGCAGACACTGATTGGCAAGTTGTTGATAGTGAAGTTGAGGCCTTGTTTTTAGAAGCAGAAATGATTCGTCGCTACATGCCACGCTATAACATCTTACTTCGGGATGATAAGGCGATGACGTATGTTCGAATTAACTTTAAAGATATGTACCCAAACCTTACTTTTACACGCCGGCCAATTGATGATGGTGCTGATTATTATGGCCCTTTCTTGAGTGCGTTGTCACTCAAAAAGGCTTTGAAGTATTTGCGGCGTGCATTCCCGTACTCAACACACACGGTTTTGCCTAAACGGGCTTGTTTACAGTATCACTTAGGGCTTTGCCCTGGTCCAGAGATGGGTGAACTGGATGAAAAGATCTATAAAGCAAATTTAAAAAAGCTTATACGTGTTTTGAAGGGCCAAAGAAAGACATTAATCATGGAACTTGAAAAAGATATGAAGGCGTATTCTGTCGCTGCAGAGTTTGAAAAAGCAGCCGTAACGCGCAATCAGTTATTTGCATTAAAAAATCTTGGTCAACAGGTCATTTTCTCTGATAAAGAATTTCAAGATATTTCAAAAGATCATGCCCTTGTAGAGCTAACCAAACTGCTTGGCCTTAAAAAGCCACCGCGTCGAATTGAGGGTTATGATATCAGCCATATGTCTGGCACCGATACGGTTGCCAGCATGGTTGTGTTTACAAACGGTGTTTCGGACAAAGCAAATTACCGAAAGTTTAAATCTCGTATAAAAGGAAATGATGATTTTATGCATATGCGCGAGGCAATGATGCGACGCTTTAGCGAAAAAAATGTTAAATCATGGGGTATGCCAGATATGCTGTTAATTGATGGTGGCAAAGGTCAGCTTGAGGCTGCGCTAGGTGTACTGCGTGAAGAAGATATCAAATTGCCTGTAATTGGCCTCGCAAAAAAACACGAGGAAATTGTTGTGCGCAATGATTGGCCGCACACGAAACTTAATCCCGAGGTGGTTCTTAAGTTAAGGGGTTTCAGTAGGCAAAGTGACGATTTTAGTTTGATTGACCTACCAAATAATTCAAATATTGTGAAATTATTGCAACGTGTGCGTGATGAATCTCACCGTTTCGCTGTTAGCTATCACTCGGTTCTAAAAGTAAACCGTCAAACTAAAAGTATGCTTGACGATATACCGGGCATTGGTCCAGCGACAAAAAAGAAACTACTAAAAACATTTGGCTCCGTGCGTGGTATCATGCAGGCTCGGCAAGAAGAACTTGAAAGGGTTTTGGGTGAAAAAAAAGCAGTTGTACTGTGTCAATATATTCGGGCAGAAAATAAAAACTATAAAAACTAGACACATTCGGACTATACTAAAGTTCAAGTGAAAAGTTTTAGTTCAGAATTTTTTAGTGCTAACCGCGCCAAGCTGCGTGAACTTTGCCAGAATGACGCGCCGATTATTATTACAGCCAATGGCGTGGTGCAACGTGCTGGTGACAGTGGATTTCCGTTCCGTCAGGATAGTAATTTTTGGTATTTAACTGGGGTAGATACGCCGAGCGCGATCTTGGTGCTTACCTCAAAAACTGAACTTCTCATTTTACCGGAGCGCGATCCAATTCTTGACTATTTTGAGGGAGCTATCGACACAGAAGTGTTATCAAAAGTCTCTGGCATCAACCAAATAATGAGCAACCATGATGGCTGGGAACAACTTGCACAGATCACAAAAAAGCACAAACGTATTAATACGTGTTTATATAAGGGATACGATCAACGTCATGCAATTTACATGAACCCGAGTAAGCCTCGTTTGATAAGCCAGCTTAAAAAACTAGCACCAATGGCAAAGCTCAGTGATATACGGCCAGCTTTGACGGAGATGCGTATGGTTAAGCAGCAATGCGAAATAGAAGCTATACAGAAGTCAGTTGATATAACGGTACAGAGCTTTAAAAAGGTCTTTAGTAGCAACTGGTACTTACGTAATAAACATGAAGCCCTAGTAAGTGCACGTATAAATTTTGAATTTGAAAAATCTGGTGCGCAGAATGCTTATCCTTCAATTGTTGCGGGCGGAAAACGTGCCTGCATACTTCACTACGAGCAAAATAATCAACCAATTGCTCGTGATGAGCTGCTATTAATTGATGCTGGGGCAGAGTATCAAATGTACGCGTCAGACATAACAAGAGTGTATGTGCCAGAAAAAATGACTCGTCGGCAGAAGAATGTATATAAAGCCGTAAAAGAGGTTCAGGATTACGCTATAAGTCTTATAAAAGTGGGGGTCGATATCAAAGTGCTTGATAAAAAAGTTGAGAAGATGATAGGTCAGTTTTTGAAAGCAGAGAAGCTTATAACTAAGCAAGAGCCTTCACAAATAAGAAGATACTATCCACATGCAATTTCCCACCATCTAGGCCTAGATGTTCATGATGTTGCAAATTATGCCAAACCATTAGCAGAGGGTAATGTTATTACCGTTGAGCCAGGCATTTATATTCCTGAGTGGAATATTGGGGTACGTATTGAGGATGATGTACTTATAACTAAAAAAACCCCAAAAAACTTAAGCGCAAACTTGCCTTCGTAAATATACGGCCGTACAATAATACCTGAAAATGAAAAATCCAATACTGCGTTTTTTACTTAGATGGGGCGTTTGTGCCCTTGGTTTATGGATATCAGCTGGGTTACTCGGTGACAAAATATCCTATCAAAATCGCTTCAGTGTGGTGATTATAGCGGGGCTTGTTCTGGCAATTGTAAATATGGTTATTAAACCAATCATTGTTATCTTGTCATTGCCAGCACTACTCTTCACACTCGGGCTTTTTATGATTGTTATAAATGGTCTTATGGTACTACTTGTGAGTAAAATCTATGGCTCTTTAGATGTTGCAAACTTTTGGAGTGCGGCATTAGCTGGTATGATAATAGGGTTGGTTAATTACTTAGTAACCGCAATTGTGGAGGAAAGATGACAATTTATAATTATGTAACCATTGCTTCAGCAATCTTAATGACTATTTTAATACTAATTCAAACACGTGGAGCATCTCTAGGCGCTGGTTTTGGTGGGGGAGCGGAGGTCAATACGGTTCGTCGCGGATCTGATAAAACGATCTTTCAAATGACAATCATTCTCGGTTTTGTATTTGCTGCTTCGATCATAGCTGGCATCGTTGCGTAAATATGGTAGATAGGTCAACAAAACTTCGATGGCGACGACGTTTTAGACGCGGACAACACCAGGTTGAAAATTTGTCGGTACAGGCAGAAAAGGGTGTTGAACAGTACTTTTTTGCACGCTTACCTCGTCTTGGCAATGTGCGCAGATTTGTACTCGGTTGGCTGTTGCTTGTCCTGTTCTTGGGCGGTGGCGTTATTATGCAGGTTCGTGCTCTATCTCCATATTACGAGACGTTGCAACCGGCAAAAGGTGGCATTTTTACAGAAGGTATAGTTGGTCGCTTTACGACGGCCAATCCGCTTTATGCAACAGGTACAGTAGATAGCTCGGTTGCTCGTTTAGTTTTTTCGAGTCTGATGAAGTATAACAGTCAAAATCTACTTGTTGGTGATCTTGCTAGTGAGGCTAAATCGGATGAACGTGGGCTTGTATATACAGTAACCTTGAAAGACGATATTTACTGGCATGATGGACAGCCCGTAACGCCAGAAGACATAATCTTTACTTATCAGTTAATACAAAACCCTGATGCAAAATCACCCCTCCAGGCGAACTGGAAGAGTATTAAATTAGAAAAAATTGATGATAAAACCGTGCAATTTACATTGCCGCATCCTCTCGCATCTTTCAAACACCTACTTACCAATGGAATAGTGCCAAAGCATAAGCTTGAACATGTGGCACCATCGCAACTTAGGACAGTAGAGTTCAATACTTCGTCGCCCGTTGGAAGTGGCCCTTTTAAGTGGGATAGCATACAGATTAGTGGCCAGTCGCCAGATGATAGAGAAGAACAGATTGGTTTAAGTGCAAATCAGCAATATTATGACGGAATCCCAAATCTCGACAAGTTTATTGTTAAGGCGATACACACAAGACAGGGGCTGATAGATCAATTTAATAGCCAGCAAGTTGACGCTATGTCGGGCATCAATAAACGTCCTGAAGATATTGAAGATGATCCATCCATTAACGAGTACGAAGTTCCGTTGAATGCCCAGGTTATGGTTTTCTTTAAAACGAGCAACGAGGTATTGAAAGACAAGACTGTTCGCCAAGCTCTCACCAAGGCAACTAATAAAGCAGAAGTACTGTCTGGGTTAGGCTATCCTGTTGCCTCAACTGATGGACCACTACTGCCATCACATGTTGGCTATGCGCCTGATATACTTCAGCAAGCATATAATATTCAGGAAGCAAATATCATGCTCGATCAAAATGGTTGGGTGAAAGGCACCGACGGGGTTAGAGAAAAGGATGGCCAAAAATTACAGTTCCAGCTATCCTCGCAGAATAACAACGAATACGCCTATCTTACGCAAATTTTGCAACGACAGTGGAAAGAGGTAGGTGCAGATGTAAAGGTTGCTCTTGAAGATGATGCTGAGCTGCAATCAACAATTGCTCTACATAACTACGATGCTCTACTCTATGGCATTACGGTCGGGAGCGACCCAGACGTTTATGCCTATTGGCATAGTTCTCAGGCAGACGTACGTGCGTCTTCACGCCTAAATTTCTCAGAGCTAAAATCGCCCTTAGCAGACAGCGCGCTAGACGCTGGGCGGACTAGGGTCGATCCGATCGTGCGAGCTACAAAATACAGACCCTTTTTAACCGCCTGGCGTGACGAGTCACCAGCAGTTGCCTTGTATCGACCTCGCTTTCTATATATAACTCGTGGTCGTGTGTATGGTTTTGACTCAAAAGTATTAAATACGGCTACAGATCGCTTTTCAAATGTTCAGAATTGGCGTGTTAGAACAGAGCATGTGACAATTCAATAATCTGCTATTAATACGCAAGTCGGTTATGCTATTATAGGCGTAATAGGACAAAACATGAGGGTACAATATACATGAACAAGGTTGCGCACTATTTGCAGGAACATATTCTTGGAGAAGTACTTACGTCTGGTGATGCACGTAAGTACTTTTCGACAGACGGCAGCGTGTTTACGGTTACGCCGTCTGTGATTGCCTATCCTCGAAATGAGAATGATGTTCGTAAAATTGCTCGCTTTACGTGGCAGCTAGCGGAGCGTGGCCGCGTTATTCCAATCACGGCACGTGGTAAGGGCAGTGATCAAGCGGGTGCAGCACTTGGTACCGGAATTATGGTTGCATTCCCGGCTCACATGAAAAAAATCCTGGAGCTTGATAGCAAAAGCGGCAACGTTGTTATTGAGCCCGGTATCGTTTATGGTCAGCTTCAACAAACTTTGCATACACATGGCAGATTCCTGCCGCCATACCCATCATCAATTGATTTTTCAACTTTGGGTGGCGCAATTGCAAATAACGCGGCTGGCGAAAAGACTGTAAAGTATGGTTGTACTCGCGATTATGTAAAGAGTCTTCGTGTTGTGCTTGCAAACGGTGAAGTCATTGAAACAAAACGGCTCTCAAAGCGTGAGCTTAGTAAAAAAATGGGACTTTCAAGCTTTGAGGGTGAGATATATCGTAATCTTGATAAGTTGATAGAAGACAACAAAGAGATAATAAAGCAGATTGACCTGGCAGTTACAAAGAACTCCGCTGGGTACGACATAGTAGACGTTAAGCAGAAGAATACGTTTGATTTGACGCCATTAATTGTTGGTTCACAAGGTACGCTGGGAATTGTATCTGAGGCTACCCTGAAGACAGAGCCTTATAATTCACATACAACTCTGATTGCTGCTTTCTTTGACGATCTGGGGGCCGCCGAGAATGCAGTACTAGACTTACGCAAACTCCCGGAAATTCCAAGTGCACTAGAAATGGTTGATGAAAACCTCTTGAATTTCTTGGACGAACATTATCCAAATCAGCTAAAAGGTATTGTCAATAAGCCATTCCATAAATTGGTACTTTTAGTTGAATTTGATAACCACAACGACAGAACACGTAAGAAACTTACCAAAAAAGCAATCAAAATTCTCAGTAAATATGGTGCTGAATACCAGATGGAAACTAAGCCGGAGGAAAAAGAACGGCTTTGGAAAATACGCCACAGTGCCGCCGCTGCTATTACTCACACAGATGGTAATAAAAAAGCACTACCAATAGTTGAAGACGGCATCGTTCCATTAAATCGTTTTAAAGAATACATTGATGGAGTCTACAAAATCTTTGAGAACCACAAACTCAAAATTGCTTTGTGGGGTCACGCCGGCAATGCTAATCTTCATATGCAACCATTCTTGGATCTCTCTCAGATTGGCGATCGGCAGAAAGTATTTAAAATCATAGATGAATACTATAATTTAGTGATTAGTTTAGGTGGTAGCACCAGTGGTGAGCACAGCGACGGCCGCCTGCGCGCACCGTACCTGCCAAAACTTTACGGTGAGCAGGTATACGAACTTTTTCGCAAGGTTAAGGCTATATTTGATCCGTATGGAACCCTTAATCCTGGAGTCAAAATTGATGTAACAATTGAAGATATAAAGCCACTGCTTCGTGATGAGTACTCGATGGAGCACTTGTATGATCATTTGCCTAAATCCTAGGTCTCGCTGTATTGTTATTTTGGCCTAAAAATTGTATGATGTAATCTGTTATTTCTGATTTTGCGGACGTGGCGGAATTGGTAGACGCGCTGGCTTGAGGGGCCAGTGGGAGCAATCCTGTGAAGGTTCAAGTCCTTTCGTCCGCACCAGCCAGGATTGATTTTTTAACAGTTTTACGGTATTATTTTTTGGTATTATTCTAAGACTTGGGCGCTTAGCTCAGCTGGCTAGAGCACTTCGTTTACACCGAAGGGGTCGGGGGTTCGAGTCCCTCAGCGCCCACCATATTAGTAGTAATACCGCGTACGGCTCTTTAGCTCAGTTGGTAGAGCAGAGGCCTGAAGAGCCTTGTGTCCCCAGTTCAAGTCTGGGAGGAGCCACCATCACGCGGGTGTAGCTCAGTTGATAGAGCGCTTCCTTGCCAAGGAAGAGGCCACGAGTTTGAGTCTCGTCACCCGCACCAGAAGATTGTTACTTGAACTCATCGAACATGTGTTCGAGTGGTGCGCGGT
>CAZOUW010000002.1:0-82796 GCA_964583075.1 uncultured Candidatus Saccharibacteria bacterium | reverse complement strand
TAAGTTGCTTATGCTAATCTATTAACAACTATGTCACGATTATTGTCAGAACTTTTGGGTGCTAAAGAGCCGTTGTTTTCAATGAGTCTTAAGCAGCTTGAGGATGCAAGCGGAAACCCGAGTGCCGATGTTCGCCTAACTGCGGAAATAGTCGGTGTTATACGCTTGAAAACAGAAGAACTTGGTCTTGACCCTGATGATACTTCACCGCGTGAACTGCACTCGGCCTTAATGGCCAAGATTGAAGAGCAAGATAAACGTTTGGTACGGAAAATTGGTGGCAAAGACCCTAATAATGTTGCTGAACTGATGCCGTTGATGCGCAAAGCATGGGAGAAAGTTGATACACCAAAAAGTTGCTGGGTGCTCAAGAAGTCAGTCGCCAAAGCAATGCTCAAAAAAACGCCACCAACTGCCATCATGAAGCATCTTGGCTATCGTTCAGTCGATAGTATGCTAAAACACGAAAAGTTGGGTGAAATTTATGGAGCGCTCCGTTTTGCCGAAACACCAGAGTGGCTCAACCAGTTTAATGAACAATACAAAAGCCTAAAGCCGCAAGATTTTGAAACCAGACAAATTGAAGTTGTCGAAATGAGCCTAGAGCGTTGGGGTGATATTGCAGCGCCATTTATACACAAGAAACGCCACAACATCACACACCTTAAGGAACTGGGTGTTATTTTAATGCTGCCAATAACTCCTGAAGTCAAATTGCGCGGGATTGCAATTTTTACGTTACCGCTGTTGTTCCATTACTTGCAGGAGATTCGCTTATATTCGGCATTCTTTAAGTTACAGCAGGTAAAACCGCATTTTGGTAAAATCATTGTCGAAACACTGATTGCTGATCCGGGCAATGCAGCGATTATGGCAGGCCATAACATTCATTGGCGGGTTATTCAGCGCTACTTTGGTAAGTTAGAGCATGAAAATCACCCTGAGGTTTTTGAGCCGCATGTTCAGCCAGAAGATTTACATTGGCGCCGAGCAGAAGATTTGCTATATGAGCTTGACCCGGAGCTCGGTTTTTGGCGAGACCTCGATTACGTAGGACTGATGGACAAAGATAAGCGCCCGGTAACGCTCAATATGCTTGATGTGGCCGCAAGTTACGTGAACCAAAGCCCATACGCTGAACGAGCAATTTATCATTTTAGAGAAGCCTTATGGAATGAAGTATTTGTACGCTATATGGGCCAAAAAAATCTCGAGCAGCAGGTCTTAACACAGCTTGATAACGACATGATAAAACCAGAAAACTTGAGGGTATGAGCTACCTTTTTCAGCCAGACCCATTGCCGTCGAAGCACACCAAAGACAAAAAGATGCACCTGCGTTTTACGATTTGCGTGTCAGGTGCAGCGTCTGGCAAAACTGTAGAAGAATCTGCAGCTCAGGCCGAGGCCTTGGGTGCAGAGATTGCTAGGCACGGACATATATTAACCACTGGTGCAACAGTAGGATTACCATTTCATGCGGCAAAAGGTGCAACCAAAGCCGGCGGCATGAGTATTGGCTTCTCTCCGGCGGGAGGATTGCGCGAGCATCTTAGGAAGTATCGACTTCCATTTGAGTACTTTGATTTTATTAACTTTACGGGTTTGCAATATGTTGGTCGTGATCTTTACTTAGTCCAATCGAGCAATGCGGTAATTACGGTTGGCGGGCGCTTTGGTAGTTTGCACGAGTTTATTTCGGCACTTGAGGCGCGTAAACCGTGTGGTGTGTTGTTGGGCTCGGGTGGAACGGCAGATCTTATCCCAGAACTAATGGAGAAGTTAGAGCCACCAAATAGCAAGCTGGTAGTTTTTGATACTGACCCAGAAAAGCTTGTGAGCAAAATTGAGGCAATACTTGAAAAAGAACACAAAGACATATACGACGATTATCATAAAGGTAATAAGTTTTGGTTTGTAGAAAATCCCGCTGGATAACCAGGCTGTTACAATATAAGAGTGAATAAGTTTGAGTTGGTATCTAAGTATAAGCCAGCCGGTGATCAGCCGGTTGCTATTGATTTGCTAACCCAAGGACTAAATAAGAACGTAAAAGAACAAGTCTTACTTGGTGTAACTGGTAGTGGCAAAACATTCACCATGGCAAATATTGTAGAGCAAGTTCAGCGGCCAACGCTGGTGCTTAGCCATAACAAGACACTTGCTGCTCAGCTGTACAACGAATTCAAACAGTTCTTTCCAAATAATGCGGTCCATTATTTTGTAAGCTACTTTGACTATTATCAGCCTGAGGCATACATTGCGCGCAGTGATACGTATATTGAAAAAGATAGTCAGATCAACGAAGAGATTGATCGTCTCAGGCATGCTGCTACCGATTCATTACTTTCAAGACGTGATGTATTGATTGTTGCTAGTGTCAGCTGTATTTACGGCATTGGCTCGGTTGATGATTATGGTGGCATGTCCCTCAAAATTCAGGTTGGTGAACGGCGGGTACGCGACAAACTCCTGCGACAACTAACAGATATTCAATATCAACGAAACGACATTGATTTTCATCGTGGAACATTTAGGGTGCGCGGTGATGTGGTTGATATCTTCCCGGCTAGCGAAGAAGTGGCTTACCGTGTTGATTTTTTTGGTGATGAAGTGGAGTCAATCAGCAAGCTCGACCCATTAACGGGCGAGATCTTGGGTCGTCCCAAGAATATAACAGTATTTCCAAGCTCTCACTATGTGACACCACAAGACAAACTAAAAGTTGCACTCGGTAAAATCAGAACTGAAATGGAGCAACGGCTAAACTATTTTCGCAAAAACGGCTTACTACTAGAGGCTCAGCGGCTCGAGCAACGCACAAATTTTGACCTTGAGATGCTGGAAGAAACTGGTTTTGTTAAAGGAATTGAAAATTATAGTCGCTATTTGACCAATAGAGAAGAGGGCGAACAACCTGCGACACTGCTTGATTATTTTCCAGATGACTATCTGATGTTTGTCGATGAATCACACATGACACTACCGCAGGTGCGCGGTATGTACAATGGTGACCGAGCGCGCAAAGAAATACTGGTTGAACATGGATTTAGGCTACCAAGCGCACTAGATAACCGACCACTTACTTATACGGAATTTGAGCGACACGTTAATCAGGTTGTGTATGTAAGCGCAACCCCAGCTGAATATGAGCTTTCACACAGCCCCAAGCCTGTACAGCAGGTGATTCGCCCAACTGGGCTGCTGGATCCAAAAGTAGAAGTACGGCCAATTGCTGGCCAAATCGATGATCTGATCGCCGAGATCAGGGATACAATAGCTAAAAGACAGCGAGTACTAGTCACTACTCTTACCAAGCGCATGGCCGAAGACCTCACGGAATATCTACAAGAAATCAATATCAAAGTGACCTACTTGCATAGTGAGGTTGATACATTAGAGCGGACGGATATTTTGCGTGAGCTGCGGCTTGGCACCTATGACGTATTAGTCGGGATTAATTTACTGCGTGAAGGTATTGATTTGCCTGAAGTCAGTTTGGTTGCTATCTTGGATGCCGATAAAGAAGGTTTTTTACGCAGTGAGTCAGCGCTTGTGCAGACAATCGGTCGCGCGGCTCGTCATCTTGAAGGCCGAGTTTTAATGTATGCTGATACGGTAACAGGGAGTATGAAGCGTGCCATTGATGAGACAAACAGGCGTCGTGAAATCCAGGAAGCCTACAATAACAAACACGGGATTACACCACAGAGTGTAGCAAAAGCAATTGAGGAACGCATGTCTACCCAAACTGAAGATGCAAAGAAGAAAAAACTTGACCTGAAGAAGATTCCAAAAGACGAGTACGCATTGCTCGTTAAAGATTTGACATCACAGATGGATCTGGCGGCAGCCAACTTGGAGTTTGAAAAAGCTGCCGATCTAAGGGATTTGATAGAAGAAATAAAGTCCAAGATGTAACTCATAGATATTGATCATAAATAATTGCTCCCATCTTTCGAGCTTGTTCATATGGTTTGATAGCAATTCCGTGGCCACGACCTCTCAGTACATGTACACGTAAATTAGGGTGGTCCTCAGCACGTGTCAGCCAACGGCCTGCTTGTCCAACAGAATCATTTTCGCCCACTATGACGTCGATTGGATAATTATCAAGTACCATCTCTACCTCTTCATCTGGTGTGCCGCGAAGTAAATCAATACCTTGTTTGCCGAGCGGAAGAAGATTTGCGAGGCTTGGCCGTGATCTTACGAGCGATAGACAAAGCTGTCCTATGTAACGACGATCTGTCGTTATTAGTTCGCGACCAATATCTAAGCTAAGACCAGGAAAAAAGCGCAGGCCCATGTCTCGAAAAACATGTCTTGGATCAACCGCTGCAGGTGCCAAATATAATGCGCCTTCTATATTAACCGGCATACCCGCTTCGATGTTACGATCCATTATTCGATTTAGTATTACGGTCCCCATCGATATACCAGCTACAACTAAGCGTCGGTCGTCACTAACTCGCCTTAAAAGTTCTAAACCTTGTTCGGACATTTCGTCAAGTCCGTGTGACATAAGCCGTCTAATCCCCATATGAGTGGCGTAGCTGCCCATGCCATCGGTCTCGTGGCTAAAAAGAGCAACACTTGGTAGCGTTTTTGCTAGTCTACGATGTAATTCCCAGCCAATGCCATCATCAACTATTTCTCCCCAGCCAGGCTTCACTGCTACAGTAAGGCCACTATCTGTCTCTGACGGAGGCGTATACCATCCTCTATGCTCAAAGCCATCAACCACTCCTCTTATATAATGGTGTTCACGATCATTGACAACCTCGGTACGAAGAACTTCACAGCCCAGATCTCTAGCAATAAAAAAAGCCCGCTCAAATTCGGGCGGGCGCATTGGATTTACTTCTATAGTGGACGAACCACTTGGATGTACCTCAGATATTGTCATGACCAATGTTTCTTTTTATGCTCATGCTTACTAATATCCTAGACCATATTAGAGGGTTTTGCCAAGCATTTAATGTAGATCTTTGTTATAATTATTGAAATGGCGAAGCTTTCTGTATCTGACGTCTTAAAATTGGCACGACTTTCAAAAATCCAGCTCGATGAGAAGGAGCTTGTTGAGTTCACCGAAGAGCTGACTCAAATCCTTAACTATGCTGATCAATTGGCGGCGGTTGATGTTAGTGACCTCAGGCCAACTGCCCAAGTAACTGGACTGACCAATGTAACTCGCAAGGATGAGTTGATTGATTATGGTACGACGCCAAAAGATCTGCTTAAGAATGCTCCAGCAACAGAGAACAATCAAATAAAAGTTAGACGAGTACTAGGATAACATTAATGGTAAAACCGTGGCCATCTATTACTGTAATTGCCCAAAAAGTTCAATCTGGTGAAGTGACGGCCGTGTCTCTGATTGAAGATGCATTATCAAGGATTGAAACAGCAGAAGAGTATAGATCAATCATTGCACCAATTCGTCAGCGTGCTTTAGAGCGCGCGAAGGAAATCGATGCGGCGATCGAAGATGGTAAGGAGAGTGGGCGACTTGCAGGTGTTCCATTTATTGCAAAAGATAACTTCTTGGCATTTGGGGCTGACACAACAGCGGCAAGTAATATTCTGAAAGGTTTTGATGCGCCATATCAAGCGACCGCAATCGAACGACTAGAAGCTGAAGGGGCAATTTGTGTCGCCAAAGCTAACCTGGATGCATTTGCGCACGGATCCAGTACCGAAAACAGCGACTTCTTTACTACAAGAAATCCACATGATCGTGAGCGAGTACCTGGTGGGTCATCAGGTGGCTCGGCTGCTGCCGTTGTCTTGGGGCTTGCACCTTTTGCGCTCGGTACGGACACAGGTGGCTCAATACGGTTGCCAGCGAGCTTTTGTGGCGCAGTCGGCTATAAGCCAACCTACGGTTTGGTATCTCGCAGCGGTGTGATTGCTATGGCAAGCAGTACAGACGTTATCGGGCCAATAACAAATTCGGTTGAAGACGCAGCGATAGTTTTGGACGTAATGAGTGGGGTTGATTCACTTGATAGCACTACCATTGGCCGTAATCCAACGCCGTACACTCAATATGAAATATCCAGCAAGCCAACTATCGGTATTGTTAAGGAGTACTTTGATGACGGTCTTGATAAAGACGTCAACAATACAATCCAAAAGACTATCAAGCAGTTGCAAGAAAAAGGCTATAAGACTAAACAGATAAGTATTCCCTCGCTACCACTAGCGCTTGCCTGCTACTATGTACTTTGTCCGGCTGAGATATCGAGTAATTTAAGTCGCTATGATGGTCAACGCTATGGTTACAGTGATAAGGCTGCCAAGAACCTTGAAGAAAGCTATGAGCTGTCAAGGACACGTGGGTTTGGCAAAGAAGCTAAGCGCCGTATCATGATTGGTACCTACGTACTGAGTAGTGGGTACTATGACGCCTATTACAAACAGGCACAGACCGTTAGGACAAAGTTAGTCAAAGAATTTACACAGGCATTTGAGGAAGTTGATATACTACTGGGGCCTACCGCTCCAGTAACTGCCTTTAAAATTGGCGAGAATGCTAAGGATCCATTGGCTATGTACTTAACTGATGTGATGACAGTGGCAGTAAACTTAGTCGGTATTCCAGCAATAAGTATCCCAGCAGGATTAGCTCATAACTTACCGGTTGGTCTACAATTAATGGCTCCACAGAAAGCGGATCGAGAATTGTTATCCATTGCCAAAGAAACGGAGAGGATATTAAGTTGAGCTTTGAAATGTTAGTTGCGGTTTTGATATTGGTTGCTATTTTGCTAGTTACTGCATTTTTAGTAGTGAAGTTTGTACCAAAGCGAACCAAAAAATCAACTTTTCAGACAAAGTGGAAAGAAATCTATAAATTCTGTAAACACAAAGAGACATGGCCTTCTGCGCTCGTACGAGCGGATGATTTGCTGGATATGGCATTGAAGAGAAGACGTTATAAAGGGAAGAATATGGGCGAACGCTTAGTAGCAGCTCAAAAAGTATTTACTGATAATGATGGACTCTGGCATGCGCACAAACTATCTGTAAAAGCGCGTGATCATCCGAGGCTGAGACTAAAAGAAAAAGATGTAAAAGATGCACTTACGAGTGTACGACAAGGCTTGAAGGATTTGGATGTAATATGAGTAAGCTCGATGCCTATAAAAAGCAGGGATATTTGCCCACCATCGGCATAGAGTGTCACGTGCAACTTAAAACCAAGACTAAGTTGTTTGCTGGAGTTGGTAACGACGCTCGTGGCGCACGGCCGAACACACTCATCAGTCATATCTGTTTGGGTATGCCTGGTGCACTACCGGTACTAAATGAAGGGGCGGTTGAGCTTGCCATGCGGGCAGCATTTGCACTTGGTACGAGCCCGCAAGAATATAGTAAATTTGATCGAAAACACTATTTTTATCCTGATTTGCCAAAAGGTTACCAGATTACACAGTTTGATGAACCGATTATTGTTGGTGGCGAGGTTCAGATTGAGGTTGAGGGTACAGAAAGAAAGATTGCTATTACTCGGGCACATTTGGAAGAGGATGCTGGCAAAAGTTCTCATCCTGCCGGGGCTGATTATAGTCTAGTTGACTTAAACCGGGCCGGTACGCCTTTACTAGAGATAGTCTCAGAACCACAAATACACTCAGCCGCAGAGGCTAAGGCGTATGCCCACGAGTTGTATTTACTTATGCGTTATGGTGGTGTTTCTGAGGCTGATTTATACCACGGTAATATGCGTTTTGATGTTAACGTTTCTGTAAGTAAAGACGATGGTCTGGGTACTCGTACAGAGACTAAAAACCTGAATTCATTCAAGAGTGTCGAAAAATCAGTCGAGTATGAAATTGCTCGTCAGATTGAATTACTTGAAAAAGGCGAAGTTATCGTACAAGAGACGCGAGGCTGGGATGACGCTAAACAGAAAACTGTTAGTCAGCGTTCAAAAGAAGAGGCGCATGATTATCGTTATTTTCCAGAACCTGACCTTCCACCACTAGTGATTGATAAGAAACATTCAGACAAAGTTAAGCAATCCATGTCGGTTCTGCCCGGCGAGCTACGTAAAAAACTGCAACAGCTTGATATTGCGCAGTCTACCGTAGAAACTTTAGTTGAGCAAATGCCCGCTGGCAATTTTATGTACGATATTACTGATGGCTTAGGACCGTTACAGGCAAAGCGCATTGCAAATTGGTTGGCAACAGATATTCAGGCAATGGTGACTAATGAGCAGTTGGTGTGGGACGACGCTTTTCTTGATCGAGAGAGTATGACTAGTCTAAGTCGACTGGTTGACGAAAACCAGATTAGCTCTAGTGGAGCAAAGAAGGTTTTGCAAACATTGGTTAAGCAGGGTGGTGATCCTATGACAATAGCCAAAGAGCAGAATTTGCTACAAGTTTCAGATGAGGGTAAGCTCGGTGCGATTGTCTCGAGCATTATCGAAAATAATCCAAAGGCGGTTGCCGATATAAAAGCTGGCCAAGAAAAGGTGCTTGGTTTTTTGGTAGGTCAGGTAATGAAAGAGTCACGCGGAAGGGCTAACCCTGCTCTTGCGCAACAGCTCATCAAGAAGGAATTAGGTTTATGAGTGAGCTTAAGCCGGTAAGAAAGGCGATTATTGCAGCAGCTGGTTTTGGTACAAGGTTTTTGCCGCAAACTAAAGCAATGCCAAAAGAGATGCTGCCGATCATTGATAAACCAGTTATCCAGATGATTGTTGAAGAGGCAGTTTCAGCAGGCGTGACGGAAGTGATTATAGTTACTGGTAGTACGAAACGCGCTATTGAAGACCATTTTGATCGAGCAGTTGAACTAGAAGATGAATTAATGGCTAAAGGTAAAGAAAAAGAAGCGAACCAGATTAAACAGATTGCTGAAATGGCGAATTTTGTTTATATTCGGCAAAAAGGTGAGCCGCGGGGTAATGCACGCCCTGTTCTCAATGCCGCACACTTACTTGGTGATGAGCCATTTTTTGTATTTTTTGCGGATGATTTCTTCCGTTCTGATGTACCGAGAGCACAGCAACTACTGGATGCTTATCAGCAAACTGGCAGCTCGGTCATATCAGTGATTGAGGTAGATCCAGCGGATGCCGATAAATATGGCATGGTTAAGCTTGGAAAACAAATTAGTGAAACTACCTATGAAATCGATGATTTGATAGAAAAGCCTGGCATTGGCGACGCCCCCTCAAATATCGCGTCCGTTGGCGGGTACTTACTAACACCCGATATTATGCCATTATTGCTTGAAGAGAAGGTCAGCAGTCGTGGTGAGGTTGAACTGTCAGAAGCCATAAACCGTTTTGCGCAGCAAAAACCCGTCTATTGCCGAAAGATAGAAGGTGTTTACCATGATACCGGCAATAAGACTAAATATCTTGAGGCGCTCGTTGATACGGCACTTACGCATCCGGATATTGCTCCAGAGTTTAAAGCATATCTTGAGAAACGACTTAAAGAGGAGTAGAATGTTCGCATGGACGATGCATACGGAATACTTGTAATTATTCTTTCAGTAACATTGGCAATTTTACTAGTACTTTGTATTGTTATTGCAGTCAACGCAATAAAATTGATCAAGAAACTTCGTATTATAACTGATAAAGCTGAAGAAGTGATTGATGATGTTGAAGCAGTCAGTGGTTTTTTTAGAAAAACGGCAGGACCAGTTGCAATGACTGGTCTGATCAGTAATATCGTTACAAAAGTAACGGAATTAACCAACAAGAAAGGGTCTAAGTAATGTCAAGCGAGGGTAATAAAAAACTAGCAATCGGGGCGCTTATTGGTGCAGCAGCTGGCGTTGTGGCCGGAATTTTGACAGCTCCAAAAAGCGGAAAAGAGACAAGAAAAGATATAAAGGAGACGGCCAGTAAAGTTTTGTCTGAGGCGGAGAAAAAGCTTAAAAGTCTTTACGGTGAGTTAAACGATCTTATAGAAGCTGGCAAAAAGCAGGCCAAGGCACAGTCCGGTAAGGCAAAGGAAGAGCTTGATAAGGCTATTGAGGCTGCGCAAAAAGCTCAAGTGAAGGCTAAGGAAGTCATTACGGCAATAAGAAGCGGAGAAGCTGCTAACCCTGAACTTGAAAATGCAATTAAAGAAGTTACAAAAGCCAAAGACCATCTCAAAAAATATCTAAAAAGCGCTTAAAAATAGACAGCGATGTCAAACCAAAACCTTACTAAAGACGAAGCACGTGCTGCCGCTAAAGCGCTAGAGGTGCTATTTACTACTGACTATGTCAGTCGCAAAGAACTATATAAGCAGAATTTTATCAGAGGCTTATTTTTCAGTGCCGGTACGATTCTAGGAGCGGCAGTTATTCTCGGTGCTGGCGTGTGGACTTTATCGCTGTTTAATGAGGTGCCGATTATAGGTCCAGCTTTTGAGCGTATTGTAGAGTCGATTGAAAAGAGCCAACAATAACCTCTAATTACCGTTATTTCGTCGCACAGCAGTAGATTTTTCTTTATAATATAGTGAGATGGGGAGCCAACTAAACACAGAAGATTATGTTCATCTTCATAACCACACGCAGTATAGCCTGTTAGATGGTCTGACAAAATTGCCAGACTTGATTGACTTTGTTGATTCGCATGGTATGAAGGCAGTCGCAATGACTGATCACGGAACGCTATCTGGCGCAATTGAATTTTATAAGCTTGCAACTGCGCGCGAAATCAAGCCGATCGTGGGTATTGAAACATATATAGCGGCAAGAAAGCATACTGATAAAGATCCGGTCAAAGATAAGCAGCGATATCATCTTATCCTACTTGCCATGAATGCGAAGGGCTATCAAAATTTAATGAGGCTGAGTACTGTTGCGAACCTCGAGGGTTTCTACTATTTTCCAAGGATTGACCATGACTTACTAGAGGAATATAACGAAGGGGTTATTGCGCTTAGTGCTTGTATGGGTGGAGAAGTTGGTGATGCCCTGAAAAATGGTCAGTACGATAAAGCATTGGAGGTGGCAAAATGGTACAAGCAAGTTTTTGGCGACAGATATTATCTAGAAATTCAAGACCACGGGCATCCTGATAACCCCTTATTTAGTGCGGAACAACATGAGATCAATCAACAAGTATTAAAACTTGGGAAGGAACTTGATATAGATGTTGTGGTCACATGCGATGCTCACTATTTAAAGCACGAAGACCAAGAGGCACATGAAGTTTTGTTGTGTGTTGGAACCGGATCATTTTTGTCCGATGAAAAACGAATGTCGCTTAAAGACTTCCCCCTCCATGTTACAGATCCACAAGAGATAATTACTAGGTGGGGTGAATCTAATCCAGAAGTTATCAAGAATACAAAAAAAATTGCCGATAGGTGCGATTTACAGATAGAGCTTGGTAAAATTTTAATTCCAAAATTTCCAGTTCCAAAAGGTAATACCGAGAAAACCTACCTTGAGTCACTTGTATACCAAGGCTTAGCCTGGCGGTACGGTGGAGTTGCCACAGAAAAGGCACAAACACTATCTGTACAAGAAGCAAAGAAAACGCTGCCAAAACACGTTGCCGAACGGGCGGCTTTTGAACTTAACGTAATTGAAAGCATGGGTTTTAATGGTTATTTTCTGATAATTTCTGATTTTATAAACTGGGGCAAAGATGAGGGCATTGTATTTGGGCCTGGTCGTGGAAGTGCTGCTGGTTCCATCATTGCCTTTGCCTTACGCATCACCGAGATAGACCCACTAAAATATGACTTGCTGTTTGAGCGTTTTTTAAATCCTGACCGTATATCTATGCCAGATATAGACATTGACATTCAAGATACACGACGTGACGAAGTAATACAGTACTGTGTTGAGAAATATGGAGACGAGCGTGTGGCTAATATTGTAACTTTCGGGCGTATGGCTGCGCGAAATGCTGTCCGTGACACTGCGCGTGTTTTGCAGGTGCCATATGCAGAGGCTGATAGGCTAGCAAAAATGATTCCTCCACCCGTCCAGGGACGACATATTCCCCTGGCTACGTCACTTAAGGATAATTTTGATTTGAAGAGTGAGTATGAAAACAATGAGACTTCACGACGTGTGTTTGATTTGGCGGTGCAATTAGAGGGAACAATACGGTCACATGGCGTACATGCGGCAGGTGTAGTCATTGCGCCGGACGATATCGTGAAGTTTGCACCACTGGAAAAAGCTCAAAAAGGTGTGGTCGCAACACAATACTCAATGGGGCCAGTCGAGGAATTAGGACTGCTCAAGATGGACTTTCTGGGCCTTTCAAACCTAACAATCATAAAAAACGCCTTGCGTATTATCAAGAAAGTTTACAATATCAATATCGATATCGACACCATTCCTCTGGATGACTCCAAAACGTATGAGTTGTTTCAAAGAGGCGATACGACGGGTGTTTTTCAGTTAGAGTCCGCTGGCATGAAGCGCTACCTCAAGGAACTTAAGCCTACAGAATTTGAAGACATTGTTGCAATGGTTGCGCTTTATAGGCCTGGGCCCATGCAGTTTATCGATGACTTTATTGCAAGAAAGCACGGTCTTAAATCAATTGTCTACCCTCATGATTCAATGGAGAACTCCTTAAAAAACACCTACGGCGTACTTGTTTATCAGGAGCAAGTTATGCAGATAAGTAAAGAGGTCTGCGGATTTACCGGTGGCGAGGCCGATACGCTGCGTAAAGCTATTGGGAAAAAGAATGCGGAACTTATGGCTAAAATGAAAGACAAGATGATTGAAGGTGGCCAGAAAAATTCTGGTATAAATAAAGACCTAATGGAAAAGTTTTGGAAGCAGCTTGAGGACTTTGCGGCATACTGCTTTAATAAATCCCATGCTGCGTGCTACGGGTTGATTGCTTACCAGACCGCATACTTAAAAGCCCACTATCCGTCAGCTTTTATGGCAGCTTTGATGACCAGTGATTATGACGACACGGATCGTTTGGCAATTGAGATTAAAGAGTGTAATCACATGGGTATCGAAGTTTTGCAGCCTGATGTCAATGAATCTTTCCTTGAATTTGCGATTGTTCCTGATAGTAGTCAAATCCGATTTGGGCTCAACGCCATAAAGAATGTCGGCTCATCTGCGGTGGAAGAGATTTTGCGTGCCAGAGACGAAAAGAAACACTTTGATACGATAGAAGATTTCTTTACAAATGTCAGTTCACGTACTGTGAATCGTAAGGCGGTTGAAAGTCTTATTAAAGCTGGTGCCTTTGATGGTTTGGGCGATCGGTTGCAACTCCTCGACAATATTGACATTATCATGGCGTATGCCTCCAAGGTTCAAAAGGAACAAAATAGCGGGCAAACGGATTTATTCGGTGCCTCAAATGACGCTTTGACAAAACCAAGTTTATTGCTTGCAGATACCACTAGTACATTTAATTTAACTGATAAACTCCAGTGGGAGCGTGAACTGCTTGGGCTGTATCTTTCTCAGCATCCTTTGGAGGCTTACAAGAATATCCTCGGCGAAACAACCGTAAAGATGGCAAGTATTAAACCAGGCCATCATGGCAAATCTGTGATAGTTGGCGGATCTATTAGCGACATGCGTGAAATTACTACTAAAAATGGTCAGAAGATGGCATTTATTCAGCTTACGGATGGGGAATCCGATATAGAGCTGGTAATATTCCCTAGCGTTTATCAGCAAACGGTTGGTATATGGCAAAAAGACGCAATTATTATTGCAAAGGGTAAGGTTTCTGCTAAGGGTCGTGATGGCGAGCTAGGTGATGAAGCAAAAGTTATGGTTGACGATGCGCGTGAAGTTACACTTGAACAAGCTCAAGCCTACCAGCCAATCGGTAAAAAAGTACGTACGCCCAAAAGTTCAACAGTGGCCTTTAAGACGTCGGAAAAGGTTGCAGAAATCAAACCAAAACGGTTGTACGTCCGAATAAATGATACGCGTGACAGCAATCAGCTCACTACACTTAAAGATACGCTTATGTCTTTTGTGGGCGAGACTGAAGTTGTGCTTGTACTGGGTGCTTCAAACTCTAAACAGATAGTAAGACTGCCGTTTGGCGTAAATGCAACAGACGATGCTCTGCAGAGCATGATGGCAATAGTGGGAAAAGAAAATATCAAGGTTAGCTAAAGTATTCTACCTGCTGTCTGGAGTAGCAAAATCCCAATGGCCATCAGTGATATAACAGCGCTGTCGAGCAGGGGGTGGTTGATAACAAATTTTTCACCACGTTTTATAGCCTTTCGGATCCCGTACCCATGTGTGATTGCTAAATACATTACACAAGCACCTATAACTGCGCCCACAACGTAAACAGACCAATGAGATCCCGTAAAAATTGCAGCAGTACTAACTGTCATGCCATCACCAAGAATATGAGCATTACCATCGTTACTGCCGTTCGTAGCTTCATTGATTGCAAGTGGCTTGGCATACATGGCCACAACAACTGTTGAAGGCCCGCTGCTATTAAAATTGTTACTGTCTGCAATGCCAAAACCTACTTCACTAAAGTCTTTGTCGAGTAAGTTTGTTCGATGTGACGGGCTATTCATCCAGCCATTGATCACACCGCTGTTATCACTAAAACCGTAAGCAAGGTTTTCGCCCGCTTTCTTATACGAATAACTTTCCTTAACAATAAAATTCCATGGGTCGTTGCCTTCGGGTGTCTTGTGTGACCAGTAATTACGAGTCACCATATCTTGAGCTTTTTTTTGTGCCGCTCCGTTGAGTCTTTCATTAAGTACAAGTGCCGAACCGCCAGCATTTAGTCGCTCAGTATTTGTGCCTTCAAGTAATGAGGCTGGGGTAATGCTTGTGGCAACCGCCAAAACACTTTGTTTCTGGCTTTTTATAGGACTCATCAGAACCATTAATAGAAAACCAATGCTCAGTAACATAGGAATGAAAGGGTAGTAATGTTTTAAATACTCCTTAGTTTGTTTGTGTTTTGGGCGAAGATTTTTGTTTGCCCGCGTCTTTGCGGTCTTCATAAGTTTTACTATATAACATGCTTACGCTTCACGCAAGGCGTAAAGTGCAACGGCTGTAGCTTGAACGACGTTAAATGATTCTTTATGACCATACATTATAATTTCAACAATATCATCGCACGTTGCTAATAGCTCTTTGTTAATCCCAGACACCTCATTACCAAGGATGAGAGCGCATTTTTCTGCCGGAGTGTACTTACTTAAGGGGATGCTATCTTTGGCTTGTTCTAGGCCGATAATACGATAACCTTGCTGCTTTAGGTCATCTACTAACTTAATAACATCTTGATTGTGACTCCACTTGGTTGTAGCTACTGCACCGAGAGCTGTCTTATTAATTTGCTCAGTTAGTTTTTTGCTAATGTGCGGCAAGCGTGTATCGTTTTCTGTTGCTGGGTACGGTGTGATGCCAGTAAAGTATATCTCTTCGACACCAAAACCATCTGCAGTTCGTAGAATCGAGCCGACATTATGTGTGCTACGAATATTGTGTGCAATTACAGCAATAGAACGCATTCACATAGTCTAACATCTGTGGTTAAATAGCAGTATATGTTAAAAGTGACAATGGGTGGGCTCTAGGTCATGAGTCAGAATGCAAGATACGACGACGAGCAGTCAACTTTGCGACGTGCTCGAATCCTGGGATTGCCATATATTGACACCTCTCAGATCACAAACAAGATTCTCTATAAAGACCTGATGCCCAGTAGCGAACTTTATCAACTTAAAATAGTGCCAATACAAGCAGACCCTAACAATATTACCTTTGGAGTAACAAACACAACATCTCAGGCGACTATGTCGAGTTTGCGCCAACGATTTCTTGATCAACGTGTTAGTTTCGCATTGATTGCTGACAGCGGTTTTCGCGAGTATATGCGTCTGTATGATCCTCCCAAAAAAGTTGAATACCAAGACATTGAGCTTACAAACGCAGGGACGAATGATCTAATTTCTAGGGTTTCTAATATGCTGGAACAAGTTAGGGCGGATGACATGCTGGCATATCTTGTTCATCAAGCTCATAAGCTGAAGGCATCTGATATTCACACAGAGAACCAACGTGATTATGTGCGAATACGTTTTAGGATTGATGGTGTTCTTCACCCTATTGCCCGTATAAGGCCAGATAAATACCGGATCTTGATTTCGGCGATTGCGAGTGCGGCTAATATATCAACTCAGGCCCCTGATGCGCAACAGGGTCATATTGCCCAGCGCGTACGCATGGCGGATGGCGCTGAGGTTGATGTAAATCTTCGTGTCGAAACTGTTCCTGCAATCAATGGCATGGATGTTGTCATGCGCTTGTTTAACATGAGTCAGGACATGTATAAACTCGATAAACTAGGTTTAAGTCCAGAAGAGCGTAAGATTGTCGATGATATTATCGCCAAGCCCTCGGGTCTTGTCTTGGCGGTTGGTCCGACTGGTTCAGGTAAAACTACAACTCTGTACTCCATGCTTAATTCGCTCAACGATGACAGTCGCAAGATTATAACCATTGAAGATCCTGTTGAATATCAATTTGAAGGACTAACTCAGATATCTGTGACGAGCCATGGAACGCAGGATTTTAGCTTTGCAGAAAAATTGAGGGCGGTTTTGCGTCTTGACCCAGATATTGTGATGGTGGGGGAGATTCGAGATATGGATACGGCCAAGACGGCTTTGCAAGCCTCCCTAACTGGTCATTTGGTACTTTCTACGTTCCACGCCGGCTCAGCTGCAGCAGCACTGACGCGTCTGATGGATGTGATTGGTGCAAATCCATTGTTTGCATCCGCTATTCGATTGGTCATGGCCCAGCGGCTAGTGCGTAAGTTGGATGACTCAACGAAGCAAGCCTATGACCCTACTGAGGAAGAACGTGCTTATATACAAAAATCGCTGGATACCTTACCAGACGGTATACAGAAGCCCGTACTCGATGGTCTAAAACTCTATAAGCCTGGTAAATCTGCGGATAACCCATATGGGTATCGTGGGCAACTTGCGTTACGTGAGCAGTTTTTGATGAGTGGACCGATTCTGCAGCTTATGCAGGGTGGCAATAAAGCAACTACAACGGACGAGATTGAACAAGCAGCAGTAAAAAGCGGCATGAAGACCATGCGACATGATGCGATCTTAAAAGTTTGCGCTGGCCAGACTACACTGGACGAGGTTATGCGAGTCTTGGGCTAAACAATTACCTTGGCGATTGTTGGTACCAGGCGATCATCGAGTACAGACGGAATAATTTGCTCTGCAGACGGGCTTTCTACCAGGCTTGCAATTGCTTGCGCGGTGTCAATTTTATGCTGGTCGGTAATTTTGGTCACCTTGTTATCAAGCGCACCACGGAAGATACCCGGGAAGGCCAGTGCGTTATTCACCTGGTTAGGGAAGTCGCTACGGCCAGTAGCAACAATAGCAGCACCGGCAGCTTTAGCTTCTTCTGGCATGATCTCGGGCGTAGGGTTGGCCATGGCAAAGATAATTGGGTCTTTGGCCATTGCCTTGACCATATCAGAAGTTAAAAGACCGCCCTTTGATACGCCAATAAATATATCTGCATTCTTTAATGCGTCTTCTAGCGAGCCACTGACGTTATTTTTGTTGGTAAATTCCAACAGTTTTTTCTTTTCATCATTTAAATCGTTTCGGTCTTGGCTAACGATACCCTTGCTATCTACCGCTAGAATTTCTGGTGCTGCGTAAAAGTTGAGTAGCTTGATAATTGCAGTTCCGGCCGCGCCAGCACCGACTACAACAATTCTTGATTTGCTGAGGTCCTTGCCAGTGATTTTCATGGCATTGATCAGGCCAGCTAAAACTACAATTGCGGTGCCGTGTTGGTCATCGTGGAATACTGGAATATCAAGCTCGGCCTTTAGACGCTCTTCAATCTCAAAACACTGCGGCGCGGCAATATCCTCTAAGTTAATACCTCCAAAACTTGGCGCAAAAGCTTTTACAGCAGCCACAATTTCGTCTGGGCTATGAACATCAAGTATCAGCGGAATAGCGTCAATGTCCGCAAAATGCTTAAACAGCATAGCCTTGCCTTCCATAACTGGTAAAGAGGCTTTAGGGCCAATATTACCGAGGCCAAGTACAGCAGAGCCGTCACTAATAACTGCTACGGTGTTATGGAGCCACGTATAATCGCGGGCTTCATGCGGATTTTTGGCAATGTGGCTGCTCACGGCGGCTACGCCAGGTGTGTAGTGGGTGCTTAATTTGTCTTGTGAATCGAGCACGTCCTTTAATTGCAAGCTAATTTTGCCTTTTAGGTTTTTGTGTTGCTCTAACGCTTCTTGGCCGTAGTCTCTACTCATCTACTAATCATAGCATTCATGCAAACTTTCTCAAGGCACATTGCCAGTTGCATTAATCTGTTAAACAGTGTAGAATACATTGGTCTATGAATTCTGTAGTTCAGAAAATTGAAGAAAAATATAAGAAACACCAAGTAGTGGATGTTCGCTCTGGTGACACTGTTCGTGTGCACCAAAAGATTAAAGAGGGCAACAAAGAGCGTGTTCAGGTTTTTGAAGGCCTTGTTATCCGTACTGACCGTAAAAATAGCCATACCTCACGTATTACTGTCCGCCGTATTGCCAGCGGCATCGGTGTAGAAAAAAGCTATTTGCTGCATTCACCACTTGTTGTAAAGGTTGAGATTGTTAAGCGTAGCAAAGTACGCCGTAACTACTTAAGCTATATGCGTAAGCTTACTGGCAAATCAGCACGCTTGACTGGCGTTGCTTTTGATAAAGAAGCGGTTAACAAGGTAGAAGAAAAGCCTGCTGAAGAGCCAAAGGCTGAAGCAGAAGACGCTAAACCTGAAGTCGAAGAAACCAAGGAATAAATCAAACCGCTCCTGTGAGCGGTTTTTAGTTCAAAACACGAATTTTTGCGAAATTCTTATCTTTAAGCGAACCGATATGAACTTGCTCGAAGTGAAATTCTGCTTTCTCTACTTGACTCGATGATAGTATGATTTGACGGTACGAATCATCTCGAGGTTTTAGTACTCCGACTCCAATCCAGAATTTCATAATTGAATCTTTTGTTGAACCAACAGATATTGTTGTACCCGAAGGAAGTGGCTGATTAAAGGCAATAATCTTTTCAGGCCGCCCTTTATGGTAGCCAGGTTCGGCTTTTGTGGCCATGTATGCGTTATGGAGGTTATAGATTTTCTCTTTCCATTCCGGATCTTTCAGCTGTTCTTCTGTGGGCCGGGCATTCATCTCAACCATAGCTTTTTGCTCTGTAGTTAGCACAGGTAGCTTATTGTTATTTGCTGATTCGAGGTTGTCTAGATTATTCTGCAATGATTCATTGAACGCATTTTCAGAGGGAAATTGTCCACCTACGGTCGTAATGGTCATCTTGAGATTCTTCGGCTGGTATGACTTTAAAAAATCAATCAAACTCTGGTACGTGTGAATATATGTTCTTATATCGTCCATGGATACATTGTTTAGCCTGTTGATAATGAAGTCATCAACGAAGAAATCGAACCAGACACCAGGTTTGTAAATTTCGCAGATTGGTTTTACCCAATTCGTGTAATACATTAACGAAAAAAGTTCAGCCCAATCAACTTCTGGTGACTCTTCGAGCCTCCATAGCTTGTATGCACCGTGGACAAAGGTAATATTAATCGGCTCATTCTTTTCGATATTAATCTTGATTGCGTTTCTAATGTATCGCTTTAGGTTATCGTTTGCAGAGTATTTGCGAAACTTTTTTGACATCACTGCAGTGTAGATGGCCTCTACCATCGCATTCTGACTGGTCGGTTGTTTCAGGCTTTTTGGCTGACTTAACTCTTCTAGTTTTTCGGTAATGTATTCTTGTGCGGTCATATTTATTGGAGATGTGGGGTAGACATTATCCTACCGTATGTAGCTTTGCAAGCTACCACCTATTCTCGGCCACCACATCAGGGGTATATTACCACAGTTTAAGTATGGTTTATACTACTAATATGATTGGGATTGATGAGGTTGGTCGTGGTGCATGGGCTGGGCCGTTACTGGTTGTAGCTGCGCGCCAGAAGTCCGAACTTCCAAAGGGCTTGGCTGATTCAAAAAAACTGACAAAAAGTGCACGATCAAATCTTATTCAAGATATCAAAACATCTTGTGATCTTGGGCATGGCTGGGCCAAACCAAATGAAATTGACGAACTTGGATTATCTAACGCGATGAGATTGGCAGTCATGCGAGCGCTGACCGAAATTAGAGCTCAAAATGATGAAGAAATTATTATGGATGGGAACATAAACTACTGTAATTCTATATTCACCAATGTAACCTGTGCAATCAGGGCAGATGCAGATTATCCAATTGTGAGTGCAGCGAGTATTTATGCGAAGGTTACACGAGATAGCTTGATGGCGGGTTTAGCCAAAGAATTCCCGAACCATGGTTTTGATAGCCACGTTGGCTATGGGACAGCAAAACACATTCAGGCATTAAAAGACCACGGTGTAACGGCTATCCATCGCCTATCATATAGGCCAGTGAGAGAATTCGCATGACTACGACAAGCACTGGCCGGCAGGCAGAAGCAACAGCTGCAGAATACTTGCAGCAGCAAGGGTTTGCAATATTGGAGCAAAATTGGCGGACACGTTACTGTGAAATCGACATCGTGGCTCGTAAAGGTCAAACAGTTTACTTTGTGGAGGTCAAATACCGTGCCTCAGATTCTTGGGGTGAAGGTTTAGATTATATTACACCAAACAAGCTCAAACAAATGGGGTTTGCAGCTGAAGTATGGGTGAATTCAAACAACTGGAGCAATGATTATCAACTGGCGGCCATTGAAGTAAGTGGCAAGGATTTTGCGGTGACTAATTTTTTGCTTGAGCTTTGAAGAAATCTTTTATTGGTTTTTCATCACGCTCTCGCCACGCAACCCGGGCGGCAATGTCTGAAAAGCCTACTCGGATATTGCGCTCAAGCGTTTTATTACTTAGTTTTGGTTCAAACAACTCGTGATATTTTTCTTCCCAGGATTTGCTATTCATAACACTTGCGCAGTATACAGGCAGATAATCGAAGGATTTACTCTTTTCAAGCGTTTCTTCAAGCCATTTCCATTCATTGACAATAAAATCCCAAGCGACCGAGCGAGTGTATCGGTTGCGCAGGAACATCGCAACCCAGCGCATTATATCTTGTGGTCTTACAAAACCATTTTTGCCGAGTGCCTGATTGATGACATTTTTTGCAACTTGTGGATCTTTAGTACTAGAAAGAGCAGAGGTGATATCTATTTGCAGATCCGGCGAGGCATCTTTATAGGCTCTAGTGAGCGAATCAACATTATTAGGTGAGCCATGCCGAATCGCTGTACTTAAAATGCTCGCACGCAGTTCAGCATTAAGTGCAGAAAGGTCATCTGACTTCTTAAAAATAGCAAGTGCTTCATTTATAGCTACTTTATCCTCTCCGCCCAGCATGAACGCAATAGCAGTATGACGGAGCTGTTTTGTATTTGGGTCGTCATCCGCTTGATCATTCCAGCCTAGCTTTTCGTACCAATTGTGCGCGAGACTACGTTTAAACATTTTGATCGTATCTTCTGTAATATCATCACCTTCTGTTAGTTGGCTAGCTGAACCAACTACTCTGCTAATGAGTGCCCAAACATTGTCTCTATCTTCATTGGCACAATTGGTAATGAGCTTAAGCGAATCAACTAAAGAACTTTTGCCACCTCGCGCTAACATTAAACTATCATTAAGTATATTGATTCTGGTTTCTGCTGGGATTTCGCGCTTTGCAATTGCTTCTGCCAAAAAGTCGTTATGTTTTGGCTCTAAGTAATGAGTATAGTAGTGGCCACTTCCGAACTGGTTAATGATAACTGGGTCATCACTGCTGGCAAGATTGCCACTATCTTTTCTGGTGATAATATCTTTCTGCAATTGCTGATTTGCGAGCAACGGTATTGGCCAAATGGTTGGATCATTTTGAGCATCCAATATAAATCGTTCCTGCGATAGCGCAAGCCTCTTTTTATCCTGACTGACCGTTAGTACGGGCATGCCAGGTCGTTCGATCCACGGAGTCATTAGGGAAGAGATATCTTTGCCACTTGCATCAGCCATCGCTTTCCACAAATCCTCACGAGAGGTATTACTGTAAGCATGCTTTTCAAAATAGCTCTTCAGGCCTTTTCTGAATGCTGCGTCGCCAATGTATTCGCGCAGCATTTTTAGCAATCTGCCACCTTTAGCGTAGACAATTCCTGGGTCAAACAGCGTATCTATAAGATCCGGATCGGTCACTTTTACGCCAACTGGTTGGATATCTTTATAGATATCTCTAGAGGTTGTAGCTATTACATCAGTAGCGACATAAAACTCCCATTGGTGCCAATCGGGGTGAATGGCATCAAGGGCAATGTGCTCCATAATGCTCGCAAAACTTTCGTTAAGCCATAGATCATCCCACCATTTCATGGTTACTAGGTTGCCAAACCATTGGTGCGAGAGTTCATGCGCCACAACTAACGATATGTATTGCTCGCTTGATACTGACGGGTTGTCAGGGTCACTTAGAAGTGCAACTTCTCGGTAGGTTATAAGTCCCCAGTTTTCCATAGCACCAGCGTCAAAGTCTGGCAATGCAACTTGATCGCACTTTTTAAGCGGGTACGGCACACCAAAATAATCGGTAAAGAAATCGAGTACTCGTACCGCCTCGTCAACAGAATATTGGAGCTCTTTTTTTGGCCGAGCAATACTGCTCCAGCTTGTCACGGTGGTTCCGCTCTTGGTTTTACTTTCAACTGAGTGCATTGGTCCAGTCACAAATGCCAGCAAGTACGTTGACATCTTTGGTGTTGTTTCAAAAATAGTGGTTGTAGATTCTCCACTTGATGTCTCTGACTTTAACGGAGTATTAGAGAGAGTAACGTCACCTTTTTTAGTTGTGAGTGTCAAATCAAAAGTGGCCTTGGCAATTGGCTCATCAATGCAGGGAAAAACTTCACGTGCATAGTGGCTTTCAAATTGAGTTGCAATAATCGTCTCTTTCCGACCTTTGTGTGTGAAGTATGAAGGGTAAATACCAAGCATGCTCTCGGTAATCTTGCCTGAAAACTCTATCTCAACCGTGTACTTACCGGCGTAGAGTTCTCTTTCTGTGTGCAATCGCACCTCATCATATGCTTTATGTAGAACTATTCGTGAAGGCTCTATGCTTTCTTGGTCGGCTTTGCTATATTTGGTTATTCTGGTTGATACGACTGTAAGCCCACGTTGATGCAATGTAATGCGCTTGCTTGGCCGGCCAGTTTTTTGGCCAGTAATTACGACTTTTCCTGTGAATGTTAGTTTTTCTTTATCGATAGTGAGCGCTAGGTCGTAGTGCTCTGGCTTAAATTGCTCAAAAAGGTGCTTGGCGGATTTACTCATTACTATAGAGTAGCATGCCCAGAGTAAAAATCTCTGTAAGATAAAATGTTTTGACTCCTGTAGATCAAAGCAGTATAATTAGCGTTGTATTTAGGTCGGCCGGCAGGTCGGCTTTTTTGATTCATTGACTTGAAAGGAAAATAAAATGGATTTAGATGTAAAACAACTTGCAGTAGCGCTACGCGCAATTGCGGAAGAAAAAAACTTACCAGAAGAGACTGTTCAGGAAATTGTTGAGCAGGCTTTGGCTGCGGCCTACAAGAAAGATTATGGTGATAAAGAACAAGAAGTCCGCGTGAGCGTAAACTTGCACACCGGTGACGTCGATGCTTATGTTTCAAAAGAAGTGGTCGATTCTGTTGAAGACTCACAGCTTGAAATATCACTGACAGAAGCCCAGGCTATCCGTAAGAATGTCAAGGTGGGTGAAACGCTGGAACTTCACCAAGACGTATCTAACTTTGGCCGTGTGGCTGCGCAGACCGCAAAGCAAGTTATTTTGCAGCGCTTGCGTGAGGCTGAACGAGAAATTATTGTAAATGAATACCAAGATAAAATCGGTACGGTTATTAACGGTATTGTTGCTCGTGTTGAGGGGCGTATTGTCCGCGTTGATCTTGGTAAGGCGCAGGGCATCTTGCCTTCTAGCGAGCAGATCCAGGGTGAACATTACTATCCTGGGCAGCGCCTTAAAGTGTTTTTAAAAGATGTTGAACGCGGTATGCGTGGTCCGCAGCTTGTATTATCACGCGGCAATACGCAATTTGTTGAGTGGCTCTTCCGTGCGGAAGTGCCAGAAATGGAGAGTGGTGCCGTTGAGATCAAGGGTATTGCGCGTGAAGCCGGGATTCGTAGCAAAATTGCAGTTGTAAGCACAGTACCAGGTGTTGATCCGGTTGGCACGTTTGTAGGTGGTCACGGTACGCGCGTGAACGCTGTGATGAGCGAAATTGGCGAGCAAGAAAAGATTGACATCATCATTTGGGATGAAGATAGCAAAAACTACATTGTTAATGCGCTGAGCCCAACTAAAGTTGCGAGTGTGAACATTGACGAAGATAAGAAAAAGGCTGTTGTGCAGGTGCCAGAAGACCAGTTAAGCATTGCAATTGGTAAGAGTGGGCAAAATGTGCGTCTTGCTAGTAAACTGACGGGCTATGAAATTGATATTGTTGGTAAGAAAGAAGAAGCACAGGCACCAGTAGAGGCAGCCCCTGAAGCTCCGAAGCAAGCGCCAAAGCTCAAGAAGAAGAGTGAGCTTGAGAGCAGCCTGCTAGAAGCAATCGAAGAACACGGCGAATAGGCACAAAATGTCTGAAAGATGTCCATTGCGCGCTGGAGGATTCTATGCTGATGGTCAAATTCCTGAGGTTTGCAGACAGTCGTGTGAAGTGTTATGGGACACTGCAATTAAGTTAGGGCAATCAGATCATGAAGAATATCCAGACTATATTCTTTCTGAAGAAGCAGATGATTGCACGCACTATTCTACAGAGCTTGGCACAGAATCGCTTCAGGCGAATCCTAATAATTCTGGTGAAAGATTTTACGGTTTAACCGAGATGTGTGTTTCTTGCGAAGAAGAGATCGCAGAGGATTCACACAAGTTTATTTGCCCGAATAATTAGCACTCTTGACTTGTGAGTGCTAATTAAGCTAAACTTAAGTTAGCGTATGTATAAGTACGTAAATACATAAGAGGGTCTATAAATATGCCACCAAATTCATCTGAATTCCAAGATTTTTTGAATCATTTAACTGAGAACGCGTTACAGAGTCTGCGCCATGCAGACGGTATTGCACGTGCAGCTGGTAGCCCATATGTTGGTACAGAACATTTGCTGCTTGGCGTACTCGCTCAAGAGAGTTCTATGGGTGCAAAAATGCTGGCTGATGCCGGTATAACACTTGATCGTGCACGGCTTGCGCTTAACCTGACACCAAAGACCATGGTAATTAATATGGGTGCTAAGGGCTTGAGCGAAACAGCTAAGTTAACACTTAAAATGGCTTATGATATTGCGCAGGATTATAGCCAAGAATTCTGTGGTACTGAGCATATTCTATACAGTATTTTGAGCCAAAAGAATGCCCGAGCAACAGTGCTACTTCGTGATATGAATGTTAATGTTGATGGACTTATGACTGGCCTTGAACAGTTCTTGAATCGTCAGCAATACGAAGATCAGCCTGGTAATGGTGAGGGAAGGGTGCGTACAAAGCAGCGCCGTAAAACTGCTCTAGACTTTTTTGGCACTGACCTGACAGCTCAAGCTCGTGCTGGGAAGCTTGATCCAGTAGTTGGCCGTGAGGCGCAAATTCGTCGGGTTATTACAATTTTAAATCGTCGTACCAAGAACAACCCGGTTCTTATTGGCGAGCCTGGTGTTGGCAAAACGGCAATTGTTGAGGGTCTCGCCCAGCGCATTATTAATGAAGATGTACCCGATAGCTTAGTCGATAAGCGAATTGTCATGCTTGATTTAACTGGCATGATTGCAGGTACGAAATACCGTGGTGAGTTTGAGGAACGGCTCAAAAAAGTCATGACCGAGCTTGAGAATGATAAGCGAACGATTATTTTTATTGATGAACTTCACCTTATTGTTGGTGCAGGTGCAGCTGAAGGTGCACTGGATGCTGGGAATATTTTAAAGCCGGCGCTTGCTCGTGGCAAGATTCAGGTTATTGGTGCTACGACAACGGCTGAGTATACGAAGCACATTGAAAAAGATAGCGCCCTCGAGCGACGCTTTCAGCCAATTCAGGTGCCCCAGACTAATATTAGCGAAACAATTGCTATCCTAAAGGGCTTACGTAAGCATTACGAAGCCTTTCACGGTGTTAAAATTCCAGACGAGGTGCTTGAAGATACCGTTAATTTAGCTGATCGCTATATAAATGACCGTTTTATGCCAGACAAGGCAATTGATTTACTGGACGAAACGGCTGCGCACCTAAGGATTGATAAAGGTAGAACACCACCTGAAGTTCGGAAACTCAAAAAAGAACTGAAACTTATCAACACACAGATTGAAGAAGCAGTTGATAATGAGGACTATGAAAAGGCTGCTCAGTACAAACAGCGAGCCAGCCAGATTAATAGTGAGCTTAAGAAGTTGCAGTCTGCTGAGAAACAAGCCAAAAAGCTGACAATGACGAGTGATGACGTGGCTGAGATTGTGGCGCGTACAACTGGTGTACCAGTGCAGAAAGTTATTCGCTCTGAGGCCAAGTATCTCCTTAACTTGGAGAAAAATCTCGATAAATATGTTATTGGTCAGGACGAAGCTGTCCATGCGGTTGCCAAGGCAGTGCGACGTAATCGCTCTGGTGTGAGTAGTGGTAAGCGCCCGATTGGTTCGTTTATATTTCTTGGCCCAACTGGTGTTGGTAAAACTGAGCTGGCGAGGGTTTTAGCTCGAGAATTCTTCGGTTCAGAAGAGTCACTTGTCAAGATTGATATGAGCGAGTTTGGGGAACATCACAATGTATCACGTCTTGTTGGTGCACCAGCTGGCTATGTTGGCTATGATGACGGTGGTCAGTTGACGGATAAAATTCGTCGTCAACCGTATAGCGTCGTATTATTCGATGAAATTGAAAAGGCTCACCCCGATGTTTTTAACATGTTGTTGCAAATGCTTGAAGATGGTTATCTGACGGATGCGAAAGGTCGCAGGATAGACTTTACAAATACGATTGTGATCATGACGAGTAATATTGGTGCAGATAAACTACAGAAGGAAGTTTCCCTCGGTTTTAGTGCGGATGATAAGGCAGATCTTAAAGATCTTGATAAGTTACATGAGGCAAACAAGGATAAAGTGCTCGAGCAGCTTAAAAAAATGCTACGTCCAGAACTGTTAAATCGCATTGACAAGACAATTGTTTTTCGGGCGCTGACAAAGCAAAACATCCTACGTATTTTAGATATTCAAATCAACGAACTAAAGGAGCGACTCGCTAAACAAGGTATAAGTGTAAAATTAACACCTGCCGCTAAGAATTATTTACTTGACCATGGCTACGATTCATTGAATGGTGTGCGTCCTATGCGTCGATTGTTGCAAGATACACTTGAAGACCACATTGCAGTCGAGCTAATTAGTGGCAGCTATGATAAAGGTTCGATTATTGAAGTGAGTGCAAAGAATAAAAAACTTGAATACTCTGTTGCTGGCGAATGATCGATAGTAGGCATAAGTAGTCTATAATAGTATCAGATGAACTTTCTGCGTCGATTTGCTGGCCTAATTGTTACTGCATTATCTATCAGTACAATACTGTTGGTGTGGTTTTTCCGGCAGGATATTTATGACTGGTGGAGACTCAGAGATTATAGACCACCCCAAGTAGTCGTATCGCTTGCCAATAGTACTACGATGACACCTGAAGGGAAGAAGATCTTTTACGTGAATCGTCCAGCCATCAGCACTGCTTCGGAGTTTAACGCTGAATGTAGCTCAGAAACGTCGATTGTCCTTGGGTGCTATGTACCCGCGAAGGGGATATTCCTTTATGATGTCACAGATTCAAGGCTTAGTGGGGTGAAAGAGGTTACAGCGGCACATGAAATGCTCCATGCAGCTTACGATAGGCTCTCAAAGATAGAACGTGAGCGTGTTGACAAGCTCACTCAGGCGGCGTTTCTAACGGTAACCAATGAGCGAATCAAATCAACTGTTGAGAAGTACCGGCAACAAGATCCCCGAGTCGTTCCTAACGAGCTACACTCTATACTTGCCACAGAAGTTAAGGATCTTTCACCTGAACTAGAAACGTATTATAAACGGTACTTTTCAAACCGGGCAGCAATTATTGTGTTCTCTGATCAGTATGAATCGGAATTTTCATCTAGACAAAAACAGGTAAACGATTATGATAATCAGTTAGCACAGCTCAAAACCGAAGTAGATGCAAATAGAAACGAACTTTCCTTGCAGTACAATGCGCTCACGAGCGGAAAGCGACGTTTAGATAAAATGCTTAATAGCGGTGATGTTTCTGGCTACAACCAGGCTGTGCCTGCATTCAATGAACAGGTCAGTCAATATAATGCCAGTGTTCGTGAGGCTGACAAGCTTATAAACAGTTATAACGAAATAGTAGAAAAGCGTAATAATATAGCAGGTGAGGTGCAGAATCTTGCAGAGGCTATAGACAGTCGCCCGCAAAGTTTTTAGGTTACAAATGAATACCCCAGTCCCTCATAATGTCGAGTAATCTGATAGACTATTGATATGGTAAAGCTAGGGAAGCGCTATATTTGTGGCAATTGTGGTGCCGAGTCACCATCTTGGTCTGGGCGATGTCATGTTTGTGGCGAATGGAACACACTTGAGGAAGAAGTAGTCCCGCAAAAAAATGGATTAATGAAGACTAACGGCGCAGGTGCTCTGAAACCACGGGCAATTGTTTCTGTTGCGGCAGATAACGAAGGACGACTGCCAATAAAGTATGGAGAAATTGACCGTGTACTCGGCGGCGGTATAGTAAAGGGTGCGGTACTACTTTTTGCCGGAGAGCCTGGAATCGGAAAAAGCACTCTGCTAATGCAAATCTGTAACTCGCTTGCATCGCAAGATCAGTCCGTTCTGTACGTAAGTGGAGAGGAGTCTGACCATCAGGTGGCGATACGAGCTAAGCGTTTGGGCGTTAAAACTGATAAGGTTGATCTTGCGACTAGTAGTGTCACTGACGAAATCTCAGCTACAGTTTCACGTGCGAAATACAAATTGGTTATTGTAGATTCAATTCAGACATTGCAGTGTACGGGTGTTACATCATCACCCGGTAGCGTTAGCCAGATTAGCAGCAGTACCCACTTATTAACTGCTGCAGCAAAGCAATCAGGGACTTGCCTGATAATTGTTGGCCACGTTACAAAAGAAGGCTCGATTGCCGGGCCAAAAATTTTAGAACATATTGTGGATGGTGTATTCCAGCTTGAGGGTGATCGGTATGGGGGATTTAAAGTGCTGAGAAGTGTGAAAAATCGTTATGGATCAACTAACGAAACAGCACTATTTGAGATGAAAGACTACGGGCTTGAACCTATAGACAATCCATCAAAGGCGCTTCTCGCCGAAAGACAAATCACAGACGGCTCAATTGTGCTCGCAACCATGGAGGGCTCGCGTCCTATATTGGTTGAGGTGCAAGCACTCGTGAACAAGACCAGTTTTGGTTACCCAAAACGTACAGCCAGCGGTATAGAGATTAATCGCCTAAATGTTTTAGTGGCAATGCTTGAACGTCGCACAAAACTTAATCTAGCTGATAAAGATATTTACATTAACATAGTTGGTGGCATTCGGATTCAAGAACCAGCAGCGGACTTAGCTGTGTGTATGGCCATTGGATCAGCTACTAAGGGCTTGGAGCTAAAAAGTAACTCAGTTGTTTTTGGCGAGGTTGGTCTCGCGGGTGAGATACGTCACGTACCTTTTATTGACCAACGTATCAAAGAGGCACAAAAACTTGGGTTCGAAGGATCCATCGGTCCAATGACCAGGAAGAACCCATTTCATTCGCCCGTAAGAGATGTCCGAGAGGCCCTTAATAATTTCTTAAAAACGTAGTTAGTTGTCTCGGTTTCGATTTCGTCGCTCTGAGTTGGAGTTGTTTGATTGGGAGTTCATCAGAGTTGCTGCCTTAGGGGTAATGGTCTTAGTGTCTGTTGCTTCGTAAAGCACGCTGTCAACAACCGTGGCGGTTATCGTTGCACTTCCAGTTGGCTTGTAATTTTGGTACACAACCGACCCCGAGCTACTGACTTCGTATGACCCACCAGGTATGGCTTGTCCATCGACCGAGAAGGTAACGTTGCCTTTAAATTTGTCGCTCGATAGTGGATGGGTGCCTTGTGCAACAGTAGCAATCAAGTTGTAACTGTCTCCATTTTGCTGAACTGTTAGGGTAATAGTTGGCTTAATATCTTCGCATTTATGGATATCGTCTTTATCACTAGTTTCTGAGTTACTTGTACCCCCCGCACCAGCAAATGTGTCACTAGAGAACGCGTCAGCACCTGCGTCGTTGGTTTCTTTGCGAGCACGTGGTGGTGTGCAGTCTGTTGCTAACTTTTCAGATACCTGGTCCATTACTCGTTTAACATTATTTGCTTTACGGGTATTCTTATACCAAGAAGGAAATAGATCTTGTGCTGGCCCGGGTACGCGTGCACCAGCACTCGGACTTGTTCTTTGAACATAGGCTGTGGCGGTTTGTATACCAGCAGGCTTAACTCGTTCCTCTGGTTTGAGGTTATCATGAACAGAATTCATCCAACCACGCCACATTGGTGAGGTCATGGTTTCCATGAAGCCAGACATCTCTTTTTGTCGAGTGTGGTAGCCAACCCAAACACCAACCGCATATTGAGTTGAGTATCCCATCATCCAGCCGTCCTTAGAGTCGTTAGTAGTACCGGTTTTAACAGAGAATTTATGACCTTTATAGTTTTGAATCTTTGTTGAAAGGTAGCTGGCATTCGGGTCAGACAAAATGTCAGAGATTATATAGGCTGATTCCGGGCGTACCGCTTGTTCGCCTTTACTTGGCTTCCATTCGTCAACGACCTTATTATTGGAGTCCTCGATCTTCAGGATGTAGCTCTGAGGTATGTTTAGGCCATTGCGCGATAGCGATGCATAAGCATGAACATGTTCATCCATGCGCAGGTAAGCACCATCACCTATGGCAGATGAGGCGTAGCATTGAGATTCTTTTGTAAGGGACTCGTCTTCGTAACACTTGTAACCACTCTTAAGCCCTAGTTTTTCAGCAGTTTGAATAGTCTTGTCTATGCCGGGTATGAGCATTGCTTTTACAGCCGGTACGTTGCGCGAACCAGCGAGTGCGTAGCGTAGCGTCATTGCACCCGGATATTTAAAGTCATAGTCCCACAAACAATTACCACCTTGTTTTGGTCTCTCTTTTTTGGTACATGGGTAACCTTCAAGTGGGCCTTGACTATCGTACAAGACTGAGCCGGCCCCAGAATTCTCGGTATTTTCTATAAGGGTCGTGTAATCGTATGGCTTAAAGCTAGAACCTGGTGGCAGACGCAAACGTGCATAGTTGTTTTGGCCATAATCAGGGTTAGAGAAATCACTACCACCTACAAGTGCGACGACTTGGCCAGTTTTGACATCTTCTGCGGTCATGGCGGCTACATCACCACCTTGTCGCTTAACTTGGGCAAGCCCTTTGGAAACTTGCTCCTCAGCCTTTTGTTGGAGGTCCATGTCAAGAGTTGTAGTTACTTTCCAACCACTTCGTTTGACCGCGTCCTGACCACGCGTCTCTTCAAGCTGTTCTTTGGCGGCTAATACAAACCAGGGTGACTTAATGCCATCAAACTTAGGCTTACGTGGTTTAACTTTTGCAACTGTATCAACTTGCTTGGCGGCATCACGATCTTCTGAAGAAATCATGCCTTGGGCGACCATTTGATCAAGAATATAGTGTTGTCGTCCAATAAACGCTTCACGATCAAAGTCATTACTGTATGGCGAATAATAGGTTGGTGATTTTGGTATGGCTGCAAACATAGCTGCTTCATCAAGTGTCAAATCCTTGGCGGATTTATCAAAATAATCACGAGCAGCAGCTTCAACGCCATACTCGATACCCCCATACGGTGCGGTATCGAGATATCCGGCTAGAATTTGCTGTTTTGAGTATTCACGTTCAAGCTCAACAGATAATATTAATTCTTTGACCTTGCGTGTGTAAGTCTGGTCTTTAGTCCAGTCCTGAGAAAGCTTGACGAGCTGTTGTGTAATGGTAGAGCCACCTTGCTGACCACCGGAAAGTCCAAAAACATTGTTGATACCAGCACGCATGATACCGCGTACATCAAACCCGCCGTGTTTGTAGAAATCCTTATCCTCTATGGCGACGGTTGCGTCCTTCATGTACTGATTGATGCCTGCTTCGCCAACGGGGATGCGTTTAACGGCATCATAATCTTCAAATAGTAGTGTTTGGCCAGTGCGGTCATAATAGCGGATGCTGCCACCAATATTATTACCAGAGATGTCGCGAAGATTAGGCAGATCTTTTCTGAAATATGCAAAAAGTCCAGCCAGCATTACAAAGCCAGCAATGAATGCGATCCCTAGAAGTTTAAGGGCCATGATTCCACCCTCACGGCTAAACCAATAGTTAGCTAAACGCTTTGGATGTAGACGGTAAAAGAAGCGTTTGACTCGAGATTTTGGCATGCCACTTAGACGCTCTGCCTTACGCAAGGCTCTACTATCCTTCATTCCCTTTACACGCTGTGACAAGCTACGGTTGACCTTAACCGTTTTACCGCTGCGAGTAGTAAAGATATTCTTACTAACTCGTCCGCGACGCCTAGAAGTATTCATCTATTAGTCTTCTCCATTGTTACCAAGGTATTATAGCAAACAGAAGCCGTTTTATAGCCATAATTTTTATGTTTTTACTGGGGGCTACTCTATTTTATAAATCTGTCATATTATGTATTTATGACACTATCCGAAGAGCTCCGTTGGCGTGGTTTTATTAACCAGACAACTATAGAAAACCTATCAACCTTAGATGAGAACAAGCTGAGATTCTATCATGGCTATGATGCATCCTCTGACTCTTTAACGATTGGAAATTTAGCTGCAGTCATGATGGACAAGGTTTTTGTGAGACATGGCTGGCAGCCAGTAATACTAGCTGGTGGTGCTACAAGCTTGGTTGGGGATCCGGGCGGAAAAGATAGCGAGCGTCCGTTACAATCTGTAGAACAAATAGAAGCTAATGTAGCGGCTGTTTCTGCCCAGATAAGAACACTTTTTGGATCTGAGACAACTTTTGCGAATAACCTAGACTGGTTTAAGGATATGAGCGTTCTTGAATTTTTGCGTGATACTGGTAAACATTTCAGTATGACGCCACTTGTCCAGCGCGACTACATTGCTAAACGAATAGGTGAGGGTGGTCGCGGTATTAGTTATACAGAATTCAGTTATACACTTTTGCAGGGCTATGACTACCTGCATCTTTACCGTGAATATGGGGTTAAGTTACAGGTTGCTGGCAGCGATCAATGGGGGAATTCTATCTCAGGTGTTGATTTGGTTCGACGTGTTGAAGGTGAGGAGGTTAATGTATTGACCTGCCCACTCATTATTAATAAGACAACTGGTAAGAAATTTGGTAAAAGTGAAGATGGCGCAGTTTGGCTTAACCCAACCAAAACGTCTGTTTATAGCTTTTATCAATTCTGGCTTAACGTTGACGACGAAGGTGTCGAAGACTATCTAAAGGTGTTTACTGAGTTAGATAAGTCAGCCATAGACGGGGTTATGCGAGAATTTCAGGCAAATAAATCAGGCCGTGCTGCTCAAAAGACCTTGGCGCGAGAAGTAACCAAGCTTGTGCATGGCCAGCAGGCCACAGATTCAATACAGCGTGTTACAGACGTGTTATTTAAAGGTGAGAACTATGATAGTTTACGGTCGGCCGACTTTGTTGCACTCAAGCAAGAGCTGCCGCTTGTTAATGCCGAGGTTGGGCAACCAATTCTGAAATCATTCGTAGAAGCAGGCTTTATTACTTCTAACTCAGAAGCGCGTCGTTTTCTTGAACAGGGTGGTTTATATATCAACGGTAAGACACTAGAGTCGGATAGAAACTGGGAAGTGGGAGATGCACTTGATGGTGGCCACGTCATTGTAAGGCGTGGTAAAAACAATAACGCAGTTATCCAACTTAGCACCTAGAAAGCTGTTATACTGGTCTGGTATGACAAAGAAAACAACCAAAGAAATTAAAAAAACGAACAATCAGAAGAAGAAAGCAGATCAGTACGATAGCGGCAACTATAATTACCTTCATTATTGGAATGGTCGTGACTATGAGCACGCAGCTGAGGAAATGGCTATACGCCGACTTATAAAAGACAGGCACTTTGGTTCAGCCGTCGACATAGGTGGTGGCTATGGGCGACTTTGCATTTTGCTTGAGCAGTATGCAGATAAGGTGACATTAGCTGAACCAAGTCAACAACAGCTGGATATCGCCAAGGATTTCTTAAAAAATTACCCAGAAATTGATCAGAAAAAGATGCAAGCAGATGATTTGAAGTTCAAGGATAGTAGCCTCGATTTGATAACTATGATTCGAGTGATGCACCATTTACCAGATCCATCAACTGAATTCGCTGAACTTGCGCGCGTACTATCGGACGAGGGGGTAATTATACTTGAGATGGCTAACTATGCGCATGGCCGTAACCGTATAAAACACGCACTAAGACTAAAGAAATTGCCAGTTGAGCCGGTTGATATTCGCAGTCCAGAAAATAGAAATGATGATGAAGTGGCGTTTGTAAATCACAATCCAAAAACTGTTGTTAAGCAGTTGGCTCATGCTGGCCTTAGGGTTGATAAAGTTCTATCAGTTTCCAATTTACGTTCGCCGACGCTTAAAAAAGTTGTACCGCAGAGCGTTATGCTTTCGCTTGAAACTTTCCTACAATCAGCTTTGGCTAAAACCTACTTTGGCCCAAGTGTCTTCTTTTTGGTCAAAAAAGCCTCTTAAACTATCTGTATACTGGGGGTATGCAATTGGATACATCGTTACGTGATGTTCGTGGAGTTGGGCCTAGTACGGCTGCGATATTAGCAAGACTTGGACTAAGAAACGTTAAGGATTTACTTGAGTACTATCCGCGTCGATATGAAGACTACTCCAATCTGCTCAGTATAGGCCGTATCAAGCCAGGTAACGTTAGCATCAAGGCTGAAATTAAGCAGGCGTCTGGGAAATATGTACGGGGCGGTCTTCATATTACTGAGGCCATCGCCAGCGATGCTACTGGCAGTGTACGATTAGTTTGGTTTAATCAGCCATATCGTGCGGCAAGCATACAAAAGCACGAGTCATATTTTGTTTCTGGCTTGTTTGAGCTGAGATACGGCAAGTTATCAATTACTAACCCGTCAATCGAACTTGAATCGACGTTTCCAATAAATGCTGCACGGATAGTACCGGTATATCGTGAGACCAAAGGACTATCGTCCAGGCAAATTAGAAAAATTGTCAGGGAGGTCATAACGAGCGCAACCTATATACCAGAGACATTACCTGATTATGTGCTAAAAGACGAGCAGCTAATAGCGCGCAAGGATGCAATTAAAAAGAAGCACTTCCCCGACACCATTAATGATGTAAAGTTGGCGGATCAACGCTTAGGGTTTGAGGAGTTATTTGAACTTATTCTAGCTGCACAGCACTCCAAGCGGGACATCGCAGATCAGCCTAGTATAAAAGTGGCCTTCAAGCAGGACTATGCCAAAGCTTTCATAAAACACCTACCATTCATGCTCACCGATGCTCAAAAACGTGCTGTTTGGCAGATCTATCAAGATATGGACTCAGGTAAGGTTATGAATAGGCTGCTAGAAGGTGACGTTGGTGCCGGTAAGACCGTTGTGGCGGCAATGGGAGCAGTCATGGCTTTAGCAGAGGGCTATCAGGTCGCTTTTATGGCACCAACCGAGCTACTAGCTCGACAGCATGCAGAGACAATCTATAATCTAGTGACACCCTTGGGTTTTGCAGAGAAAACCATACTTTTGGTTGGCAGTATGAGCGCACAAGACAAAAAAAGAGCTCATGATTTCATTAGCAACGGTCAAGCCCAGTTTATAGTTGGCACACATACATTGATTCAGGAAAAAGTTAACCTAAGCAAATTAGCGCTCGTGGTTATTGATGAGCAGCATCGTTTTGGCGTTGAGCAACGCAAAAAGCTACTGGCCAAGTCTGGACACGTGCCCCATATGCTTAGTATGACTGCAACACCGATTCCGCGTAGTCTTGCGCTGACTGTCTTTGGTGAGCTTGATATTTCAATCTTGAATCAAAAGCCAAAGGACAGATTGCCAATAATAACTGCTTTAGTGAAGCCTACGGATCAGCTTAAACTATATGAACGTGTTGAAGAGGAGCTAAAAAATGGTCGTCAGGCTTTTGTTGTTTGTCCTCTGATTGAAGAATCAAATGCAGTCGAGGCAAAATCTGCTCAAGCGACATATATTGAAATGAAAAAACACTTCAAGGAGTTTAAGGTTGGGATATTGCACGGAAAGATGAAGACAGAAGACAAACAGACGATCATGCAAAAAGTTGTCAATGGAGACATTGACATTTTGGTGGCAACCACAGTTATTGAAGTAGGCGTAGATGTTCCAAATGCAACGATAATGATTATTGAAGCGCCTGAGCGTTTTGGTTTAGCACAACTTCATCAACTGCGGGGCCGGGTTGGTCGGGGAAAAACACGAGGGTATTGTTATTTAATGTTGAGCGACTCACGCGCACCTTCAAGGAGGTTACGCGCAATTGAATCAACTACTGACGGCTTCAAGCTTGCTCAGCTAGATTTAGACATACGGGGTGCAGGAGCGCTCTACGGCATGATGCAGCATGGACAGTTGGATTTAAGAATAGCTAATTTTTCAGACACAAAACTTATTGCACGAGCTCGCAATGCTGTAAAAGAGTTCATGCGCAAGGAGCAGAATCTGGTACAATACCCGTATATTAAGAAGCGAATAATAGAACTACAATCCGTGGTTCACCTAAACTAACATGAATATTTTTCAAATAAGGGAAGAGATTGGCCTAAGTAAAAAGTCAGATTTTTTTGCACGGCCTAATGAGAAAACCTACAGGTTTGTCTCGTAGTATTTATGTATTCTGGAACAACATTGACACCTATGTCTGGCCGCATTCTCGGTGCACACCAGAAACTAGACAGAGTTGCTCGTAAGCAACTGGCGAAACTTTTGCCAAAAAAAGAGCTTTTCCCGTCCGCTAAAAAAATCTTACATTTTGAAGGTAGGAAGGGACCTGACGCAATTAAGCGCAAGAGTCCGGCCAAAGATGAGCCCTGGCATTATTACAGTCCATTTGATAATAATGACTCAGAGCTCATTGACTTGATCCATGATCACTATAATCAGTTAGTAAAGGAATTAAAGAAAAATAACCAAGAGCGCATTGCTTTTGAGGCTGCATGGTTGGCGCACGCTATCGTTGATGGGCTGACACCCGCTCATCACTATCCTTACGAAGAAAAGTTAAGCGAAATACGTGGAGAGGCTAAAGAAACGCGTACAACCTTCCGTAAGAAAGTTATTCCGCAAGGTGCCACGAAACGTGAAACAATAAAGCGGAGTTGGAAGGTTTATGGACCAAAAGGTTTAATGTCGACGCACGGTTTATTTGAGATTGGAATTGCAACAATAATCGCGCCACTCGGTATGAGTATGGCTGCACCCAAAGACCACGAGATCGCTACAGCACTCGATGTTGGTCCGCTAGAGCTGTTTCGTCGCACAGCTCGCGAAATTGCCGTTCTTGATATGTACGAACGCTTTAGGAAGCGTGGTTGGTCTACGAAGCTAATAGTCGATGTACGTAGCAAGCTTGCGCCGACGATTGCGCGTACGGTGGCATTAATCTGGTATCTGGCATTAGTCGAGGCAAAGTTGATTACTCCGGAGATCGAGGAGTGAGATTGAGGGTTATTGCTGGCAGGTTAGGTGGCAGAACTTTTGACTCTCCAAGTGGGCATAAAACTCACCCAATGAGCGAAAAGATGCGTGGAGCGATCTTTAATATACTGGGTGATATATCTGGCCTGACCCTGCTAGATGCTTATAGTGGAAGTGGTGCGATTGCCCTTGAAGCAATTAGTCGGGGAGCTGTGGGCGTGGTTGCAATAGATTCAGACAAGAAGGCTTCTGAGGTAATCAGCACAAATTCTAAAAATCTGGACGCGTCATTGAAGGTAACTCGAGCGAACATAACTTCTTGGATAGATAATAACCCCGACAAATACTTTGATATTGTTGTGTGTGACCCGCCGTATGACGATGTAAGCATTACCCGGGTACAGAAAGTATCACAATGTACCAAACTAGGGGGTATGGTGGTTATATCACTTCCACCAGATGTCGAAGTGAATCTTGGCGAGGGTTTTAATTTGAGGACAAAGAAAGAGTATGGCGATTCGACACTGGTATTTTACCGTCGCATAGGGTAAAATACATCGGTATTTAACAATTTGGTATCGTGGGCGAGTGGTGGAATTGGTAGACACGCTAGTCTTAGGAACTAGTGCCGCAAGGCGTGAAGGTTCAAGTCCTTTCTCGCCCACCAAGAAAGTACTAAAATCGGAATTGCGGCGCAAATGCGCCGTTTTTTCTTTGGTTGCGCGAAGCGCCAACCAAGGATTTTTCAGAGGGGGAGAAATATTTGGGGCGGCCGCTGGCCGTGCCTTTTTGGATTTTAGAAATAGGTTCAATCCTTCCATTTTAGTTAGTGCTTCCTTTATGGCACTTGGCTCGGCTTTTTTGGCTGTTTCACCGTTTGAAACAGCCTGTTTTATCCATTGGCGCATAGGTTCTATCCAACTGCTTCCGGCAAGCGTGAGTTTGCTGACTTGCTCTTCCAGCGACTTTTTCTCGGACATCAACCCAGCTTGTTTAGCTCGATAAACACTTTGCTCAATGTCTTGGTCTAAATAACCATCTAAAAGTCGCTGGAGTTTACCTTGCAAACTAACAAGTCGTGTTTGGGCGTTAGCTACAAACACTGAAACAGTTTGGTTGACTTCCTTTTCATCTTCTTGAAGCATAGCTTCAAGTTTGCTGGCCCATGCCTTTGGCATGGCATATTCAGTCAATAAGCTAGATAATTGCTCTGTTAAATCACTTTGGGTAACAGCAGGTTCTAAGCATTTGAAATCTTTGCGCTTTTTGGTGCACCTATAATAAATATACTCATGGATATTGCCATTTTTCTGACGTTTTATTTTGTGCTCGCCAGTTACGGATAATCCGCAAGAAGCGCAGGCCAGCAAACCGCAAAAGATTTGCGGGGTGGTTTTTCCTTTTTGTGGTCGCCCTCTACGGCTTAAAACTGTTTGTACTTGGTCAAACAGTTTTTTAGGCACAATTGGTTTATGCTTGCCCTCGTGGACTTCGCCTAAGAATTTGAAGTGTCCGTAGTAAAACGGATTGGTCAATATCCGTTTGATCTGGTCTTTGCTTAGTTGTTTGCCGCTTTTGGTGGCAACGCCTTTGCTTTTAAGAAAAACTGCAATATCTTCCAGCCGGCTCTCGCCTTTGGCATACAGCTCAAAAGCGGAAACAACAACCGGCGCAAGCCGTTTGTCTATGACAATGCTTTTACTGCGGACATCATTTATATATCCAACGGGCGCACAGCCCGGATAAAGTCCCATTCGGACTTTTTGGCGAAGTCCACGCTTGGTGTTCTCGGACAGATTGTCTACATAGTATTTGCTTTGACCAAAAGCAATACTCAGCATAAATTTGCCTTGAGAAGTATTTTCAAACCAAAATGACGGGAACTTCAGGTTGTCCAGCTTGCCACTGTCCAGTAAGTAGACAATCTGTCCGCCGTCAATGGAATTGCGGGCAAGCCTGTCTGGATGCCAAGCGAGTATATTACCGCCAGATTTTTCAATTTCAGTCAGTAATTTGCCAAAAACCGGACGACCTGGACTTTTAGCGGATTGTTTCTCGACAAACTCGGCGGCTATATCTAAACCCTCTCGCTTGGCAAACTCCCGGAGTTCAACCAATTGTGCTTCAATGGATAAAACTTGTTTATCTTCAACGTCTGTTGATTTTCTAGCATAAGTGTACCACTTACTCATAACACCCCCTTGAACTCAAATAGCCGCCTCGCTGGACACAATCCGGAATAACCAAATTGTACGAGACGGCTATCTGAGCCAATTAAAATAGCTATTCCGCTTTGATTGTGTCCAACTCCAGTATAGCAAAAACCACCAATGGCGGTCTAAAATCCAAGAAGGCGCAGCCAGCGGCCGCCCCAAATATTTCTCCCCCTCTGAAAAATCCTTGGTTGGCGCTTCGCGCAACCAAAGAAAAAACGGCGCATTTGCGCCGCAATTCCGATTTTAGTACTTTCTTGGTGCCTCTATACGATGAGGTTAGAACCTATTTTATCTCAAAAAGCTGAAAAGCGAGAACCTAAGCTCAGCCCTGCTGCCTTGCGGGCAAGTCTGCCCGTTGCGCCCCGCCAGAAAACCGCCTTTGAATTTTTAGATTTTCCCGCCGTTCCTTATTTTTCTAAATGAAAAGTCGGTATTTTTGTCGGTTCGCCTGCGCATAGCGCAGAAGTGGCTGGGGCTTGGCTGGTTAATATTACAAGTATGTGCGTTAGATCACTCACAGTGTTTTTAAGTATTTTTGTTAAGCACTCTAACAGTCAGAGTTAGCGCTATAAAGTAAGTGGTTATTAATGGCTCTGCCCAGCACTTGAATCTTGAATATAAAAGCTTCTGAAGCTATACTTACTATAGATAAGCGTTAACGTTAAGCAAGGATTAATATGGCAAAACAAAATTCAACAAATGATAAATCACCATACTTCTGGGCAATGGCTCGTATTTTACTCGGATTCACGCTGTTGTGGGCATTTTTCGATAAGCTGCTTGGCCTAGGCTTCGCTACCTGTCGAGATGCCGAAACTAATACTGTAACTATGTTATGTGAAAAAGCTTGGATAAACGGTGGTTCACCAACCACTGGATTCTTAGAATTTGCTACTAAGGGACCATTTGCTGATTTCTATCAGGGCTTAGCTGGCAATACCTTTGTTGATGTACTGTTTATGGCAGGACTTTTGCTTATTGGGTTTGCACTAATAGCCGGTATCGGTATGAGAATAGCAACAATCTCAGGGGTATTGCTGTTTATGATGATGTGGTCGGCAATGATATTACCTGAAAATAACCCGATTATAGACGATCACGTCATTTACTCCGTGGTCTTACTGGGCTTGTTAGCTGCAAATGACAGACAGGTTTGGGGTTTGCGGAGCTGGTGGGTTAAACAGTCTTTGGTCAAACGATTTCCAATACTCGAATAGGAGGTAATCAATGGGTAAATTTACCCACCTCCACGAGGACATCAAAAGATTTTTCAAGGGCAATATAGAAGTAGATAGACATGCGCGTGGTTTATATAGCCACGACGCCAGTTTGTTTGAGATTAAACCTGAAGCAATAGCTTATCCACGAGACGTAACAGACATTTGCAACCTAGTAGAACATGTGTCTAAGAATAAACTATCGCACCCTGATCTTTCACTGACTGGTCGCAGCGGCGGTACAGATATGTCCGGCGGAGCTATTAACGAGTCTATTATCGTGGCATATGGGCGCTACTTTACACAGGTTGGGCAAATCAAAGATAATGAAGTTACCGTACAGCCTGGCGTTTACTATCGTGATTTTGAACCCAAGACATTGGAGCAGGGGTTAATAATGCCATCATATCCCGCATCAAAAGATTTATGTATGATCGGTGGTATGGTGGCAAACAATGCTGGCGGTGAAAAATCTCTGATATATGGCAAAACAGATCGGTATGTAAAACAGGTCAAGATTGTGCTGAGAGACGGCAAAGAGCATACATTTCAAGCTATTGATAAAAAAACATTGAAACAAAAGTTAAACGAGACTGGTTTAGAAGGCGATTTATACCGTGGGATTTATAAATTGGTCACGGAAAATCAAGAAATAATTAAGGCATCAAAGCCCAAGGTCAGCAAAAACTCAACTGCTTACAATATTTGGGATGTTTGGGACGGAGAAGCGTTTGACATGACAAAGATCATCGTTGGCTCTCAGGGTACACTGGGTCTAATAACTGAAGCTACTTTTCGGCTTGTTCCGGCTAAGCCACTCTCGGGGATGGTAGTGATTTTTCTAAAAAATCTCGATGGACTCGGTGAAATAATTAACGATATATTGCCAATGAGGCCAACAAGTTTGGAGTCGTTTGACGACCATACACTCAAGTTTGCTTTCAGGTTTTTCTTTAGTTTTCGTAAAACTTTAGGTTGGAAGCGGTTTATATTACTTGGCTTAAGTTTCTTACCAGTTTTAAAACATTTACTTCGGTTTTTGCCCAGTTTTCCAAAAATAATCCTCTTGTGCGAGTTTGAAGCTACAGAACAAAATGAAATAGACAGAAAGATACATCAGTTACAACAGATGATGCAGAGTAAGAACATTGAGACCCAATTGGCCGAAGATAGGCATCAGGAAGAGAAGTTTTGGACAATGCGCCGAGAAAGCTTTAACTTGCTTAGAAAAAACGTTAAACGTAAACACACCGCCCCTTTTATTGATGACTTGATAGTACCTCCGGAAACGCTACCTGAATTTTTACCACGCTTAACCGAAATATTAGAGCGATATAAATTGCTTTACACCGTTGCTGGGCATATGGGAGATGGAAATTTCCATATCATCCCACTAATGGATTTACGTGTTGAATCCGAAAGACACAAGATATATCCAGCTCTCGAAGAGGTTACGGATTTGGTATTACAATACAATGGCTCGTTATCTGGTGAGCATAACGACGGTATGATACGTGGTCCGATGCTTGAGTATATGTACTCTCCAGAAATGATGCAGATATTCAAAACTGTGAAGAAACTGTTTGATCCTGATAACATATTTAATCCACACAAAAAAACCGATGCTAGTTTGGAGTTTTCGCAAATCCACATCAGAAAGAGTTTTTAAATGAAGGTCGTTATTGTTGGCGGCGGGTTTGGTGGTGTACGAGCTGCATTATCCTTGTCGAATAAATCAGGAGTGGAAGTAAAATTGATTTCTAGCCAGAGTTATTTTGAGTATCACGCTGCGCTGTATCGATCAGCTACTGGACGTTCGCCACTAGAAGTAGCCATACCGCTGCGTGATTTTTTTGCTTATGCAAAAAATGTTGAGGTAATTGAGGACACAGTTACAACAATCGACAAACAAAAAAAGTTTATTTCAGGCGAATCAGGCTCGAAGTATACATATGAGGAGCTGATACTAGCGTTGGGTAATGTGACCGAATTTTATAATATCAGGGGGCTTGAGAGGTTCTCTTACGGTGTGAAGACGGTTCACGAAGCATTACAGCTAAAACGCCATATGCATGAACAGTTGTTGGCTACAGAGACGGAAAGAAATTATGTGGTGATCGGAGCTGGAGCAACCGGCGTGGAACTCAGTGCTGAACTGGTAGCATATCTAAAAAAGATACGAAAAAAGCACAAGATAAAAGCCCCTTTTACGGTTAATTTAGTTGAAGCTGCTCCTAGGGTTCTTGCTTCAATGCCAGAAGATTTTTCGACTGACGTTCTAAATCGGCTTAAAAAGGTGGGCGTAAAGACTAAGCTGGAAGCATCAGTTAAATCAGAGACACTCGATGGCATTTACTTACCTAGAGGACCGATCAAGTCACATACCGTTATATGGACAGCGGGAGTAGTCAATAACCCATTTTTTAGTCAATCTGGAAAACTGTTTAGGCAAGGTAAGTCAGGTCGAGTTGAGGTAGATCAATTTCTCCAAGCTAACCAAAATATCTATGTGATTGGCGACAGTGCCTCGACTACCTACGCTGGTATGGCGCAGACCGCAATTCACGATGCAAAATTTGTTGCAGAAAACTTGCTTAGAAAATCGAAAAGACAAACCTTATATAGTTATAAACCGAAACGCCCAATTTATGCTATCCCAGTCGGTCCGCATTGGGCTGCAGTACTGTGGGGGAAGGTTCGTATCTATGGACGGTTAGGGTGGCTATTAAGACGGTTGGCTGACTTCAAATTATATCTATCATTTCTTCCACTGCGGAAGGCTTTAATCACCTGGCGGTATGGGTTTGTCGAGGAAGAAGTTTGTCCAGTCTGCAAACAATAGTAGAATAAAATATATGATTAAAACGAAACAAATACATACTTTGTTTTTAAATAATTTGGTTTTTATTGCTTGGCTAGTAGCAATCGGGGCTTCACTAGGCAGTATGGTGCTTAGTGAGGTGATGGATTTGGTACCGTGTGCCTTGTGTTGGTATCAAAGGATATTTATGTTTCCACTCGCATTTATATTAGGTGTCGGTGTTTACCGTAAAGACAATAATGCGGCCTATTATGTGTTGCCGCTTAGCCTTGTCGGATCGATGATCGCTTTCTACCATTCACTCTTACAATGGGGCATAATAGAAGAAGCAATTAAAACTTGTTCAATAGATAGTTCTTGTGCCGTACCGCAGATTAACTGGTTTGGTTTTATCACTATTCCTTTTATGTCTTTTTTGTCTTTCCTGGTCATTACGGCACTTACGTTCATAGAAATCCGACGGCATAAAAAAGCCAACAAAAATACTTAAAAACACTGTGAGTGATCTAACGCACATACTTGTAATATTAACCAGCCAAGCCCCAGCCACTTCTGCGCTATGCGCAGGCGAACCGACAAAAATACCGACTTTTCATTTAGAAAAATAAGGAACGGCGGGAAAATCTAAAAATTCAAAGGCGGTTTTCTGGCGGGGCGCAACGGGCAGACTTGCCCGCAAGGCAGCAGGGCTGAGCTTAGGTTCTCGCTTTTCAGCTTTTTGAGATAAAATAGGTTCTAACCTCATCGTATAGAGGCACCAAATAGTTGTTACTTGAAACAGCAGGGGTCCTTAGGGGTCCCTGTTTCAGTTGCTGCGCGGTTAGGTCCACCAACACAACAGGCCTCCTTTTCAGGGGGTTTTATTGTTAAGTTTTCACTGTGTATTATTATTTTATGGTTTACGTTACAATGCTTGTTATAAAAGCATAATCACGGTTGATATGATTAAACTTCAAGCAGTAATGGTGGCGGCTAAGAAATATCGTCTAGTGCTTATTATTATTGCTTTTGTCGGTTTGTGGGCAACTTTGCTGGCTAGCGCTGCTGTAAACTCCATTTCTATTGAACCAGAATCACAACAAGGAACTTTTAGTCAGCAAAGTTTGCGTAAAGGTGGTGATTCAGGCGCATCTGGTGGTTCTTATGTTCAATTCGGGACTGTCACTCAACCGCCTGTAGATACGTATTGGAAGCCGTCTGCTGGTATCTCTTGGCAGTGGCAAATCACAGGTACGGTAGATACGAACGTTAACGCTGAAGTTTTTGATATTGATTTATTTGATGCTAAAGATAGTGATATCAGTGCGTTGAAGTCTAAAAACAAGAAAATAATTTGTTATTTTTCTGTTCACTACGAAGATTGGCGAAGTGGAGAATATAATTTTCCTTTGAGTATAAGGGGAAATAAGTATCCCGACTGGGACGGAGAATGGTATGTAAACTGGGATGCTCCAGAATATTGGCCAGTGATAATAAAACGGCTTGATTTAGCAAAATCACGAGGCTGTGATGGGGTTGAACCTGACAATGTAGATCAATACTCTGGTACGGGTTTTTCGCTTACCAAAGCCAAGGCTGAACAGTTAGTTATTAATCTAGCATCTGCGGCTCACGAGCGAGGGATGGCTGCTGGGCTTAAAAATATGTTGGATTCTGGTTCGGTCAACAAACTTTCACCCTATGTGGAATACGCTGTAAATGAGGAGTGTCTGCAGTACGACGAATGCGATGTTCTGGTTAGTGGTTTCATTAGTCAAGGAAAGCCAGTATTTCATGTTGAATATACGGGTGGCAAGACTAAAATGTGCAATAGTAAGCCACAGGGTTTTAGCTCTATTTATAAGACACTTGATTTAGGGAAAGAATATAGCGGAAGTTACGGTCCGTGTTAACTTTTGCTCCATTTTAAATAATGAATTACAAATTGGTTAAGGCTTTTATCTCTTGAATCTGATGAATACCTATTGCGTTTCGCGACTATTTTTTCTGATTCATCCGATCCCACAAGTGTAATTAACGCCAAACGTTGAGTCACTGACTTAAACAACGCTACCTCTAGGTGTTCATCGCCATCATTCAGGGTTTTGATACGGGCTCTTTCGTGCATATTATTTAGCTATTCCACAAGACCATTACAATAAGCTGTGTAAAAAAGTAAAAGTGTATTTTGTAGTTTTGACCCAACATAGTTCATGTCGCTAACATTTAATTTTCGTAAAGATAATGCTAAACTGAGTGTAAATTGTTATGAGTCTGTCGACACAACCATATAAGGGTGCACGGGATTTTTACCCAGAAGATAAACGCTTACAAAAGTGGATGTTTGGTGTGTGGCGCAAAACCGTTGAATCGTTTGGCTATGAAGAATACGACGCGCCACTTTTAGAGCCAACAGAACTGTATGCGACCAAAACGAGTGACGAGATTGTCAACGAGCAAACATATAATTTCACTGACCGCGGCAATCGTCAAGTGACTATCAGAACAGAAATGACACCATCTGTTAGCAGGATGGTAGCCGGGAGGCGTCAAGAGCTTGCTTATCCGTTGAGGTGGTACTCTATTCCTAATTTGTGGCGCTATGAGCGTCCACAGCGTGGTCGTTTGCGGGAGTTTTGGCAGCTAAACGTTGACTTATTTGGTGTGAGTAATTTATCGGCGGATTTTGAGATGATTCAAGTTAGCCATGCCATCATGAAAGCGTTTGGTGCCAAAGCCAGTATGTATACAATAAAAGTAAATAGTCGGAAACTTATAAATCACATACTGGAAGATTATCTAAAACTCGATGACGTAGAATCAGAAACGCTGATTCACCTGATAGATAAAATGCACAAGATTCCTGAGAGTGAGTTTGCTGCTAAGTTAGATGCGGTATTATCGCCCGATCAGCGCGAAGATGGAACAGAGGAAAAGATATGGGAGCTTCTAAAGGCCAAGAAACTTAGTGATTTGCCAACTGACGTGCAAAAACATACTTCTGTACAAGAGCTGTCTAACTTACTTGAACTTGCGGGCCAAGACGGTATTACAAATATTTCGTATGACATAACGCTAATGAGAGGTTTTGATTACTATACCGATATAGTGTTTGAAGTTTTTGACACTCATCCCGACAACAATCGCTCAATGTTTGGTGGCGGTCGTTACGATGGCTTGGTGGCGCAATTTGGTGTTGAGCCCGTTCCTACGGTTGGATTTGGTATGGGTGACGCGACTCTCCATAACTTTCTTGTGCTGCATGAACTAATGCCAAAATTAGAAAGCCACACCGATGTTTATGTTGCACTACTTGGTAACGTGTACGAACAGGCATTAAAGCCAATTGAGCTTTTGCGAGAGATGGAGCTTAATGTCGCTATCGATACCACTGGCAGAAAACTAGATAAGCAAATAAAAACGGCAGATAAAAAAGGCATTCGCTACATTATTTTCATTGGCGACCAAGAACTTACAACCGGCCAATATAAACTAAAGGATTTACAAACTGGCAGAGAAGAAGCACATAGCCTCGAACGCTTAGCCAGTATAGTAAAGGATTATCGTAAGAAGTAATGACGGCTACTAATCATGCGGTGATGGGCTCGATTGTAGCAGTTGGAGTAGCCAACCCAGTTATTGGCCTTCCGCTTGCCTTTGCCTCGCATTTCTTGCTTGACTCACTACCGCACTTTGGTGCGCACACAGTTGCTCAACCAGGCAGTAAAGAGTTTAGTGCAATCCTGAAATTTGATACTTTTTTGACGACCTCGTTTGTACTAATATCGACATTTGCGGGCTATCGGGCAGGCTTGCCAGTTTGGCTTGTACCAGCTGGTGCGATGCTTGGTTGGATCCCAGATGTTATGTGGTACAAACATTATCAGAATGATATTCACGGTGAAGATAAACATTGGGATATTGTGCGCAAAGTGCATAAAAAAATTCAGCGCTTTGAAGTTTCATGGGGCTGGATTGTAGAATCTATTTGGTTTGCTATAACTGTTGCACTACTGAGCTGGCTCATTTTCTCGTAACTGGACTAACAGAGTAAAAGGTGGTAGAGTTAAGCTCTATGCAAGTTACACGTACAGACATTTCTCCAACAAAAGTTCAATTGAGCATTACTGCTGATGAGCCAGAGCTTACAAAGCTAAAACAACATACGCTCTCACATTTTCAGGCAAAAACTAAAGTTGCCGGTTTCCGCACTGGTAAGGCACCGCTGAACGTGGTTGAAAAAAATGTCGACCAGACAGCGCTACAGTCTGAATTTCTTGATGAAGCAGTCAATCATTTATATCAATCTGCCGTAACTAATGAAAAGGTAAAGGCCTTTGGGCGCCCAAGCATATCGCTTAAGAAGTTTGTGCCCTTTACAAACTTAGAATTTGACGCAGAAGTCGAAATACTTGGTGATGTAAAGCTGGCAGACTATAAAAAAATCAAGAAGACAAAGACTAAAGCTGAAGTTACGGCTAAAGACGTATCGGAGGTGATTGATAGTCTAAAACAACGTTCTGCAACCAAGACGGCAGTTACACGCGCAGCCAAAGCAGAAGATGAAGCAATCATTGACTTTAAAGGTGTTGATGCCGCAAAGAAGCCGATTAAGGGTGCTGACGGTGAAGATTACCCACTCACGCTTGGCAGTAATACTTTTATCCCAGGTTTTGAGGACAACGTGATCGGCATGAAGGCGGGTGAAGAAAAGACATTTACGCTAACCTTCCCCAAAGACTACGGTGTAAAAACGCTGGCTAATAAGAAAGTGGCGTTTACCGTCACCGTAAAGACTATTAATGAATTAACAGAACCAAAAGTGGACGATGAGTTCGCGGCCAAAGTTGGGCCATTTAAAACGGTTGCTGAGCTTAAGGCTGATATTAAGAAGCAACTTGGAGTTGAAAAGCAGAATCAGGCTGATCGTCAACTTGAGAATGAGATTATCCTGGAGGTTGTTGATAATAGCTCCCTCTATTTGCCCGAAACACTGGTTGATGAGCAGCTTGAACGACTGAGGGCCGAAGTGCGTCAGAACTTGGCATATCGTGGTCAAACCTGGCAAGAAATGCTGGACGCAGAAGGCGTAACCGAAGAACAATACACAAAGAAAGAACTCCGTCCAGAGGCTGAGCGTCGTGTTAAGACTGGTCTTGTACTTGCTGAGATTTCCGTCGCAGAAAAACTTAAAGTGACTCCTGAAGAACTTGAAGTTCGCATGCAAATTTTAAAGGGGCAATACACTGACGCTGAAATGCAAACAGAGCTTGCCAAGCCTGAAGCACGTCAAGAGATTGCCTCACGTTTACTTACTGAAAAAACTGTCGAAAGACTTATGGATATAGCAACAAGTAAGTAATTGGCACTCTCACTTGACGAGTGCTAATTTATTGTCTACACTGGTGGTATGATAACTCCACAAAACTCAGTACTCGTACCAACCGTTATTGAATCAGAAGGTCGCATGGAACGCGCCTTTGATATTTACTCTCGTCTTTTGAAAGACCGAATCATCTTTTTAGGGACAGACGTTAACGAACACACCGCAAACCTGGTTGTTGCCCAGATGTTATTTTTAGAAAACGAAGACCCAAAGAAAGATATTAAGTTTTACATTAACAGTCCAGGTGGTAGCGTCTACGATGCTTTTGCAATCTATGACACGATGCAGTATGTGAAATGCGATATCCAAACCGTTGGTATTGGTGTCCAAGCCAGCGCAGCAGCCTTTTTGCTGAGTTCTGGTGCAAAGGGCAAACGTTTCCTTTTGCCACACGCAACCGTAATGATCCATCAGCCATCTGCTGGTACTCGCGGCAAGGTTACTGATATGGAGATTGATCTCAAAGAGGGGTTACGCCTCAAGCAACTTTTAAATGAAATTATGGCAAAGAATACTGGTCAGAAAGTTAGTAAAATCCAGGAAGATATGGAGCGTGACAAGTGGCTATCAGCCACCGAAGCAAAAAATTACGGCATTGTAGATAAAGTTCTAGCAAAATAGCTTGATATTTACTTATGATGCGTGCTAGAATACCTTTAAGAAGTAGGGTAAGCGGGCTTGCTATTGGTACCCTAGATAGCAGTCCAAACTAGCTTAGGATCTTCGCGCGAGTATCAACAATCTAAGGCTTTATACCTCTGTTTGCGCATCAGGTTTTTGGGAGACTTGATGGTGTGGCCAGAGCTGTTTTAGGGCACGTATCAAAGGAGAATGCAAACACGTTATGGCAAAAACGTCTGCAACTGCGCCTCAAAAACGCACGTACTTTACACAAAAAGATGACATCCTTGATCTACCAAACCTAGTAGATCACCAAAACAAATCATTTCAATGGTTTGTAGAAGAAGGGCTTGGAGAGCTCTTAGCCGAGATTAGCCCGATTGATGACTATACAGGCACAAAATTATCACTAAGTTTTAAAGACTACAGATTTGAAGATCCAAAGACAACCGAAGCCGTAGCTCGTGAGAATAATATTTCTTACGAAGCACCTCTGAAGGCAACTGTTGTTCTGACTAACAAGGTAACTGGTGAAGTCAAAGAGCAAGAGATCTACCTTGGTGATTATCCCTGGATGACAAGCCGTGGAACCTTTGTAATCAATGGCGCGGAACGCGTTGTTGTGAGTCAGTTGATTCGTTCGGCAGGTGTATTCTTCACTTCTGAGCAACATGCTTCCGGGAAGTTATATGGTGCTAAGGTCATTCCTGGTCGTGGTGCATGGCTTGAATTTGAAACCGCTGCAAACGGCTCTATCTATGTAAAGATTGATCGAAAACGAAAAATTCCAGTTACAACTTTGCTTCGCGCGCTTGGTTTGACTGAGAACAAAATAAAAGAGTCGTTCACCCATGTTGATCAGGGTAAAACCAGCTACATTGAGGCAACACTTGAAAAAGATCCAGCTAAAGGTACAAATGATGCGCTAATTGAGGTTTACCGACGATTGCGTCCTGGGGATCTTGCCACCGTAGATAATGCTCGAGGTCTCATTGAGAACATGTTCTATAACTTCAAGCGCTTTGACTTTAGTCGTGTTGGTCGATATAAGATTAATAAACGTCTAAATTTGGATGTCCCTAATACCGTAGAAAACCGAGTAATGAGGATTGAGGACTTAACTGCGATTATTGCTGAAGTCATCCGTCTGAATAACACACAAGAACTTGCTGATGATATCGATTCTCTAGCTAATCGACGTGTTAAATTGGTGGGCGAACTTGTGCAGCGCCAGTTCCGGATCGGTTTGCTACGTATGGAACGCAACACCAAAGATCGCATGAGCATGAGCGAAATCGAAACAGTAACACCCGGGCAGCTTATCAATGCACGTCCAGTAGTAGCTGCTGTTCGCGAATTTTTTGCAAGCTCTCAGCTTTCGCAGTTCATGGACCAGATTAACCCACTGAGTGAATTGGCTCACAAACGCCGTTTGAGCTCTATGGGTCCTGGTGGCCTATCACGTGAGCGCGCTGGGTTTGAAGTTCGAGATGCACACGCAACTCACTACGGACGTATTTGTGCTGTTGAGACACCAGAAGGTGCCAACATTGGCTTGGTGCTTAACCTGGGTCTTTATGCGCGTATTAACGAATATGGCTTTGTTGAAACTCCATACATCAAAGTTATCAACGCAGTGACTGCAAAAGATGCGGTTGGACATACCGCAAGCGTTGATCTTGAAGATGAAAAAGGCAAGGTAATTGTTAAGGCTGGTAAAGCTATTTCAGCAGATGACGCCAAGAAGCTGGCAGCTATAAAAAGCAAAGCAACCTGGCCAGTTAAAGCGAAGGTTACAAACAAAGTCGTTTATCTTGACGCAGCTGAAGAGGAACAGGCAGTTATTGCTGGTTCTAGCGAAAAAATTGAAGACGGATTTTTCGTTAACGAACGTGTTTCTGCACGCAATCGACTTGTTTCAGGTGAAGTTGACGCAGATGAGGTGACCCATCTAGACGCATCAAAGCGACAGATTATAGGCTCAAGCGCCGGTCTCATTCCGTTTATTGAAAAGAATTACGTCTATCGAAGTCTGATGGGTAGTAACCAACAGCGTCAAGCTGTGCCACTCGTTCAACCAAAACGACCAATTGTTGGTACTGGACTTGAAGGTATTGTTGCCAGTAACACAGGGCAACTTATTCAGGCTGAGGAAGACGGTGAAGTATTGAGTGCATCAGCAAGTGAGGTGGTTGTTAAGTATAAGAGTGCGGGGAAAGTTACCTACTATCCACAACACTTTGTGCGCAGCAATGAAGGCTCATCGATTAATCAAAAAGTGGTAGTTAGCAGTGGTGATAAGCTTAAGGCTGGTGACCCATTGATTGAAGGTATGTCAATTGATGGTGGTGAGCTTGCGCTTGGTAAGGACCTTGTAGCGGCTTTCATGCCATGGACTGGTTACAACTTTGAAGACGCTATTATTGTGTCTCGAAAACTAGTTGAGGATGATACGCTGACTTCTATACATATTGTTGATTACATGACTGAGGTTCGTGAAACGAAGCTTGGTCCAGAAGTCGTGACGCGTGATATCCCTAATGTTTCCGAAGAGGCGCTTCGTCACCTTGATGAAGATGGCATTGTGCGAATTGGTGCTGATGTACATCCTGGGGACATCTTGGTTGGTAAGATTACGCCTAAGGGTGAACAGGAGTTATCAAGTGAAGAGCGGCTACTCCGCGCGATCTTTGGTGAAAAGGCTAAAGATGTTCGTGATACCTCTCAGCGCATGAGTAATGGTAAACATGGCAAGGTTGTTGGTGTTAAGGTGTTCAGTCGTGAAAATGGTCATGAGCTTAAGGCTGGCGTAATAATGCAAATCCAAGTTTTTGTTGCTCAGATGCGAAAAATTGCAGTTGGCGACAAGTTAGGTGGTCGTCATGGTAACAAAGGCGTCATCGCTCGAGTACTACCGGTTGAGGACATGCCATTTATGGAGGACGGGACTCCAGTAGATATTTTGCTGAACCCACTTGGTGTGCCGTCTCGAATGAACATCGGCCAGCTATTTGAAACTCACCTTGGCATGGCAGCACGTGCGCTGGGCTTACATGTTGCGTCACCATCGTTTAATGGTGTGCCGATCGAAAAGATTCAGGACTTACTAAAAGAAGCTGGATTGCCGGAGGATGGCAAGCAGCAACTCTATGATGGGCGAACTGGTGAAGCTTTTGCAGAGCGAACAACAGTTGGAAGCATGTATATGATCAAGCTAAATCACATGATTGTAGACAAGATTCATGCGCGATCAACTGGCCCCTATACTATGGTTACTCAACAGCCGCTCGGTGGTAAGGCTCAAAATGGTGGTCAACGATTTGGTGAGATGGAAGTTTGGGCACTAGAAGCTTACGGTGCAGCAAATACCCTACAGGAAATGCTAACAATTAAATCGGATGACGTTTACGGTCGCTCTAAAGCATACGAATCAATCATTAAGAGTATGCCGATAGTAGGCCCTAAAGTTCCGGAAAGCTTTAACGTGCTTGTTAAGGAGCTTCAAGGTCTTGGTCTAAAAGTTGATCTTATCTTGTCTGACAAGGCTGTTGATGCTGAGAATGTACTTGCCGAAAATATTAAGGATGAAGCAATTCACCAGGCGGATGTCGACGTTCCTGCTCCAGAAGTATCAGATGTTGATATGACGGCGGAAGACGGAATTGATGAGTTTGACATCATTGAGCTTGATGATCAGGTACCTGCTATAGTTTCAGCCGCAAGTATTGATGATGACGATCTGGCAACAGATGAGGAGGAGGTAAAATAATGAGACGTTATTCTAATAGTCCAACAATTTCAGATTTTGATTCTGTTCGTCTTGCTGTTGCGAGTGCAGATGACATTATGGATTGGTCATATGGTGAAGTAACAAAACCAGAGACAATTAACTATCGAACACAAAAACCAGAACGAGACGGTCTGTTTTGTGAACGAATCTTTGGTCCCGTAAAAGATATCAACCCGCATGACGCAAAATATAAAGGCGTACGATCACGAGAAGCTGCCGTTGATAAAAATGGTGAGATTGTCACAAAGAGTATTGTACGGCGTGAACGCATGGGTCATATCAGTCTGGCTAGCCCTGTTGCACATATTTGGTTCCTTCGTGGTACACCGAGTGCTGTCGGCTTGTTACTGGGCCTAACCGTCAAAAATCTAGAGCGTATTGCATATTTTGCAAGTTACGTTATTAAGTCGGTTGATGCTACAAAACGAGATCAGCTACTCTCTGATAAAGAGGCTGAGTTTGCGGCCGCTCAAGAGGCAATTAAGGCTCGATATGAAGCTGAAGCTTCCAAAGATGACGCAAATGTAAAGGCCTTGGCTGAAATGCGCACCAAAGAACTTGAAGAAGTAACTTTAGCGTTTGAGACGTACAAGGCACAAGTTGAATCACTCGTTAAACTTAACTTGCTTAGTGAGAATGATTACTATAATTTGCCTGACGAACTTGTGGATATTATTGATGTTGGTATGGGTGGTACCGCACTTAAAGATCTATTAGATGAGATTGATCTACCGGCTCTTATTAAGGAGCTTACGGAAGAAGCAGATGCCGCTAAAGGTCAGCGCAAGAAGAAGCTCATGAAGCGACTAAGATTGCTTGAAAGCATGGAGATCGCTGGTATTAAACCAAGTTCAATGTGCTTGAGCACATTACCGGTTATTCCTCCAGACCTTAGGCCAATGGTTCAGCTTACTGGTGGTCGCTTTGCAACTAGTGATATGAATGACCTATATCGTCGAGTGATTAACCGTAATAATCGCTTGAAGAAGTTGATTGAACTTAATGCACCTGAGGTGATTCGTCGTAATGAGCAGCGCATGCTGCAAGAAGCAGTTGACGCTTTGATTGATAACGGTAACGCTCGTTCTGGACGTGCAGTTGCTGCTACGGGGCAACGTCGCCGTCTAAAATCTTTGAGTGACATGCTTAAAGGTAAACAGGGTCGTTTCCGCCAGAACCTTCTTGGTAAGCGTGTTGACTACTCTGGCCGTTCTGTAATTGTAGCTGGTCCTGAACTGAAGATTAATCAGTGTGGTTTACCAAAAATGATGGCACTAGAGTTATTTAAGCCATTTGTTATTGGTAGCTTGATTCAAAACGAACATGCACATAACATTCGTTCTGCAACGCGCATGATAGAAGCTGGTGAAATAGCTGTCTGGGATGCACTTGACGAGGTGATTAAGGGCAAATACGTACTTCTGAATCGGGCCCCATCACTTCACCGTTTGAGTGTTCAGGCCTTCCAACCTGTGCTAATCGAGGGTAAAGCAATTCAACTTCACCCACTCGTTTGTAAGGGTTTTAACGCTGACTTTGATGGTGACCAAATGGCTGTTCATTTGCCACTTTCTGACGCTGCTCAAGACGAGGCTCGTGAGATTATGGCATCAAACAAGAACCTTCTTAAGCCTGCTGATGGCTCACCTATTTTGCATATCGAACAAGATATCGTACTGGGTTGTTACTACCTAACCTATGAGCGTAAAGGCGTAAGCGAAGAGCCAATAAACTTTACTGGCTTAGCTGAAGCACTTATGAGTTTAGATGCTGGCGAGATAGTTTTGCAATCAAAAGTCAGCTTGCCTTTCCGTGGGGAAGTCAGGAATACGACCTTGGGGCGGATTCTATTTAACGAAATTTTTCCAGAAGATTTTCCGTTCCAGGACGTAACAATGACAAAAAAGAAGCTTGCGGGTGTAATGGCATTGGCGTACCAAAGATATGGCCAAGACAAAACAGCATTTATTGCTGATGATCTAAAAGACTTAGGTTTCCAATACGCAACCAAGTCGGGTCTAAGTTTAGGTATGGATGACTTCACTGATATCCCAGAACTACCAACCATTCTAGATAAGGGCGAAGAACGCGTCGCTGAAATTAGTCAACAATATGAGCAGGGGTTCATTACTAATGATGAACGCTATCGTTTGACTATTGAAACCTGGCAAGATGTAGACTCTCAAGTACAGAAGACTCTAAGTGAGCAGTTTGCTAACGAAGATAGTGCTATGTCAACCGCAGTAGTCTCTGGGGCTCGTGGTAATATCGGTCAGGTCAAGACTGCGGTTGGTATGCTTGGGCCTGTTGCTGATGCGACTGGTCGTACGATTGAACTGCCGGTTAAATCTAACTACAAGTCTGGGTTTACACCACTGGAGTACTTTACTGCAACTCGTGGTGCTCGTAAGGGTATGATTGACACTGCCCTAAAGACAGCTGATTCAGGCTATCTTACTCGTCGATTAGTCGATGTTAGCCAAGATGTCTTTACTATAACGGATGATGATGCGGATCCAGGCTTTGCGATTCATCGTAGTGATGCCGAAGAAATTGGCGTAAGTTACGCTTCCAGGCTAGAAGGCCGTTTTGCTGCCGTAGCTGTTAAGGGTCACGTCAAGAAGGGCGAGCTTATTACTGCTGATATCGCGACTGCAATAGAGGAAGATAAGGATATAGATGGCGTTCGTATTATGAGTGTACTAAGTTGCACTAATGTTCGTGGTATTAGCCGCAAATGTTATGGTATTGACCCGGCAACTGGTGACTTAGTAGCAGACCACCACCCAGTCGGTGTTATTGCTGCGCAGAGTATTGGTGAACCTGGTACGCAGTTGACGCTACGAACCTTCCACTCTGGTGGTGTAGCGGGCGAAGACATTACTACCGGCTTACCTCGTGTAGAAGAGTTGTTTGAGGTTCGTACACCAAAAGGTCAAGCGTATTTGGCTGAAATTTCAGGTACGGTTAAGGCGTGGGAAGATGGCGATCACTACGTGGTAGAAGTTACCGCGAAAGAAGGTGAACCGGTAGAGTATCCACTTGCTGGACGTAAAGTTCATGTAAAAAATGGTGCATCAATTAGTATTGGTGACGTCCTCGCTTCAGAGGAAGAAGGCGCAAACCCACTTGTTGCACCAGTTGCGGGTACGGCTAAGGTGACAAAGAAATCCATTTTCATTAGTCCTAATAGTCAATCTGCTGTAAGGTATGAGATTCCTGGCTACAAGCAATTATTTGTTAAGGATAACGATGAAGTGGTTGCAGGTGAAAGGCTAACGAATGGTTCAATCAACCTTCATGAACTAATGCGCTTGCAGGGCGTAGAGGCAACTCAGCGCTACATCATGAATGAAATTTTGCGTATCTTTGCCTCGCAAGGTCAAAATATTGCAGATAAGCACCTTGAAATCATCGTGCGTCAGATGTTCTCTCGAGTTCAAATTGAAGACGCTGGTGATAGTGACTTTGTTACTGGTGATATTGTCAGTAAGATTGCCGTTCAAGAGGAAAATGATCGTTTGAAAGAAGCTGGCAAAGAACAGGTTCAATTTAACCAGTTACTTCTTGGTATTACCAAGGCTTCACTTTCAACTGAGTCATTCTTGAGTGCAGCTAGCTTCCAGGATACGACTCGTGTGCTTATCGCAACCGCAACTAGTGGTAAGGTTGATCAACTGTACGGTTTGAAGGAAAACGTTATCTTAGGTCGTATGATACCGGTTGGGACCGGCTACAACGCATATGAAGATAAAGTCGAAATCGAAGAAGACGCAGAAGTTGCAGCCGAGATCTAAATCTGTTAAAATATACAAGTTAAACTAAGTGGTCCGAGCGGTCGCGTGGCATTCGTGGCAACGCAGCAGATCACAACTTTTAAGGAGAATTAATGCCAACAATCAATCAATTAGTGCGCAAACCACGTGCCAAGGTGACTAAAAAGTCTAAGTCACCTGCTTTGCACAGAGTGGTTAACAACCTCAAAACACAGAACTACGAAAAACCATCACCGTTTAAGCGTGGTGTATGTGTTAAGGTAACCACCAAAACGCCAAAAAAACCTAACTCCGCGCTTCGTAAAGTAGCTCGTGTGCGTCTGCAAAACGGGTACGAAGTATGGGCTTACATTGGAGGTGAAGGCCACAATTTGCAAGAACACGCAGTTGTAATGATCCGTGGTGGTCGTGTAAAGGACCTTCCGGGTGTGCGTTACCACATTGTTCGTGGTGCTCTAGACCTTCAGGGTGTAGAAAACCGCAAGAATGGCCGGTCTAAGTACGGTACCAAAAAGGCAGGTAAATAAAGTCATGCCGAGGAAAAAGACCAAATCACTTGTTCGAGATATCCAGCCAGATCGCTTGTACAACAGCGTTCAAGTTCAGAAAGTTATTAACCGCGTTATGCTTGACGGTAAAAAGCAAGTCGCTGAGCGTCTTGTGTATGGTGGTATGCAGAAATCTGCGGATAAACTAAAGGTTAAAAACCCACTAGAAGTGTTTGAGCAGGCGATGAAGAATGTTCAGCCACATGTAGAAACTCGTTCACGACGTGTAGGTGGTGCTAACTACCAGATTCCATTTGAAGTTAAAGGTCAGCGCCAGCAACATCTAACAATTATGTGGTTTGTCCAGGCTGCACGCTCACGTAAAGGTATGAGCATGGAAGACCGCATCGCGTTAGAACTTATGGATGCCTACAACAATACCGGTACCGCAGTTAAAAAGCGTGAAGATACACATAAGATGGCAGAAGCTAACCGAGCTTTTGCTCACTTTGCAAGGTAAATCACGGGCATGGGTGTTGGAGAATTCTATGGTGAACACGTACAATTAGTTGCTGAACAGGTAGATATGTCGCCAGTTGCACCAGCACCTGAAAAAGAGCCACCCGTACAATACCCGTCATGTCCAGGGTGTCCTACGCCCGAGGAAGCTACGCGCAAAGAAGGGGGATGTGCAGGCCCACAACGTGTTGGACTCATGTCTACTGAGGTAATTACGGTGGCAATGGATCAGATAATTCAATGTGAAGAAATAATTATGTGTCCTAAGACACAGAAAACTATAACAAGATAAGGTAGGCATAAATGGCAGATAAAAAAGTAGATATGAAAGACATCCGTAACCTGGGCATCATTGCTCATATTGATGCGGGTAAAACAACTACAACTGAAGGTATCTTGTACCGCACTGGCTTGAACCACAAGATTGGTGCCGTTCATGAGGGTGAAACAACAACTGACTGGATGGCTCAGGAGCGCGAGCGTGGCATTACTATTGTTGCCGCTTCTGTCACTTGTTTTTGGAAGGGTAAGCAGATTAACATTATCGATACCCCCGGCCACATTGATTTTACAGTTGAAGTTGAGCGTTCTTTGCGTGTGCTTGACGGTGCTTGCGTGGTGTTTGACGGTAAAATGGGTGTTGAGTCGCAATCTGAGACCGTGTGGCGCCAAGCCGATAAATATGGTGTGCCACGTATTTGCTTTATTAACAAAATCAACCAAACTGGGGGTGACTTTTATAAATCACTTGATTCTATCCATGCACGCCTTAATAAGCACGCTTTCCCAGTCCACCTGCCAATTGGTTTTGAGCAGTCAATTAATGGCGTCATAGACCTTGTTACTATGAAGGCTTATACGTATAAGGAATTTTCTGACAAAGAATTGATAGAGGGTGAAATCCCTGCCGATGTGCTTGATAAAGCCAAAAAATACCGTAGCCTTTTGATTGAAAACGCAGTTGCTGAAGATGAAACAATGCTTGAGAAATTCTTTGAAGTGGGTGAGGATGGCCTGACAGAAGATGAAATCAGGCAAGCTATCCGTACAGCAACGCTTACTGGTAAATTCTTCCCGGTAACTGGTGGTGATGGCCGTGGCGTGATTGTAGAAAAAGTTCTTGATATGGTCAATGATTACCTGCCAAGCCCACTTGATGTTGGTTCTAACTGGGGCCGACATCCTAAAACTGATGAAGAGATTGAGCGCAAGCCTAGTAATAGCGAACCATTTGCCGCACTTGCTTTTAAAATTACCTCTGACCCATTTGTAGGTAAATTAGCCTACTTCCGCGTGTACTCAGGTAAGGTAACGGCTGGCTCCTATGTGTATAACAGTTCGACTGGCGAGAAAGAACGTGTAGGTCGAATTGTACGCTTGCACGCAGATAAGCGAGACGACGTAACAGAAGTTGGCGCAGGTGATATTGCTGCAATTGTTGGACTCAAGGGCACAACTACCGGCAATACGCTGTGCGATCAAAATAATCCAATTGTACTCGAAAGTATAACATTCCCCGAGCCGCCAGTGAGTATTGCGATTGAGCCAAAAACCAAAGCTGATCAAGAAAAGATGAGTATTGCGTTGCAACGTTTGGCTGAAGAAGATCCAACCTTCCGCGTGAGAGTTGATGACGAAACAGGGCAGACAATTATTTCTGGTATGGGTGAGCTCCATCTTGAAATCTTGGTAGACCGTATGAAACGTGAGTTTAATGTTGAGGCTAACATTGGTCAACCACAGGTTGCCTACCGTGAAACAATCCGTAAGGATGCTGTAGAGGTTGAAGGTAAATTTGTACGCCAATCTGGTGGTCGTGGTCAGTATGGTCACGTTTGGCTGCGCCTCAGCCAAAACGAAGCCGGTAAGGGCTTTGAATTTATCAACTCCATCAAAGGTGGTGTTGTGCCGGCTGAGTACATAAACCCTGTTAAGTCTGGTATTGAAGAAGCGATGGCGAATGGTGTTCTTGCGGGATATCCAGTCGTTGACATTAAGGCCGAGCTTTATGATGGTAGCTACCATGATGTTGACTCCAGCGAGATGGCCTTTAAGATTGCCGGGAGTATGGCATTACAGCAAGGCGTTAAAAACGCTAGCCCCGTACTGCTCGAGCCTGTTATGAAGGTAGTTGTTGTAACTCCAGAAGAATTCATGGGTGACACCATCGGTGACTTGAACTCTAAGCGTGGTCGCATAGAATCCATGGAGGATTTATCTGCCGGTGTTAAAGAAATTACTGCTTTTGTTCCACTTGGTGAGATGTTTGGCTATACAACCAACCTACGCTCAATGACTCAGGGTCGTGCTAGTTCAAGTATGGAGCTTGATCACTATGCCGATGTACCCGGCCATGTAGCCGATGCAATTGTTGCCAAAAACAACAAATAAGTGTTTCTCGTTTGTTTGCGGTGAGGTAAAATTTGTCTTATGGAGAAAATATGTCCAGCTAAAGTAGTACTCTATCAAGCTGTCAATAATGGTGAATCAGATGTGTTTGGCGAGCATACAACAATGCAAATTAACCCTATTATATTGTGATATTGAACGTTGTGCGGGGCCAGAGCCAATGGAGCGGCATCGTTTAAGTTTGTTTCGATTGTTTGGTAGTACTCAGTATGAGGTTTGCTCAATTGTAGAAACTGCCGTTGATCTTAAGGCTTGAGCTTCATGTCTTTACAAACAGAGTAATATCAGATAAAATTTACTGGTAACTCGTGTGAGTGTTATTTACTCATGCTAGATAAAATTAAGTAATTAAAAGGAGCTAACATAAATGGCTGACTTCGATCGAAGCAAACCGCATGTAAACGTTGGTACTATGGGCCACGTTGACCACGGTAAAACAACTCTAACGGCTGCCATTACACACACGCTTTCAAAGCGATTGCCTAGTGATGTAAATAAGCCAATTAACTACGACCAAATTGACAACGCGCCAGAAGAAAAGCAGCGTGGTATTACCATTGCCGTATCTCACCAAGAGTACGAAACTGAAAAGCGTCACTACGCGCACGTTGACATGCCAGGTCACGCAGACTACATCAAGAACATGATTACCGGTGCCGCACAGGTAGATGGTGCTGTTTTGGTTGTTTCTGCGGCTGATGGTCCTATGCCACAAACTCGTGAGCACGTTTTGCTTGCTCGTCAAGTGGGTGTGCCTAAGATTGTTGTGTTCCTAAACAAGATGGATCTTGCTGATCCAGAACTCGTTGAACTTGTTGAGATGGATGTTCGTGAACTGCTTGAAAAGAATGGCTTTGACGAAGATGCTCCAATCATCAAGGGTTCTGCTACTAAGGCACTTGAAGGTTCTGAGGCTGACATGGATGCAGTTATGGAACTCGTTAAGGCTATGGATGAATATATTCCGGAGCCAAAGCGTGACCTAGACAAGCCTTTCATGATGGCAATTGAAGACGTGTTCTCAATTAAAGGTCGTGGTACTGTTGCGACTGGCCGTATTGAACAAGGTGTTGTCAAACTAAACGACGAAGTTGAGATTGTTGGTATTAAAGATACTCAAAAATCAGTTGTAACTGGTATTGAAGCTTTCAAAAAGAACCTTGATCAAGGTCAAGCAGGTGACAACGCTGGTATCTTGCTGCGCGGTATTGAGCGTGCAGACATTGAGCGTGGTCAGGTTTTGGCTAAACCAGGTACGATTACGCCGCACACTGAGTTTGACGCAGAAGTGTACGTACTTACAAAAGAAGAAGGTGGCCGTCGCACGCCATTCTTCAAGGGCTACAAGCCTCAGTTTTACTTCCGTACTACGGACGTAACCGGTGAGGTTGAGCTTCCAGCCGACAAAGAAATGGTAATGCCTGGTGATACAGTAACCTTCAAGGTTAAATTGATCCAGCCGATCGCTATGGATCAGGGTCAACGTTTCGCTATCCGTGAAGGTGGTCGTACCGTAGGTGCTGGTGTTGTAACCAAGATTACTAAGTAATCTAGGGAGCCAAAAAATGAAGAGAGCCTGAATATGTTCGGGCTCTTTTCTTTTGTGAGGGATTATTGTAGAATAGACACGTAAACTAATCGTGATGACTAAAAGTCGTTGCATATGCTCTCAATAGCTGTGTAGAGATGTTACATCACAAGGAGATAATCCATTATGGCAGATGCCAAGAAAACAGAAGGCGGCAAGGCTCGTATTCGTATTCGCCTTAAAGCGTATGATCACAAAGTGATCGACCAATCAGCAAAACAAATTGTAGATACCGCACTCCGTACTGGTGCAAGTATTGCTGGGCCAATCCCTTTGCCAACGCAGAAGACAACCTATACAGTGGTTAAAAGCCCCCATGTGTACAAAAAAGGCCGCGAACAGTTTGAAATGCGTATTCATAAACGTATTATTGATGTGCTTGAGCCAACTCCAAAAACAATCGATAGTCTTATGAATTTATCACTACCAGCTGGTTGCGACGCCGAAATCAAGATGTAAGCTAAAAACCGCTCAGCAATGAGCGGTTTTTTGATGTGCTACAATAGTTAAAGTGGCAAAAACAAAACAAAAACGAGTTGCAAAAACAGATAACAACTACTTTCTAAAGCTAGTTATCTTCTTAATTCTTGGCTTTTTTTGGGTTAAGATCGGCGTGTCTGGGTCATGGCAAATCCCAATTCCAATCGGCCTCATCATCGGGCTGTTTCTGATTAACAGTAATAGATTCAAAATTGATAAAAAGATTGACTATGCTGTTCTCTTAGTGGCAATGCTTGTTGGCTTCTGGGCCCCTGCTGGTCTGTATATAGTCATGTAGAATAAACAACATATTGACAGAGGTAGGAGTTTAGTGGTACTCTGTTATGGTATATTTTAAATTTACTTGGTGTATACCCGTAAGTTCACCATCAATAACAGAGGTGAAAACTGCAATATACCAAGCCTTTTTATGTCTGGCCTTTGCAAACTAGACCACTAAAAAGACAACAGGAGAACTATGAAAGCATTAATTACAAGAAAGGTTGGCATGACAAGTACCATCGCTGAAGATGGCACCTTGCAGGCTATTACCTTGCTTTCCGCTAGTCCAAGCGTTATTACACAAGTAAAAAACGTTGAATCAGACGGCTATACCGCTGTCCAGGTTGGTTTTGAGACAGGTAAAAACCTTTCTAAGCAACTGACGGGACACGTAAAGCAAGCGGGTGTAACACCAAAAGTAATTCGCGAATTCCGCGTGAGCGAAATCACAGAAGATATCAAGATCGGCGAGTCAATCTCGGCCGATTCTTTTGTTGTTGGCGACACCATTGATGTTGTTGGCACAAGCAAAGGCAAGGGCTTCGCCGGTACTATTAAGCGTCATAACTTCCACCGCGGACGTAAAACTCATGGTGGCCGTAGCTATCGTCGCCCAGGCTCAATTGGATCTATGTATCCACAAAAGATCTTTAAGGGTAAGAAAATGGCTGGTCAAATGGGCTATGAGCGAGTAACGGTCAAAAACCTTAAAGTAGCGCTTGTTGATACAGAACTTAATATTATTGGCGTGACTGGTGCAGTACCTGGACCGCGTAAAGGCATCGTGCTGATTAAGGAGGCCAACTAATGAGCGTCCCTACCTTTACAAAAGCAGGCGCAAAAGCAAGCACCCCTGCAAAACTTGATAAAACTATTTTTGATCTCAAGGTTGAAAGTCATGATTTGTTGAAGCAAGCATATCTTGCATACCTAGCCAATGGCCGCGAAAACGTCGCGGTTGTTAAAACGCGTGGTTTAGTACGCGGTGGTGGTAAAAAGCCATGGAAGCAAAAAGGTACAGGGCGTGCTCGTTTTGGTTCATCACGCAACCCAATTTGGCGCGGTGGTGGTATTGTATTTGGTCCAACTGGTAACGAAAACTATAGCCAGAAGCTCAACACACAGTCTAAGCGTGTAGCTATCCGTCAAGCTTTAAGCCTACAGAAGGATTTAGTTAAAGTGATTGATGGCTTTGATAGCAAGGACGCTAAGGTTAAGAGCTTTGTAGCAATCTTGAATAAACTTGATGCAAACCGTGGTGTCTTGGTAGTCGTTGAAGAGAAAACTCCAGAACTTGTGCGTGCCAGCCGAAACGTTCCGTATGTGAAACTAGTACAAGCTAAGTACCTTAATACCTATGATATCCTTAACGCTCACAATATTGTGCTTACTAAAAAAGCGCTTGATATTGTTCATGAGTGGCTCGGAGGTGACAAATAATGAGCAAAACAATGATTCTCAAGCCTCGCATGAGCGAAAAGGCTTACGCAACAAGCTTGGCGCTCAACACATATGTATTTGACGTTCCAATGTCTTCTAACAAGCTTACTATTACGGCTGCTGTTGAAGCGCAGTTTGATGTGAAGGTTCAAGATGTAAAAACAACTGTTATTAAAGGTAAAGGTAAGAAGTCTTATCAAAAGCGTAACCGTCCAGTTGATGGAAAGCGAGCTAATTACAAGAAGGCCTATGTTCGTTTAATTAACGGCAATTCTATCAACATATTTGGCGAAGAAGAACAAGTCGACAAAAAAAGTGAAAAGAAAGCAGCCAAAGCAGAAAAGAAGGAGACTAAGTAATGAGTATTACGATGTATAAACCGACGACTCCTGCTCGTCGTGGTATGACAAACCGCGACTTCTCAGAAGTTACTGCTAAGCGTCCAATCAAGTCTCTAACAGTTACACGTAAGCAAAATAGTGGTCGCAACAATCAGGGCCGTATTACCGTACGTCATCGTGGCGGTGGTGCTCGTCGGTTTATCCGAATTATGAACTTTAAGCTTGCACCTGGTACAACTGCAGTAATTGAAGCAATTGAATATGACCCAAATCGTTCAGCAAATATCGCTCGTATCAAAGATAGCACAAGCAAATATCACTATGTACTGGCTGCCAGTGGCATGAAGGTTGGTCAGAAACTAGAGTCAGGTGAAGAAGCGCCAATTGAAGTTGGTAACCGCTTGCCGCTCAAGAACATCCCAGTTGGTAGTACAATTCACGCTATTGAGCTGCAACTTGGCAAGGGCGCACAGATGGTGCGTAGTGCTGGTGCAAGTGCGCAGTTGGCTGCCAAAGAGGGCGACTATGCGCAAATTAAGTTGCCGAGTGGCGAAGTTCGCCTAGTTAACATTAACTGTACAGCAAGCCTCGGTTCTGTTGGCAACGAACAACACCAGAACGTAAAGATTGGTTCTGCTGGCCGCAAACGACACATGGGTATTCGCCCAGGTGTACGCGGTGTTGTTATGAACGCGGCTGATCACCCACATGGTGGTGGTGACGGTGGTAGACACGGTATTGGTGGTGGTAAAAACCACGGTGCTGCTCCGCGCACGCCTTGGGGTCAAAAGACGCTTGGCTACAAGACACGCCGCCGCAAGAGCAGTAACAAGTTTATTGTTAAATCACGTCATGAAAGTAAGAGAAGGTAAGAGGTAGTAGACAATGAGTCGTTCACTGAAAAAAGGACCATTTGTAGATCCAAAGCTAGCCAAAAAGATGGGCGCCTTGGGGCAAGAAGACCGAACTATTGTTAAAACATGGGCTCGTTCTTCTACGATTGCTCCTGAATTTGTTGGCAAGACCATTGCTGTTCATAATGGCAAGGTACATGTGCCGGTTTTCATTACAGAAAACATGGTTGGTCACAAGCTTGGTGAGTTTGCCCCAACCCGTAAATTCCGTACACACGGTGGTAAGCTTGCGAAAGGTGGCAAATAATGAGTGTTCAAGCTATCGCCAAAGGGGTAAGCATTAGTCCGCGCAAAACTGGTGTAGTTGCCTCACTAGTACGTGGTCGTAGTGTAAGCGATGCACTGGTTATTTTAGAGAATACGCCACGACGTAGTGCCGACGCAGTTGCACGTGTTATCAAATCAGCACAGGCTAATGCTGAGCACAACCACAGCTATAAGCCAGGAACGCTTCAGATTGTAGAGATTTCCGTAACTCCTGGTCCACGCCTCAAGCGCTACAAACCTGCAGCGCACGGTCGAGCCTTGCCTTTCCAGAAGAAATCTTCACACATTCGTGTTGTTGTTGATGGTGATAAGCGTGAAGCTAAGAAGGCTACCGCAAAGGCAAAGAAAGCCGAAGAGGAGACTAAATAATGGGACAGAAAGTTAACCCAATTTCAATGCGCCTGCAGGTCAATAAAGACTGGCGTAGTAAGTGGTTTGTTAGCAAGAGAGAGTACGCCAAATACTTGACTCAGGATCTTGAAGTAAGACGCATGATTGATGTTAAGCTTGGAAGCCGAGCTGCGATTAATAAAGTTGATATTGAGCGATCACCCAATCTAGTCACAGTAACACTTTCGACTGCTAAAGCAGGTGTCGTAATTGGTCGTGGTGGTGCAGGTGTTCAAGAGCTAAAGTCTGCGATTGAGAAGATATATAAAGTACCAGTGCGAGTGAATATTGAAGAAGTCAAGAAGCCTGAACTATATGCAAAGCTAGTTGCAGAAAACATTGCATTCCAACTTCAGCGACGTATTTCATTCAGACGTGCAATTAAGTCTTCTGCGGCGGCAACAATGCGTGCTGGTGCTAAAGGCATTCGTATTCAAGTTTCTGGACGTCTGAACGGCGCCGAGATGGCGCGACGCGAAAAAGAGATACAGGGCAGCGTTCCACTTCATACACTTCGTGCTGATATTGATTATGCATACGTTCCTGCTCAAACTCCAGCCGGCATTATTGGCGTAAAAGTTTGGATCTACAAAGGCGAGGTGAATTAAGATGTTGATACCAAAACGAACGAAGTTTAGACGAGTACGCGTTGGCCGAATGAAGGGTGTTGCCACTAGCGGTAATACGATTGCCTTTGGTCAGTATGCCCTGCAGTCGCAAGGTATGGACCGTATTACTTCACGTCAAATTGAGGCGGCACGTCAAGCGATGACTCGTTACATAAAGCGTGGTGGTAAAATTTGGATCCGTATATTTCCGCACACCCCAGTGACTCGCAAAGCAGTTGGAACTAAAATGGGTAGCGGTAAGGGTAGCCCCGACTTCTTTGTCGCTAAAGTCCGTCCCGGTACCATTATGTTTGAGATGCAGGGAGTATCAGAAGAGGTAGCACGCGAAGCGATGCGCCTAGCTGCACATAAGCTACCTGTAAAGACTAAATTCCTTGTACGGGAGGAAAATTAATATGAAGATGTTAGAAATCCGTAAATTATCAACTATTGATTTAACTAAACAGAGCACACAGCTGAGAGAAGAGATTGCAGAACTGCGTCGTCAGATTGCCATGGGTGAGTTACAAAATTCACGAGCAATCCGTGGCAAACGCCGTGATCTTGCACGTATGCTTACTGTGCTAAGCGAACAACTAACAAAGGAGACCAAGTAGATGGCAAAAGTCTTACAAGGTACCGTTACTTCTGATCGTCCAGACAAGTCAATTGTTGTGACTATTGTCACCCATAAGAGTCACCCAATCTACAAGAAACGCTACATTGCGTCTCAAAAAGTTATGGCACATGATGAGAAGAACGAAGCCAAAATAGGAGATAAAGTTTTGATTAGCGAGACACGTCCATTGAGTGCACGTAAGCGTTACGAACTTAAGAAGATTATCGAGCGACCAGCACTTCGTGATGAAGATATTAAAGAAGCAACCGAGGAGACGGCATAATGGTACAGCAAGAGTCTCGACTAAAAGTCTGTGATAACAGCGGTGCAAAAGAAATTTTGTGTATCCGCGTCCTTGGTGGTACTCGTCGTCGCTACGCAAGCGTAGGTGACATTATCGTTGCGACTGTTAAAGATGCCAGCCCGACTGGCAATGTAAAGAAGAAGACTGTGGTACGTGCAGTCGTGGTGCGCTCAAAGGCTGTCATTAAGCGCAAGGATGGTTCTACTATTAAATTTGACGACAATGCAGCAGTAATTATTGGTGATGACAAACTACCTAAGGCAACTCGTATTTTTGGCCCAGTTCCGCGTGAACTACGTGACCAGGGGTATGCAAAGATTATCAGCCTAGCGCCGGAGGTGCTCTAATATGAATACTATTTATAAAATCCGATTACAAAAAGGCGATACCGTAGTTGTTATTAGTGGCAAAGAAAAGGGCAAGACCGGCAAGGTTGTTACTACCCACCCTACCGAAAATAAGGTTACGGTAGAGGGTATTAACATCGTTAAGAAACATGTTAAGCCCAACAAACAATACCCACAAGGTGGCATTATTGATGTTACCAAGCCAATTGACGTAAGCAAGGTCGCCATTGTAGAGGCTACCAGCAAAAAGCCAAGTAAAATTGGCTACAAGCTCGATAAAGACGGCAAGAAAATTCGTATATACAAGAAATCAGGAAAGGAGATCAAGTAATGGCTAAAACAATTGCAATATCAGCTCGTTTGAAGAGCCAATACAATGATCAATTTGTTAGTGAACTTGTAAAAGAGTTAGAACTAAAAAACGTCAACCAAGTACCAAAACTTGAAAAAATAGTAATTAACGTTGGTTTGGGGCGTGCAAAAGATGATAAACGGCTCATGGAAGTTGCGACAACTACACTTCGCAAAATAACTGGCCAAGAACCAATCCAAACAACCGCTAAACTTTCAATTGCTAGCTTTAAACTGCGTGAAGGTAATAAAATTGGTCTTAAAGTGACACTTCGTGGTGATCAAATGTACGAGTTCCTTGATCGACTGATCAATATTGTGCTGCCAAGACTTCGTGACTTCCACGGTGTAGGTGCAAAGGCTTTTGACAAGCAAGGCAACTATAGTATTGGCTTGAATGATCAGACCGTGTTCCCAGAGATCACCTTTGAAGATTCACCAATTACTCATGGTTTGCAAGTCGTCTGTGCAATACGGGCTGAAAAACCAGAAGATGCAAAGGCGCTACTAACCAAGTTTGGTATGCCGTTTGAGAAGAATAAGGAGGCTAAGTAATGGCTAAAAAATCTATTGTTGCTCGTGATAAGAAGCGTCGTAACATGATAACAAAATATGCTGACAAGCGGGCTGAGTTAAAGGCTGCTGGTGATTTTGAGGCTTTACATAAGTTGCCTCGCAATTCATCGCCAACGCGTTGGAAGAACCGCTGCGAAGAGACCGGTCGACCTCGCGGCTATATGCGAACATTTGGCCTAAGTCGCATTTCATTCCGTGAACATGCTTCCAAAGGTGAGATTCCAGGCGTAACAAAGGCAAGCTGGTAAGGAGAGAATGATGACATCTACAGATCCAATTTCAGATATGCTTACCAGAATCCGCAATGCGATTATGGTTCGTAAAAACGAGGTCAATGTACCGTATTCACGCATTAAAGAATCAATTGCTCAACTACTTGCCGATAATGACTTTATTCAAAGTGTTAGCGTAGATGGTGAAGGTGTAAACAAACATCTTGTAATACGCATCAATTCTGAAGACCACAACGCAAATATTACGGCAATTGAACGTATGAGCACACCTGGCCGACGTCAGTACGTTAATGTACAAGGTATCCCAACCGTAAAGCGTGGTCGTGGTATTGTTATTGTTTCAACTTCGCAAGGGCTAATGACTGGCAGCGATGCCCGTAAGTCACGTCTGGGCGGAGAGTTAATTTGTAAGGTTTATTAAAACGAGGTAATAAGATGAGTCGAGTAGGAAAACTACCAATCAAGATTCCAGCTGGTGTGACAATCACTGTCGACAACGATTTTGTTACTGTAAAAGGCCCTAAGGGTGAACTTAAACAGTTTACAATGACAGGTATTACAGTTAAACAAGAAGATGATCAAGTTATTGTAATCCGCGTTGATGACCAGCCGGAACATCGTGCAAAGCATGGCTTAATGCGAGCACTCATTAATAATATGGTTACGGGTGTAACAGAAGGCTTTAGCAAGAAGCTTGAGATTCATGGCGTTGGCTTTCGTGTTGCCCTTGCCGGTAATCAGCTAAAGTTGAATTTAGGCTTCTCGCACCAAGTTGAGTACACGCTCCCAGAAGGTATTACTGCCTCCGTTGAGCAAAACACCATAACTGTTTCTGGAATTACGAAGCAGCAAGTTGGTCAGGTAGCAGCAGAGATCAGAGCGCTTAAGAAACCCGAACCATATAAGGGCAAGGGTATTCGCTACGAGGGTGAACATATCATCAGAAAATCAGGTAAGTCAGGAAAGGATAAGTAGATGAACCGTTTGCATCAAAAAACTCAAAATCTGGCTCGCCGTAAGGCACGTATTCGCAAGGTTACTCGTGGCACCACGGAACGTCCAAGGCTATGTGTATTTGTGAGTAACATTCATATAAGCGCACAAATAATTGACGATAGTAAACATGCAACAATCGTAGCGACTACAACTATAGGTAACAAGTCAGCAAAAGGTACTATGACAGAGCGTGCCGAGTGGGTCGGTACTGAGATTGCTAAATTAGCGAAGGAAAAGAAGATAAAAAAGGTTATTTTTGACCGTAATGGACGCCTGTACCACGGACGCGTGAAGGCCTTGGCGGATAAAGCCCGAGAAGGCGGATTGGAGTTTTAATATGGCTGAGAACAGACAATTAGCAAAAGAACTACGTCAAGACGAGAATCAACTTGACGAGCGTATGGTCCATATTGATCGCGTTGCACGTGTAGTAAAAGGCGGCCGAAGGTTCCGATTTCGAGCTCTCGTGGTTGTTGGGGATCATAAAGGGCGTGTCGGTGCTGGCGTGTCGAAGGGACTTGATGTGACGAGCGCAATCACAAAGGCAACTGATGTTGCCAAGAAAAACATGGTAAATGTAGCACTGTATAAGGGTACAATACCTCACGAAACAGAAGCAAAAGTTTCAGGTGCACGTATCCTACTAAAGCCAGCTAGTGCTGGTACTGGGCTAATTGCAGGCGGTGTTGTGCGCACAGTACTAGAAGTTGCCGGTGTACACAATGCTCTATCAAAGTCACTGGGATCAGCTAACAAAATTAATATTGCGTACGCAACCATTGACGCGTTAGCAAGTGTTGAACCAGCGAGTAAATGGATAACTACCAAGAAAAATCTTGCAAAGAAGCCGGTTAAATCAGCGGAGAAGAAATAATGAAGTTTCATGAGCTAACCACGAACAAACAAAAAAAATCTACCCGGGTTGGACGCGGTATATCTGCCGGCAGAGGCAAAACTGCTGGACGTGGCACTAAAGGCCAGAATGCGCGTACGGGTGGCGGTGTAAGGCCAGGCTTTGAAGGCGGCCAAAATCCGCTTGCTCAACGGCTGCCAAAATTGCCGGGTTTTCGTTCGATTCGTCCTAAGGCAGAAAATGTATATACAAGCCAACTCGCTAAGATAGGTACTAATGTAGATAACTTTGCCTTGGCAGATAAAGGGTTGATTTCTAATCCATATGTCAGAGTAAAATTAATAGCAGATGGTGAGGTTGGTAAAAAGACATCGGTTAAAGTTCAGGCTGCAAGCAAAAAAGCAATCGCTTCTGTTGAAAAAGCCGGTGGTAATGTAGCGATCGTGGAACGTCCAAAACGGACTGCTAAAGAAAAAACAACAAAATAAGTTTCATTTGTAGCCTATTTGTAGGCTACAATGAAGTGACTATGAGGGATAAAGACAGGTTAAGAACTGTGTGGGGAAAATAGGTATAAAGATATGTTTATAATGCGTAGCGTAAATCGGAGACTTCTGAGAAGATGAACTGGAAAGTTATCGGGAAATCTTTAACTAATGCTGACATGCGAAAAAAGATCCTCGCAGTCTTAGGGATGATCTTGGTATTTCGCATACTTGCGCACATACCAATTCCAATTGCTAACGGTGAAACTCTCAAACAAATTCTCGAGACTTTATTTAATTCTGCGCAGACGTCACAACTACTCAGTTTTGTTGATGTTCTATCCGGAGGAGCTCTAGCAAACTTTTCAATTATGCTAGTAGGACTCGGACCGTATATTAATGCTTCGATTATTATGCAGCTTCTGACTCGTGCGATTCCACAGTTAGAGACGCTCAACAAAGAGGGTGAATTTGGTCGTAAAAAAATTAACCAGTATACAAGACTCCTGGCGTTGCCACTTGCAATCATTCAATCTGTCGGCTCAATCTATCTAGTTAAACAGACTGCGGCTAGTATTGGCGGCCTGGGCGACATAACAGCTAATGCAAGCTTTGGCCAATGGGTGCTTATGGTTGCCGCTCTTACTGGTGGATCAATGCTCCTGATGTGGCTGGGCGAGCTAATAACAGAACAAAATATTGGCAATGGTATTTCGCTGATTATTACCGTTGGTATTGTGAGTCAGCTACCAACGACCGCAGCCAACTTGCTCAATAGCATCATTCAAGAAGATCAAAAGTGGAACATTTTTGGCAAGCAGTTACCAATAGATGAAAAGGCATTTTGGTATACACTACTGATTTTAACGATCATTACGGTTACGACAATTCTTGTAGTGAAACTCAATGAAGCCTCGAGGAATTTGACCGTTAACTATGCGAAGCGAGTTCAAGGTAATCGACTTTACGGTGGAGTGACAACTGTCCTGCCGATCAAATTAATCACAGCTGGCGTGGTGCCAATAATCTTTGCAGTTGCATTTTTGAGTGTACCTAGTTTCTTGGGTCAAATCTTTTCTGGATCTGAAAGTGCAAGACTCCAGGAAATTGGAGCAAACTTAGTACAATGGTTCCAAACGCCAACATCACAGACATTTGCAGCAGGAGGCATACAGCCATACATTTATCCGATTGTTTATTTTCTACTTGTGTTTATATTCACCTTCTTTTATACAAGTATAGCATTCAATGCGACCGAGATAGCCGAAAACCTACAGCAGCAAGGTGGGTTTTTAGAGGGCGTACGTTCAGGTAAGCAAACAGAAAAATACCTGAGTAAAGTGGTGAACCGCCTGACATTATTTGGTGCGCTGGCACTCGGTGTCTTAGCTGTAATGCCAATCGTAGGACAAGCATTCCTAGAAGTAAACATTACCATTGGAGGAACCAGTATCTTAATCCTGGTTGCTGTGGCTTTAGAAACGCTACGCAAACTGGAGTCACAGGCATTAATGCTTACTTATGATCAGTATGAGCAACCTGACTTTTTATATGAAGCAACTACTCCAGCAGAAGCTGGAACAGGCGGTAGGAGACTGCGCTTTATACCAAGACCAAGTATTCCAAAACGTTCACAAAAAACCAAAAAATAAACTCTTTACAACAGAGGCCATCTCTGATACAATTTCTTCTTGTTATATATTTATGGCTAATAACAAGGAAGTGATCGAGTTAAATGGGACAATTGTTGAGACCTTACCAGGTACGCAATTTAAAGTCGAGCTCGAAAATGGCCACCAAATTATAGCTCATGTCGCCGGTAAAATGAGGAAGCATTTCATCCGCATTGTCCCAGGAGACAGCGTTACGGTCGAGTTGACCCCTTATGATCTTACTAAGGGCAGAATCACGTATCGCAAGACATAATAATTAAAGCAGTGTGTCCGCCGTTGGTGGATCCGCATCATGAAACGTCCAAGTAAAGGAGATTACTAATAGGATGAAAGTGCGTGCTAGCGTCAAAAAAATTACTTCAGATGACAAAATTGTTCGTCGTAAAGGTAGACTATACGTTATCAATAAAATGAAGCCCAAACACAAGCAGAGGCAAGGTTAATAATGGCAAGAATCTCAGGCGTAACAATACCCAATGATAAACAGATTGAAACTGCCTTAACTTACGTATATGGTATTGGGCTAAAAACGAGTCAAGATATCTTGAAAGTTGCAAAAATTGACCCCACAACACGTGTAAAGAATCTTACCGATATCGAGATTTCGCAAATTCAAGAAGTTATTAATAATGAATACACGGTTGAAGGTGAGCTGCAAAGAATCGTAGCCGCAAACATTAAACGTCTCAAAGATATTAACGCTTATAGAGGTCTCCGTCATAAAGCTAATCTTCCTGCACACGGTCAACGAACTAGAACTAACGCTCGTACAAGGCGCGGTAAGAAAACAACAGTTGGTGGCACCAAGAAGAAAGCACCAGCTAAGACCTAAGGAGACATGATAAAGTGACAGAAGCAACAACGGTAGCTAAGAAAAAGAAGTCCAAACGGTCTGTGCCATATGGTCAGGTTCACGTCTTGGCAACATTTAATAACACAATTATCACCTTTACAGATAGCAAGGGGAATGCTTTAACCTATGCAAGTGCTGGCGGTTGCGGTTTTCGTGGCTCTAAGAAAGGTACTGCGTACGCGGCTCAGGTTGCAGCGGAGAAGGCGGCTCAAGCCGCGAAGCAAATGCATGGCGTTAGTAAGGTTGATGTATACATAAAAGGCATCGGTCTTGGCCGAGAGGCTGCTGTTCGTGTTTTGGGCGGGATGGATATTCGCGTCGAGAAGATTATCGATGTAACAGGTGCACCCCACGGTGGCGTAAGGCCAAAGAAAGCACGAAGGGTCTAGGAGTAGTTATGGCAAGAGATTTACAACCAATAGTTAAGATGAGCCGACGTGAAGGCTATGCACTTCATCCTAAAGCTCACAAGGCACTTGTTAAGCGAGCCACACCCGCAAATCCCGGTGGACGTAATAGCCGTAATAAGCCGAGTCAGTATTCAATACAGCTACGTGAGAAGCAAAAAGTAAAGCGCTTATATGGACTACTGGAGCGCCAATTTCGAAAATTAATGGAAGAAGCCAGTCGTACAAAAGGACAGTCTGGTGAACAGTTGTTAATTTTCCTTGAGCAAAGACTTGATAACGTTATTTACCGTAGCGGTCTTGCAGTTAGTCGCCGTGCATCACGACAGCTTGTTACTCATGGTCACTTTATGTTAAATGGTCGTCGAGTTGATATTCCGTCAATTCGTATAAAGCCAGGCGACGAAATAGTGCTAAGAGTTGCGAGTAAAAGCAACGAATATTTTAAGAGAATTGATGATGTAAGCCCTGGTGGTCAGGAAAATGAGACATCATGGCTTAGTGTTAATCGTAAGAAATTTGAAATTAAAGTTACTGGTTTGCCAACTCGTGATGAAGCAGAACCAGACATTAATGAGCAATTAATCGTAGAGTATTACTCACGCTAAGGAGGCGATAAATAACATGTCAAAAAATATTTACACACCAGGCGTCGTAAGCGTACAAGATCACTCGACAACGAGTGCAACGTTTGCGATCGAACCACTGCACACTGGCTACGGAATGACGCTTGGTAACAGCCTTCGTCGAGTTTTGTTGTCGAGTATTGCGGGTGCTGCTGTCACGGCCTTCAGAGTCGATGGCGCAACTCATGAGTTTACAACCATACCTGGGGTTAAAGAAGATATTGTCGATATTATGTTGGCACTAAAGGGTGTACGCTTTAAGGTATTTTCGAGCGACCCTCAAACTCTCACCATTGCTAAAAAAGGTAAGGGTCCCGTTACTGCAAGCGATATTACTATAAACTCTGATGTAGAAGTCGTTAACAAAGATCACGTCATCGCCAACATTGATGATCCAAAGGCCACGTTGAATATTGAGTTAACAGTTGAGACTGGCCGAGGATATCGTCCAGTTGATGAGACAGCTCATCGTAAGTCAAGTGACATGATTTCTGTTGACGCAATTTTCAGCCCAGTTTACAGAGTACGATATAAAGTAGAGAACACTCGTGTTGGCCAAATGACTGATCTTGACAAGCTCATCATCGTCATTGATACGGACGGCACAATTACGCCAAAAGATGCATTTGAAGAAGCAGCAGCAATTCTAGTTAACCAGTATACCGCACTTGCCGGACAAACACGTGTCGAAGCTACTGCTAGTCTTGGCAGCGAACAAGTAAAAGAAGAAGTTATCGAAGATAGTGCTGAACTCATGACTCCGATTGAAGATTTAAACCTTTCTGCACGCACAACCAACGCACTAATTAACAACGATATCCATACTTTAAAAGACCTATTAAGTCTTGGCGACACGGAACTCCGTGACCTGAAAGGCTTTGGTGCAAAAGCTTTAGATGAAGTAAAAGATAAAATGGCGGAGTTGGAGATTTAAGATGCACCGCCATGGATACAAAGGTCGTAAATTTGGGCGAGAGACTGATCAGCGTGACGCGCTCATCAAAAGCCTTGCTGAGTCACTCATAAAGAACGAGTCAATTGAGACAACCTTACCAAAAGCAAAAGAAGTGGTCCCTTATATAGAAAAGCTCATCACAAAAGCTAAAAAAGGTGATCTGCATAATAGACGTCAGGTAATTAGCGGACTCCAGACTATAGAGTCAGCACATAAGCTTGTTGACGAGATCGCGCCTAAGCTAACTAATCGGACAAGTGGCCATCTTCGTATTGAGCGCACGCGCCTACGGCGAGGCGACAACGCACAACTAGCAAGAGTAAGTTTTGTTGATGATCTTAAGGCTGAAGTTAAGAAAGAAGTCCCCAAAACAAAACCGGCAGCAAAGAAAACGACTACTAAGAAGGTAGAGGCAAAATAGTATGAAGACGTATAGCGCAAAACCTGCAGATGTAACCCGTAAATGGTACGTGATTGATGCAAGTCAAGCACCACTTGGTCGAGTTGCAACTCAAGTTGCGAATCTATTGACCGGCAAACTTAAACCTCAATTTACTCCCCACATTGACTGTGGCGACTACGTAATTGTCATTAATAGCGACGAGCTTCAAGTAACTGGTAAAAAATCGACAGACAAGATCTACTACCGTCATACTGGCTTTCCGGGAGGGATAAAGCAGGCGACTTTGACTGAAAAACTTGAGAAAGACTCACGTGAAGTAATTGTCAAGGCAGTTCGTGGAATGATCCCTGCTAATAAGCTTCGCGCCGAACGGCTAGCTAGATTAAAAGTATATACTAATAGCGAACATAATCATTCAGCGCAGAAACCAGAGACAATCAAAGTAAAGGAAGCTAAATAATATGGCAAAAGATAACTATTTTTATGCTCTTGGGCGCCGTAAAAGCTCTACAGCACGTGTACGCATCAGTAGCGGCAAAGGTCAGATCACAGTAAACGACAAGCCTGCAGAAGAATACTTCTCTAGCAGCAAATCACTTCTAACCGAACTACAAAAGCCATTTACTTTACTTGATCAAGTAAATAAATTCGATGTGAGTGCTAAAGTTAGTGGCGGTGGTCATGCGGGTCAAGTTGATGCAATTCGTCTTGGTATTGCCCGTGCATTAGCAGTAATGAACGGCGACCTTAAAAGCACACTGAAACGATCAGACATGCTTGGTCGTGATCCGCGAGAAAAAGAACGTAAGAAGTTCGGCCTCAAGGGTGCACGCAAACAACGACAATTTACAAAACGTTAGCAAAAAGTCCGGACAAAAACCGGACTTTTTCCTTTAGCATGGAGTATACTTCTAGCTATGGAATCCAGCCCCGAAGTATGGCGATTAATAAAGATGCCTGGAGAAGTTGTGGAAGTAGGAGATCCTACACCCCTTTATGACACACCGCTTAGTGCTGAAGATGAACAAGAGTTCCAGAGAGCAGTGGATGCTATTCATGAAGCTGAACAGCAAGCATGGATAGAACTCCCAAAATTTTTCTTCGCTAGTGACATATTGACAACTTTATTGGTTTGTAATAATGTTACTTTGTCATGGTAAGTCACGATATAAACTATTTTGATTTTTGGTTTAGTAACCCACAGGAGTGGCGTTCGGCTTAGTATTGTCAAAAATATTGAAAAACCAAACCGCCACTAGGCGGTTTTTTTAATGAAAGGATTTTTAGTGAGACAGTTAGATGCGGATGGATATGGAATGGTCAATGCTATGATGGAAGCCTTGGGAGATTTAGGGGGTAACAGGCTTAGGGTATATGAGCAAGCTAAGGAAGTTGTTTCTGAAGGTTGCCCTTCGGACGGCCTCGTTGACTGCCCATACAGTTGTGCATCAATTGCAAGGCCGTTGTGTGAAACACTCATAAGCATCACGTATGGTTGTGAACAGCTGGATGACGACATGCTAGCGTATGAGTTGGCGAGAAGCGAACCCAGAGCAGAAAGACGCGACAGACCACCATACTTCGCGGGATAAAAGGAGACGACATGGAAACCCCACTAACACTAACAGAAGAACGAAGACAACGCATAAGTGATACCATCAACGATCCGGGAAGCGATCTTATTGTTGCTATCGGACCTTGTGCGCCAGAATTCAAGACCATTGAGACACACATTAATGAAGCTGGCGTAGCACTAGGGAGAACCAGTGTCATCTTGCCGAAGTCGCGCAGTTACACCGAACTGGCATTCATGAATAGTTATGACCACAACCGAACAAATAGATATAATTAAAACATACGATATAATGGAGAAAATATGAGTAAACAAGTAATCTTAACAGGCCTTAGGGCCAATAATGATTTGCACCTTGGTAATTATCTAGGGGCTTTGCTCCCTATGGTTGAAATGCAAAAGAAGTATGCTGGGGAATATCAGATTAATTTGTTTGTTCCAGATCTACATAGTTTCACAACTCCCATTGATCACAGTAAACTCTACGAACAATCGATGCACAATCTCAAACTATTTGTTGCTAGTGGCTTGGATCTTGATAGTACAGATACATTTATTTACAGACAGAGTTTCATACCTGCCCATAGCGAACTAACTATTATTCTAAATAGCTTTACGTATATGGGCGAGCTAAACCGGATGACTCAGTTTAAAGAAAAGGGTAACGGTAAATCCAACGTCAGCGCTGGACTATTTGATTATCCAGTACTCATGGCAGCAGATATTTTGTTGTATGGGGCTAAGTATGTACCAGTTGGCGCCGACCAAACTCAGCATGTTGAGCTTGCGCGCGATATTGCAATCAGAATGAACAATAAGTTCGGTGAGCTATTTATACCACCAGAAGCTGAGAAAGATCAGATTGCTTTTGCGCATCAGCAAACACGTTTGCGTATTCGTGACCTGGCTGACCCTACAAAAAAGATGAGCAAGTCAGATGATACGGGTAAGGGTGTCATTTTTCTAGGTGATACACCAGAAGTAGCCGTTAAGAAAGTTATGAGTGCAACTACAGATAGCCTTGGAAAGATTACGCATGACCATGATAAGCAGCCAGGTATAAGCAATCTGCTTGATATCTTGGCAGCACTGACAAATAGGTCAGTCGAGGATGTAGTCACGGAATATGAGGGTCAAACTCAATACGGCCCCCTCAAAACATCCGTCGCTGAGGCTGTTAAGGGTTTTTTGATAAATTTTCAGGAAAAACTTGCTGATATTGATCAAACAGAGTTGCTTGTAAAGCTAGAATCATCAGAGTTAAGTATGAATAAGCAAGCCGGTGTTACGCTCGAAAAAGTCCAAAGGGCAGTTGGATTAAGAAGTTAAGGATGAGATTTGTTGTCAGCGACGAAGCAAGTCAACGGCTCGATGCATTTGCTCACTCAAAAATACTTACTCTGAGTCGGAGTTCCGTACAAAAACTTATAGAACAAGGCAATATCTTGGTAAATGGCAACCAGGAGAAGACCGGTTATAAATTAAAAGTTGGTGATAAAGTTACTATCGACTTTGACGAGCAAGAGCTGCAGACTGTTCCAAAGGTTGACCTACCTGTTATCTATGAAGATGATGATTGCATCGTACTAGATAAACCAGTTGGCGTTCTTACGCACAGCAAGGGCGCGTTTAATCCTGAAGCTACCGTTGCCAGCTTTATTACGGATAGGCTGACTGATATGTCAGGTGAGCGCGCTGGCATTGTTCATAGATTGGACCGAGCAACGTCAGGCGTTATAATCTGTGCTAAGAACTGGTCAGCTCAAACATGGCTACAAAAACAGTTTGCACAGCGAAAAACTAAAAAAATATATATAGCAATCATAGCGGGCAATATTGAGCCCAAAGAAGCTATTATCAATATGCCGATTGAGCGTGACCCTAAGAGTCCAAAGCAGTTTAGGGTTGGAGGAGATGGCAAATCAGCAGAAACAAGTTACAGGGTTATCCAAGAGAGAAACGGCTACACAATGCTTGAACTAAAGCCAAGAACAGGACGAACGCACCAGTTAAGGGTCCATCTTAAACAACTCAAACACCCCATTGTAGGTGATGAACTTTACGGGGGTGTACCAGCGCAACGTCTTATGCTCCACGCTCTTAGATTGGAGTTAACATTACCAAGTAAAGAGCGTAAAATTTTTGAAACTGAAATTCCAGCTGCTTTTAACGATATAATGGAATCGTGAAAATATTACTGAACAAAGAATCTGGCTTGATGCTCGACAGCCTTGTTAATAACACTGGTCATGCGCTAGGAATATTTGCTTCAAGTGGTAGCGGAAAATTTTATACAGCTATGTATGTTGCCGAAAGAATTCTTGGCAAAAGCGTAAACGACAATAGTCCAGAGCTACATATTGTACGACCTACTGAAAAGTCAACTATAACAATAGAGCAAGCCCGTGGAGTAATTGGTTTTCTTAAATTGAAAGGTAACATCAGATCAAGTCTGGGACGGATTGTAATTATCGACAACGCCCATTTAATGACCAGTGAGGCGCAGAACGCATTACTAAAAACTCTAGAAGAAGCGCCGACTGATGCCCTGATTATTATCACAGCTTCTGATACTAATAATCTATTACCGACAATTATATCGCGACTTCAAATCTTAAACCTCAGACCAGTAAGAAAAAGTGATGCTTTGGATTTTTTTGGAGACGCAGCAAAAACTACTGACTTTGAAAGAGCTTGGAAAATTTCTGGAGGACGTGTTGGGCTTATGGCAGCGCTTATCGAAGACAAAGAGCACCCACTTTTGCCTACAATAGAAGAAGCAAAATTATTTTTGGCAATGGATCAATTCGAACGCCTATGCAGTATTGATAAGCTTTCCAAACTTAACGTGCGTCAATTTATTGATGCTCTACAGCTAGTGAGCGACGCTGCCTTTAAACAATCTAATAAGAGTGCGAACTCTCGACAACTCCGATCATGGCATAAAATACGTAACGCAGCCTTTCAGGCAAATGATGATTTAAAACGAAATGTACACACTAAATTAACTTTGTCGAACCTAATACTAAACATCTAAGTGTAGTATAATAATTACCGATATGCTTGCTCTTATAATTCTAGGTTTCTTTGGCCTCATAACCTATCGCAGTGCTGACCATCACGAAGAAGATGTTGCTCAACTACCAACCAAACTAACGGGTCGGCTTGGTCAGCTTTGGGACATCGCTCACCAAGGTATGAGAGAGAATCGATTTCTTAGGGCCGAAAAGGCATTACTAACAATCCTAAAGATCGACGAGAAAAACGCGGCAGCTTATAATCGACTCGGCATTCTCTATGCCAAACAAAAAGAATATAAGGACGCTATTGATTGTTTTGAAATTGCTTCAAGCATCGAAACAAGCCCTTCAAGCTTACACAACTTAGGTCTCATTTATTATGAAACTGAAAATTATGATAAGGCAGCGACTGCATTCGAGCAGGCGTTAAAGCTTGAAGATAGTTTGGCCGCAAGACACATTGCATATGCTAAGGTTCAAGAAAAGCTTGGTAATGACAAGCTGATGTTCCAAGAGCTTGAAAAGGCTGTTGAGCTTGAACCAAACAAGGAATCGCTATCTTTGCTACATCGCGCTTATGACAGTCGTGATCGTAGTGAGGAGGCCGAGCAAATCGAAAAGAAACTCTCAAAGCTTGTTGTGCCGAGTGGCAAGCCTAAGCGAGTAATTCGACACAGACGGCGAGTGGTAGTATAAGTACTTGGTGATTGAAATTTTATCCCTGTTCTGTTAAAATTTCTCGAGTGCAACAGCACGTGCATTAAAACAAACAACCCATCTAGGGGAAAATAACGGCAAGCCTGTCCAAAAGGTCAGCTTTGCTGGTAAATAACGAAAGAAACTGCATGGTTACCCCATATGGGCCGGCATAGCTCAGTTGGTTAGAGCGGCGGTTTTGTAAACCGTAGGTCGTGGGTTCGAATCCCTCTGCCGGCTCCATTTAGATGTATTGCGAGAACATCTAAACCCTGAGGAGAGTCAGGGAAGTGTTCGGTAGTCACTTGTGTGGCTACTCGTGCAGGGTTAGTGAAGCGGTCAAACACGGCAGACTGTAAAT
>CAZOUW010000001.1:49874-104070 GCA_964583075.1 uncultured Candidatus Saccharibacteria bacterium | reverse complement strand
TCAGTAGGTTTCCCCAGGTACCACCATCTTGACCAGGTATGGGGAGTCTAGGCATAGACCAGCACCTCAAGCTTTAAGTCAAACATAATATAAGCTTAAGTATAATAAAACCTTCCCTGAGATACAAATGGCTCCTAGGTTTGGAGTTCACCGCTCACGATGATTCTATCATCGTACTGATTTGTGGATTTATTAAATGTTCCACCACAAGTGATCAGGTTAACCTGACTTCTAACCTTAGGGTTCTGTGAAAACAAAATACCAGCCGCCTCAGATTCTTTGACCTGATGTGTTTCTGTAACTTTATAGTATTTAACCTCACCGTTACCAAGCTCAACTTCAAACTCATCACCAGTTTTTAGATTTTTTAGATTCTTAAATACACCGTCTGTTGTTTTTCCAGACACATGCCCCGCAATGATAGACAAACCATTCTGGCCAGGTTTTTGGCTTTCAGAAAACCAACCCGCCAAGTGTACGTTATTTGGTACGGCAACCTGATTTTTTTGATCAACACCCGCTTTTTGAACATATGTATCTACACTAATACTGCTAATTCGAAGCTTCCTCGGCTCATCTGGAGCACCCTTCCAGTCGTAATTTTCTGCATTTGCTTTTGATTCATCCGGGCTATCGGTCGAATAAGTTATTGTCTGCTCACCTTGAGGTTGTCCGTCCTTCTTAAAGAAAAGGAAGTATGAACCAACAGCCAGACCAGCAATAACCAAAATAACAATTGCTGCCATTATTTTTTTCTTCTTTGTCAGTTTTGTTCTTTTCATAATCACCTAATTAAAATTATATACCTTGTCGACACATCGTTATCGCGTGCCCACTGCCGCCACTCGCGCTTTTTATCGTTAAACTCTTCCTTGGCCTGCTGGCTAGTTTGGTCAACATTCTTTGCATATTCGTACGCTTCAGTCAACTTTGCGTTAATTTTATCGGCTTGTTCCTGAGTTATTGCTTTGCGCTCAAGGTCCTTCTTAACAAGCTCTTGAGCCTGTTTATAGTTATCTTCAAGCTGATCCTCTGGATCTTTGCCTGCTTGGCTTGTTGCCTGCGAATTTACCCAGGGTGTTGTGGTCTTGCTTGGGTTGTCGTAAAACTTAGCACCCAAGAATCCACCAACAACCACGCCAACCGCAAAAACTGCAAACAGTAAGAACGCCTTGCTTTTGACAATCTTCTTCATACCCCTAGCAATACGCCTCAAGAACTGCTTCATCTAAACTATTCTAGCGCGTTATTGCTCGCGATTCAAACCAGTATTTGGTGCGCTAATCGCTTGAGAACCTAGCCCAACTGGGTCAACAATTGTACCGTTAACTGTGCCGTCCATGTCGAGCTCTCCACCATCTGTTATCTGGTAACTTGCAACCGTAACGGTATGTCCGCCGATAGTCGTTTGCTCAAGTGTTGCTCCGTACTGACCAGAAAGATTGAAGTAGCTGTTATTGTTTGGGTTGTACTTACGCACAGTCAGGTTATCTTTCGTAACATCGTAGTAAAAAAGTCTAACTATCGTCGTATAGCCATCTTCACCGCAATCGGCCGTAAAGCCCGTAAAGCCATTTGCATAATCATATGCAGAGTCAGCCATTGCTAACTGAACCTCTTGCCTCATTGTTATGGTACTTGCTTCACAGTCCTCGCCAAGCTCGAGCACTATTTGTTTGTTGGTAAAGCCACTTACAAACGCGGTGACATATGGCTGTTCTGAATCAGGAATTGAGTCGCCATTTAAGTCTTGGCCAAGTTCATCTGGCTCTGACTCTCCCCATTCAGGCAAGTGAGCGCCAACATCACCGTTAATAAAGAATGGATAGCCGTCATTAACATCTGGGTCGATATACCAAGTACTTTCAAAGTCCCACATCCCTTCACCAAGATCTGGGTCAGCATAGTTTTCAACTGTCTTCATTTGTGTTGTTGTGCGGCTCATTGCCCTATTGGACGCTGTGCAATCGAACACTCCATAAGCACAGCCTACGCTTGCGCCTGTTGTTTGTTGATCCCAGAAAGAGCTCCAAACTTGACCATCTGCACCATTATCTCCAACTAAGCCAGGGCCAGATCCATCATCAGAAGCACCCGTTCCATATGCCCACGTCATACTTCCTTCATTAACGCCAATCAGGCCGCCACTTATGCATTCAACGTCCTCGCTACTGCTCCGTGAAAAGCTATTTGTAATATTTGAATTGTCTGTGGCCGCACCCACCAAGCCACCAGCAATACAATAGCCATAAACTCCGACTGATTCATCGCCACTGGCAGTATTATTAGAGTAAGACTTTTCTATCGTGCCATTATTGTAGCCAACCAAGCCGCCAGTATTTGAGTAGCCACCTTGTACGTAGCCAGTGGCGTACGACTTATTAACCAAACCATTAGACCCATTTTGGCCAACCAGGCCACCAACGTTGTCAGATTGACCCCAGACATTACCAGTTGCATGAACATTTGTAATATTACCGCGATTATACCCAACTGCTCCACCTATTCGGCTGCCAGTTCCTTGTACCGTACCGGTTGCATATGAGTTAATGATGTTACTATTTTCTTCATTGTAGCCAACCAAGCCGCCAACTAATTCACCGCCTGTTACGTCTGCGCTAGACCACGAATCGATTACAGTATCCCACACGCCGCCATGCGAGCCAACCAAGCCGCCAGTTTCACCGCTACCATTAACTTCGCCGGTTGTATATGAGGTGTTAACTTGACCATATAAAACACCGACAATGCCACCTGTTGACCAGTCGCCGGTAATATCTACATCTTCCATTCCAACCTTCGTCACAAGACCTACTTGATTATCCCACTGACCAACTCGGCCAAACAGACCAACTTCCCAGTCATCCCTATTAATATGCAGGTTACTGATCGTGTGATAGTCGCCGTCTAGCTCGCCAAGAAAGGGATTAGCGTTATCGCCCACTGGCACAAATCCATCCCCACTGTTCCATTCGGTTGTCTCCGAGCAATCGATGTCATTCGCGAGCACATAGTAGGCATCCAGATCATCCTGCATATCTTGCAGTTGTTGGCAGTCACCAATCCGATACGGCGTTTCTTCTGTTCCATCACCATCTTCAAATGCACTCACACTAACTGGCAAACCAAATACGGCAATACTCATCACAAATAGTACGGCAACTGACAGCTCCAGCGATCTCTTTGATAGCTCTAGTACTTTTAGTTTCACATTAACTCCTCAGTTATTTAGTAGATTAGAGATCTACCTCACTACAATACGCGTAGCGATCACATTATTGTCTTCACCTTGAGTAAAGACAGTTACCTTAGTGCCCTTCGTGAGTGCATCTTTGTTTAAGGTTTCTGTTTTTTTGGTTATCTTAGTTTGATCAGTAATCTTAACCGTTTTAGTCTCACCTTTACTGGTAGTAACTGTAACCATTTCACCTTCTGTCTTTTCTATTTGACCAGAAACGGTCTTAAATGGATTTTGAACGTTGTTAAGAAGATCCTTAGCCATACTTGACGTTGTCTTTTTGCCTGCTTCTTCGCCGCTCTTGTAGCCTTTATTATAAGCATAGGCGTAGATGCCTGCCAACACGGCCAATATAAGTAGTGCTAACAAAACAACCTTCAGGACTTTTTTCTGCTTTGGCGTTAGTGTCTTTGATTTTTTTGATTTAGAATTTATTGGCGTTACGTCCATACGTAAATTTACTCCTTCTAATTGTTACTCCCATTGCGGTTACGGTTATTGTAGCACGGCTTAGTTGCTAATTCTATGGATTACTCTCGCTAGATTTATTTATCTCACCCCTCCCCATACCAATCACAACTACCGTCCCCTCTCCTTCCTGGCTGGTTATGTCTATGGTAGCTCCGTAGGCTTCGGTTATGACCTTGCATAGGTAGAGGTCTAGGCCTAGGCCAGTGTCAGTAAAGCGCTCTAGGCTATGAGCTGAGTTGAATGGAGTAAAGATACTCGCAAGCTTGTCAGCTGGTATGCCTTTGCCGTGATCAGTAATGGTGACATGGATAGGATGAGCTTTGTCAGCCTTGGTGGTTTTGCTATCGGTGGTACTGACGGTTGGCTGTTTTGGTTTAGTTATGTTGCCATTCGTTTGTGTGATCTGAATCTGACTACCGGTTGGGCTGGCAGCTATGGCGTTCTTGAGTGGAGCCGTAATGAGGTGAGTCAGGGCTTGGTCTTCTATGCTGACTTTAAGACCAGCTTGGATGTTACTACTGGTTATGGTAACGCCTTGTTTGTCGGCTTCAGCCTGGAGGGATTGGATGGCTTTACTGGTAGCCTTACTTAAATCACTGCTCCAGGTGAGGCCTGGTACGTTCTTGGATAGGCTGCTCAGTTTTTCGAGTTGAGCGACGATTTGCTTGAGATCTTTTAGGCCATCCGTAAAGCCTGTTACTTTGGGGTACTTGGCGATGCCTTTGCCAACACCTTCGAGGACCAGAAGGTCGTCATTTAGTTTGTTAGCCGCATCGGCTATGAAAGCACTCTGACGAGCGTTGAACTCTTTCTCAATGTCTTGTTCGGTTTGCAGTAGCTTGTGTTGTTCCTTACCCTGAGCATAGAAGTAGTAGCTCACACCAAGCGCGATGACACAAACAAAACCGAGCATCAATTGAGAGAAGATCATAATGGCAGTCGGAGCATAACGATCAGCTTGGACGAAGATAATGTTCAGTAGGGTGACAATGGTAGAGACAATAACAATTGGCAACCAGAAGGCTGGATGAGTCAGGAAGCTTAGGCCCTTCTTCTTTTCGAGGTTCTGAATGTTAGCTTGTTGACGACCAGTCAAGGATTGGCCTTCAGTTAGGAGTTCACCGGCATGGTCAGCCAGGCTCTTGAGACCGTTTTGAGCAGCCACGATTGAGTTTTCTGGGATAGTCAGTGTGGCAGTGGTAACGGCCATGGCAGCAGGAGGTGGAAGAGAATCAGAGTGAGACTCTGGTGCTGAGCCTGATGGCGCAATGGTAGAGCCAGGCGTCGAGCTAGTGGAACTCGTCTGAGCATCAGTGCCCGATTCGTTGCCACTCGAAGTCTGAGAGCGAGAACCAGAGCTAGTAGAAGAAGAGGTCGAGGCAATACCGGCAGAGAGGAGTTCTATAGTACCTTGCATCTTGGTGATAGGCGTAGAGATGTAGTGGGAGGTGATGCGGAGATAGGAAGCACGTGCGGCAAGGAGAGCTTTGAAGCGGTCAATGAGGGCTTGGAGTGCTTGACGGCGTTGGTTCTCTTTGTAGCTGGAGTAGCCATAGAGGGTGGAAAGAGCCAACAGGAGGGCAAGCAGGCTGTATGGGATTGCCCGGGCTACTGACTTAGGGAGGTGTTCGGCTACACTGACCAATGGGCCAATGACAGCGCCGAGGATGGGGATAGCCAAGAGGCCAGAGCGTTGAGTGCTCGACTGAGAACTAGATGGCCTGGAGCCTGAACTGGTAGTAGCTGGTGTTTGAGGATCGACAACAGGAGGTTGGACAGGTGGCTGAACTGGTGGTTGGGTTGGAGGTTGGACAGGTGGCTGAACTGGTGGTTGGGTTGGAGGTTGGACAGGTGGCTGAACTGGTGGCTCAACTGGTGGTTGGGTTGGAGGATTGGTGTCACCACCAGAACAACTACTAGTAGTAAACGTTCTGTCATTGCCATAGCCCGTACCGAAACTGTTGGTGGCATACGCACGGTAATGATACGTGGTATTGCATGCAAGGCTAGTCATGTTAGCTGACAGCCCACCGACAAATTTATGCATCACAGGGTTGAGGCCAAAATCCAAGACATAAAGATCACCCGATCCATTCACGGCAACACCAGCAACATTCTCAGAGAAGCTTCCACCATTCCAGCCGCTCCACTCTTCTATAAAACTACCGTCGCTACTAAATTTCTTAATGCTGCTCGATGCCCGGTTTGTCACATAGATATTATTAAGACTATCCGTCGTGATATCGGTAGGCTGGTCAAGTCCTCCGCTATTGACCTGGTTGAGCACAAAGTCTGATGTATAATTACCGTCTGTGTCAAACTTTTGAACCCTATCATTGCCGCTATCTGTCACATAAATATTGCCGTTCTGGTCAATATCAAAAAACATCAAGCCTGTATTATCGTTACTAAACTCACCATCATCTATACCTTCGGATGCATCTAAGATAACGGCCAAAAGGTTACCGTTCCTATCAAACTTTTGGATGCGACTATATCCTTGTGTATAGGCGGACGAAACATAGACTTGATAGTTGCGCTGATCAACAACCAGCCTGTTGCCCACACCGAACTCCCGTATATCAGTACCCATCGTTCCCCATTTAGTTAAGAAATTGCCGTTGTTGTCAAACTTTTGAACGCGACTCTGCCCCCCTGAACTACAGGCACCTTCGGCAATATATACGTTACCGCTAGCATCAACATCCATAGAATTAACACATTGGAACTGCCCATCACCAGTACCCCATTCACCCCACTGCGTTATAAAGTTACCATCACTATCAAACTTTTGGATTCGAGACATGTAGTCTGCGATAAATACGTTTCCATTATTATCAACTGCTGCATCGATTGGGAACATAAACTCGCCTTCACCTGCAGAGTTCTGATCTTGCGTGATCTGACCCCAAGCAGTCGTGTGCTGTAACTGAAGTGCGTTACTATCTTGAGTTGTGTTGCCATACCCACTGGTAGTTCCGTATTGAATACCGCGCGCAGTTAAACCAGCTGGTGATGTCGTACCCACAGCTGAAGCTGAACTGCTTGTGATACCAGATGCACTACCGGTGGTAACATTAGGGACCTTGTTATCTGTACCTTGATTCGTGCCAAAACTACCTATGAATGTTGGGTAGCCATCAACATTCGTTTTCCAAATGGAATCAAAGTTCCATTGGTTCATTGGTGCATTAGTAGAATTCTCTTTAAAGTATCCGGGCTCAATACCACCTTGGTTGATGTTATGACACTCACTTGTACCAAGTGGAACATTTTCAAAGCTCTGTTCAATACTCAAGGTCTGATCCTGTACGACGGATAGCGAGACGTCGAAGATAGTTCCGCAATTTTGAAGTGTTGTGCCTGCTTGATCAAAGTAGTTATTTGTAACCTCTGGCCCACCAGACATACTAAACTCGACTTCGTCTGTACTGCCAAGGATCATGGAGCGACCAAGGCTGCCTTGATACACACCATCGGAATCTACCTTGTAAACAGTTGTCTTGCCTGTATCCAATATATATAGACCACCTCCAGGTTCGTTAGCAAATGAATACGGCCTGACAGAAGTTGATGACGAACCGCCTAGCATGACTGAAGTTCCTATATTAAATTCCGAGAGATCCCAAGTATTTAATAAATTACCGCTGCCGTCATACTGGTATACTATGCTCTCTGTAGTATCTGATACATACACTAAGCCGCTACTATCCACAAATATCTTTGAGGTATTGTCGACGCCATCAGGATCTATTGGCGGATCAAGCTCTGGCAGAGTCCATTCGTCAAGAAGTACCCCACTGTCACTAAACTTACTGACAGATCTGTTACCTCGGTCGTATGCATAAATTTCGTTTGACTGGCCTGCGGCAATATTAGGAGACTTTTCAAAAATACCCGCTTGCGTACTACTGCCACTCCAATTACTAATGTAGTTACCATTGATATCGTATTTTTTTATGACAGGATCAGTCCACACTACGTAGTCACTGACATATACAGACCCGTCAGATCCAAATGCTATATCTATCGGAGTGTTCAACGCGCTCTCTTCCGAACTGACCACTCCCCATAAGGATATAAACTGACCATTGCTGTTAAATTTCTGGATACGGCCTGCGTATCCAGCCTCCACTACATAGACGTTGTCTGATGCATCAATACCCAGAGCTGTGGCATAGTCACCAAATTGACCAGTTGCAGTACCCTCGCCACCCCATTCCAAAACATAGTTACCGTCACTGTCAAACTTCTGAACCCTATTGTTGCCACCGTCAAGGACATACAAGTTGCCTTGGCTATCTGTCGCTATGTCACTTGGTGAACTAAAGGCGCCCTTTGAATTTGAGTAAAAATCAAAACTATAGTCAGGAGCAAAACCAAACAGCGCACCCTTGTAGCCTGCTGTATTTATCTGACCAGCAGCAAAACTGTTTTCAATCTTGTATCCCGGATCATCATCTCCAGTAGGAGCACGATCAAAATATATACCAGTGATACCCCCACTAACACCACTTAGTGTAGTCTTAGCAACATTAACAGCTTCCCATATTGTGTCATTGAGTTCTGGTGATATTGTGCCGCTTGGTGCCGCATCAAGGCTGCTTTGCACAAGTTCATCAACATCAAAATTGAATCCACCTGCACCTGTCGATACGTTACCCGATGTATACGAATCAATGATGCTTGAATTGACTCCTATACCCAATATTCCACCAGCAATACCGCCAAAACTAATAGTCGGGTTTTCTGGAAAAGTAATTTCACCACCACCAGGAATTTCTTGTGCTGGTATATCTGGCAACTGGAACGATAAGGTCTTTGACTCAACATTACCAGATACATAGGCATTCTTAACGGTAACTTTACCCGGGCGAATTATATCGCTCATACCTGGAATCGCATCAACGTCCTGGCCCATTATTGCTCCAAACACTGCATCAAAATCAAGATCAACACCGACAGTTGCACCAACCATACCACCAGCAATTACCGGTGATGAAACGTTTCCCGATACATAGCTTTTTTCTATGCTAGCATTCCCAGCAGCCATCGCACCCATTAATCCACCGCTTATTCCGGCACTGATACCAAACTGTGGTATGCCGGGGAATGACTGGGCTGCCCCCATAATATCTTCATAATCTATATTACTCGTGGCAACATCTACAGAGCCTTTTATCTCAGCACCATATATGGAGGTATCGGCAGCGTAAGATGCACCAGATAACCCACCAACAGACACTAGCCCATTACTTGTGGTAATCGAGCCTGTGCGCTCAAAGCCATCAACCACAGCCGCATCATTAAAGAATAAGCCGCTGGCACCGCCGATGACTGCAAAAGCTCCAGCATTAACATCAATGTCACCATGGCTAGCGCTATCGTAGATACCAATTAAGCCACCAAAGCCTGAACCGTCACCCATAAAGCCACCAGAGGTTCCAATTAAGCCACCGACATAACAACCTGCGGTACATCCTGCATCAACCGATATGTCAACATTGCTCTCTGAGCCATCAACAACCACTTGTTCTGCTGATGAAAGTGCCACCAACCCGCCAGCTGCCGCCATACCAAGATCGGCTGCACTATTTTCAACATTAATCGTGCCCTCTGTCGAACTATTAATAATAGCGAGCCGACCTCCCATCATAAACTGTGCACCCACCAGGCCACCAATCGCCGAGAGACCAATGTCCATATCCTCGGTACCAGCAGACTGTGGCCCCGACCCAAATGATATATTTGTGTCGGAGTTTGAGATCTCAATATTACCGTATGATGCCCCTATGATTCCACCTGTAACCGCAATCGAGTCACCTCCGGTCACAAACTCGGTATCGCAGTCATATGCAATTGTCGAATCTGCATCCTCTACCTTAACAAAGGATCCAAGGACCGACCCGACAACCCCGCCAGAAAGAAAACAGGAGGGGAATGACTGCAAGTTAACGTTTGCACCCCTGACAATTACATCCGGTCGATTACTAGGTAAAGAACCTAATATCGTATTCGCCTCTGGGTCAGAAATGACGTTAACATTCCCAGCAAAACCAATAATTCCGCCACCCATTATCTGGCCACCGCCACCTGTTTCCTCAAAATAATCAAAATCATTACTGTAACTATTGTTAGTGAGTACAAGCGGCTTCCCCTCGTCATCGTTTTCGGCTCCATCAACTCTGCCAACATAAGTTAGGTCTGTGTCAAACTTCTTTACCACTGATTTACCAGAGCCTTGTATGCCGTAAACATAGCCACCATCCGAGTCATCATATCTAATCTGAGACATCTGTGTTGTATCGGCAGTATTGGCCGATACAAGTACGTCACCTTCCTCACTAAATTTCATGAATGGCACATAACTAAAAGTTTCTGATCCCGAAGAATACGAGCCAGTACTTAGCGCAGAAACATAGACATCTGCGTCAGCACCAGGTGTAACGGCAATCGACTGCGCATATTGTTGACTATTAAATGCACGAATAAACGTACCGCTAGAATCATACACTTTAACTTTTGCGCCGTTCAGAACATACATATTATTATCATCATCGAAAGCTATGAATTGGTTATGTGCAGATTCTCCATAATCATATGTGAGTAGCTCGTCACCAGACCCCACGAGACCAACGGTATTGAGATGCGCACCGACAGACGTAAACTTTTGAATGCGTCTGTACGATGAGTTGTCTCTAGCACCATATACATAGATATTGTCATTTTTATCAACCGCAATCTGGAGTGAGTCTGATAACTGATTGTCCTCATAACCTGGTGAGCCCCACTTTGTAACGAATGTACCGGAGGCATCAAATTTCTGGACACGAGTATTACCATTATCTAGAACATAAAGATTACTCGAAGAATCAACTACAAAACGCAAGTACGTTGAGGAGAACTGGCCATCATTGTTCCCAGCACCGTTATAAGGCCAATCGTCCGTGCCATCGCCACCAAATACATGAAGCAATTCTCCATCACTGCTAAACTTCTGTATCCTACTGTTACCTGCGTCAGACACATAAACATTATCTGATGAATCAACTTCCACTTGCATTGTGCTGTAGTTTGAAAATTTACCAGGTGTAGTAAAGTAGATCTCGTCTTGCCAGTCATTAGTGTATCCAGATTCGACATCTGTGTTGCCCCATGCTTGAATAAATCGCCGGTTAGGGCCATACTTCTGGACCAAACCATTGCCCGCTACATACATATTGCCCTCGCCGTCAAGAGCAAAACTATCTCCATTAAATTGCCCGAGGCCAGCATCACCAGTCATAGCAACTCCAAGCACACCACCAGTCATTGGGGCAACAGGAGTTCCGGTAGAGCCACTGTTTCGTATTGAGATATTGCCTGTCGTGTCTGTGGTACCAACAATTCCTCCAGCCCAATTCATACTCCCGACAAGTACATCTGTCTGTACGTTATCAACAAGTGCACCCTGGCTTAGTATGCCCACAACTGCACCTGCACCATCAGAACCACCTATTTGTCCGCCACTCAAGGTAAAGTTCTTGACCGTTCCTCCTCTTACCGCACCAAACATACCAACAATTCCTGGCAAGTCCCCTTCGTCTGAAAGATCGATGTGCAGATCAGATATCGTATGCCCGTGACCATCAAAAGTACCTCTGAAAGGATACCCAATATCTCCTATATTTTCCAAGCTACCAACCGGCATCCAGCCTTCGCCCTCATTCCAGTTAACCGTATCGCTACAGTCAATGTTATTAAGCAAAGAGATATACGCTGCAGGTAGCGTAATGGACTCTCCATTATATTCAAACTCTTCGCCCTCTGGAATAACACCCCACATCAATGCATACTGCAGACCCTCGCAGGTTGTAGCGCCAATCCCAATGCGGACTGCTTGAGGCTCAGTAAATTCACCAGTGCCTATACTATTAACGGCAGCCACCCTCATTTCAAACTCTTCGCCCCTCAAGACAGCCAGAAGTAATTCGGTAAATTGGTCAAATAATTCTTGCTGTTCTTCAGGAGATAAGTCATCGGGGTTAATACTACTCAGGTCACCTATGCCAAGATCTACGACTGCTTCACGTAACAGATCGTTATCTCTATCGAGAGATATCCAATCATCTGTGCCTGTTTTTCGGTATTCAACCTCATAGCCTGTGATCGGTTGGCCTGATTGTGGCTCATCCCATGTTGCTCTTGGAACAGCAAAGCCAGCACCCTCTATTTCATCATCACCGAAATTAAGACCCCAGTCTATTAGAGTCAGGTCAGCATGGAAGTTGCGTGGCACGCTCGGTACAGCCCCCAACTCAACAGATACTTGGCTCGTGAATAATCCCGTGCCAATTGCATTCACCGCCGCTACCCTGAAATCGTATGTACTCCCCGTTGTAAGGCCAGTAATTGTCGTACTAGTTGCGGTAGCAATACCGTCATTAAACGTTGTCCATGTGTTGCTGCTATTTAATTTGTATTGCACTACATAATCAGTAAGTGAGCTATGTCCGTTAGATGCCGGCTGCTGCCACTGGAGATTAACGCTTGAAGGCGAATCAGAGACAGCCGATAAGTTGCGTGGTGCTCCGGGAGTAGTTGGCACCGGAGGTTCGCTACCTCTAAATGTTGGTGTGCTACTCGTATTGGTTTTCCATATATCATCAAAATTCCACTGATCAAGCGGTGGATTTGTTGTATTATTGAAGAAATAGCCTCCACTGTTGCCATCAGTATTTACTGCTGTACATTCGAAACCGTCTGGAGTCTCAACAGAGTTCATGTCGCCATCAAGAAATGCGCCAATACATTCATCCTTTGTTGACGATGTTTGGTCGTAGTAATTATCGGTAAATGTTACCGGCGCGCCCCCCACTAACATACCGCCAGCAAATGCACCATACGGGAACATCCCATCACTGCTAACCTGAACTGCCCCAGTTGAAAACGAAGAGTTAATACTCATCGGAACCATTCCATACACAGCACCCAGGCCGCCTCCAATCATACGCATTGGTGATGAAAGATTATCAACATCTATATCAACAGAAGAATATGAGTTCTCCAGTGATCCGGCCTGCTGGCCGGCCAGGCCACCAATCATCACAAATGCGTTTTCATTACCGCCGCCATCAAGAGAAATTGAACCTGCGCTGTATGAGTTTTCTATATTCGGGAACACTCCGGCCGTAAGCCCACCGATCAATGCCATTCCATGAGATGCCGTAATATGCATATCCATTTGCATATTAGCAAAGGATTCTGTTATGGATGTATTTTGGGCCATACCCATACCAAGCAGGCCACCAACAATCAATTCATACTGATCATCACCGGTTGGGGCATTAAGTGTCGCCGAACCAGTAACCGAACTACGGTTTATACTCATCTGGCTAGAGTCTTGCATGACTCCACCAACCAACCCCCCAAAAACATTTTTACTAATGCCCGTAAAGCTGAGATTAGTAACATGGACGTCTGAAATTGTAGAGTTTATGGCTGCAGCCACTAGTGCGGCACCAGACACATCGACATTTGTAGCTGCAGCTACACCAATCATCTCGCTGCTATCAATATTAACATTTTGGATGACTGCACCATCAGTGGCGCCAAATATACCAGGTAAGGCCATACCGCTAGCATCTTGATATAAATTACTTATGGTATGACCCTGACCATCAAAGCTACCAGTAAAGGCATCTTCGTTGAATAAGTCATAAATAGCTAGGAATCCAGGACTTAATGAAAGCTCGGGTGGCAATATTTCATCCCAATTCCAATTTACTGACTCAGAACAGTCAATATCGTTCTCAAGTATATAATCACCTGTTAAATCACCCGGTTGCAGTGTACTTGGGTTGATATAAATACCCTGCAGTTCTGCACAGGTTGAGATGTAATATGTTTGGGTTTGCAGAGTTGACACTGTAAATACATCCGAATACGGCCCTTCGATCTGGTTACTCGAGACTGCATGTACCCTAAAATCATATGAAGTATTCGGTGCTAGGCCACTGACTCGACGCGATGTAGAATTTGAGCTATATGAAGTCTGATGAGTAGTCCAATCATTACTATCACTTTGCTTGTACTCGACCGTGTACTGACTTGCGTTGTATACAGAGCCCCAAGTTAAGTCAACATACTTAGTACTTGCCTCACCTGCAAGGTCTGACGGTGGCGCACATATGCCGTAATCATTATTTGTGAGCGTCTGATCTTCACCATAGCTCGTCCCATACTGATTAGTTGCATACGCCCTGAAATGATACTCGACACCACACTCAAGCTGGTCAAAACCAATTGAACTGTTTATTGATCCGCCGAGCAGCGTAATGCCAGCAGAGACCATATCTGTGGTGTAGGCCACACCATTTTGGCCAATTACAAAGTTCATAACAGCACTACCGCCGTCATTTCTGCCAGTGGTCGAAATATAGGTCCCTGTTGCGTCATACTTAGCAAAGCCTTGGCCATTATAAACATATATATCATCGTCACGCGTAAAGATGTCGCTTGGCATATAATAGAACTGCCCATCTCCAGTACCTTGACCGCCAAATTGAAGTTGATAGTCACCATTCCCATCAAATTTTTGAACTCTGTAGTTGCCCCTATCTAGGACGACTATTCCTGGACCATACGCAGAAAGTTTGAGTTGATTCGAATAACCATTTGTAGAGAACTGCCCATCTCCAGTACCTTGACCGCCCCAAGTTCGTACATGATTGCCCGACGGATCGTATTGATGAATCCATGTATCATCTGCCACATAAACATAGCCGTTCCAATCTACTGCAATATCTTGTGGTTGATATTCGTTGTCTGGCTGTTCTGGGTTCTCGTTTGGATATGTAGCAGAAAACTCTAAGATAAAATTACCGTCTTCGTCAAATTTTTGTATTCGTCTATTACCTGTATCGGCTACGTACACATCACCCTGCGTGTCAATAGCCACACCAGTTGGTGAGCTAAACTGGCCAGGACTAGAGCCATTAGACCCCCACCGTGTCATCAATGTAGCATCGGAACTTATTTTTATAACCTCGTGCCCATTTTGGTCAGTCAGATAAACAGTGTCATCATCACCACGAGCCAGTGAGCTAGAAAACTTTGGCCAGCCACCGACAGGCACTTGCTTGCTTATAGCAGATACGAAATTACCGTTGTCATCAAGTTTTTGAACGCGGTGATTGTTTGAATCACTGGCATATATATTGCCTGACGAGTCGACAGTGATACCTGCTATGCCATTAAATTCTCCCTCTCCGCTACCACCGCTACCAAACCCCGTTAAGTAACCCCCGTTACTATCAAATTTTTGAATAGAACCGTTGCCGCTAGTATATATATTCCCGCTTGTATCGAGCGCAATAGACTGAGGATAGTAAATACTAGCTATAAATGTTACCTGGTCATTTGATACATTAATTCTTTTTATTTCACTACTATACGTGTTTGCAACGTAAATATTATCCGCCTGATCGACTGCAATGTCTTCTGGCTCATTAAATTCACCGTTTCCTCCCCACTGTTCTATGTAAACACCAGACGAACTAAACTTTTGAACGCGGTGATTGTTTGAATCGGCTACGTAAACATCACCAGAGGAGTCGATAGTAATGCCTAGCGGCCTATTGAAATCTCCATTACCTGACCCGCTTTGTCCCCACTTTGCTAGAAAGTTACCATTGCTATCAAATTTTTGAATATTGTTATTCTGTGAATCGGTAACATAAACATTGTCTGCGGCGTCAATAGCAATGCCCTCGGGTGTATTAAACTGGCCATTACCTGACCCGCTTTGTCCCCACTTTGCTAGAAAGTTACCATTGCTATCAAATTTTTGGACTCGACGATTATTGATCTCAACTATGTAAATATTACCTGACTGGCTTACAGCAACATCTGCCGGCCTATTGAGCTCTCCGTCACGTGTACCAGAATTAACGCCCCAATCTTTCAAATATGTATACCAGTAAAATGATGACTGGTCTTCAATTGTTTGACCATAGTCTGTATCCGTTCCATATTGGAAGCCTTTTTCCGTAATACCCTCCGGTTCGGTACCGGCACTCAATTGAACACCCCAGTCGTTTGCGACCAAGTCTCGCGATACAACCATTGGCGCAGTAGCGGCCTTGCCGAACGTGCCAAAATAGGCCAAAACAGGCACAACTATAATTATTAGAAATATATAGAAGCTTACCCAGAATGGAAGTGGTAACCGAGAAATTTGCTTTTTTATCTTTAACACTAGATGTCTCACAACTTACCTGTTGATTATCTATTATTTTACAGTACTTATGCTTAAATGCATATTCGTTTAACGGACTGATTTAGCTCATGCTATTCGTTAACAATGATGCGAGTAGCAGTTGGCTCGCTGGCTGACTCATCCAAGAAAACAGATGCACGCGTACCCGTCTTAACATCAGATACAGATACTGGTTCTGACCGGCGTGATACCTTTGTATCGCTCGTTATTTTTACGGTCTTTGTTTCTCCATTACTCGTTTCAATTGAAATACTATCTGCAGAAATGGCTGATACTTTGCCCGTAGTTGAACGGAAAGGATTAGAAATGTTGCCAAGCAAGCTATTAAAGCTATTGAGCCCGGACTCAACGGTAGCGTCTTTTTTGCCAACGTCCTGCCCGATTTTATAGCCGACTCCAAATACAGAAAAAAGTAGAGCCAGTTCAGCAATAACAATTAATATTATAATTAACGCTCGCTTACTAAGTATTGGCACACGCCTTTTCTTAGTTTGTTCTGAACTTGTAATTATTTCAGCTGACATGCCAGCTTGCCCTCCTATTTATTACGCTTAAGTATATCATGAACCAGTCGGGCACAAAATATGTCAATCTTTTTTTTGAATCATAAATGTAACCCTATAAGAAAGCAGTGGTATAGTCACAACTTTGATGTGGTGCCAAAACGTATATTTAACTTGTGGATCGATTTCCTTCAGTGGTCGCTTATGACGGGTATAATCAACCTTTAACCAGATAACTCCAATGATCAATGGTATGGCGATCACGACAGCAGTAATCACCAGAGCACCAGCGGATAATCCTCCATCTGAACTAGATTGTGCGAATAAATTTAGATTAACAAGCCCCATGTACCCATAACTATACAATGTTTCAGCGTTAGTTGCCTAGCGCCGCAATTCTGCATTTAATAATGTTAGCAATTCGTCTATTTCACGGGCGTTCATTAACTTTTCGCGCAGCTCTTTGGCACCATCAAAATTTTGAATATAGACTTTACAAAATTTATTGAGGGTAGGGATGCGACGTTCGTTGTTCTTCCAGGTTTTAGCAAACAGTTCAACATGCTTTTTATATAAAGCAATTCGTTCCATTTTCTTAACACTGTCCCAGACTGACTTTTCTGAAAAAACATATGGGTCTTGAAAGATTCCACGCCCAATCATTACACCATCAAGGTCGTATTTTTTGGCTAATTCTTCGCCTTGTTTGTGCGTTAATACATCACCGTTACCGACCAATAAAGTAGCAGGGGATATACGGTCGCGCATTTCTTTAATCTGTCCCATGAGCTCCCAGTGCGCCGGCACCTTAGACATTTCTTTAGTTGTTCTAAGATGAATAGTTAACATGTTAAGTTTTTGTGTTAATAAGAATACTATCCATGATAAATCAACTGTTGTAAATCCTACACGACATTTTACAGAGATAGGGAAGTGGTCCCCGGCCGCTTCTCTAACTGCCGTAATGATCTCCCCTGCTAGTTCTCTGTTATTAATCAGCGCGCTACAACAGCCATTTTTAACCACCGCCTTATCCGGACACCCCATATTTATATCGACACCGTCGTAACCCATACCAATAATGTCTTTAGTTGTTTTGTAATAATTTTCAGGATTCTTACCCCAAATCTGCGCCACAATTGGATGCTCCTTGTCTGAAAATTTAAGCTTTGGCAGCAATCGTTCTCTGCCTGGGCTTTGTAAGCCATCAACATTTACAAATTCCGTGAAAAATAGGTCTGGCGCAGCCGTTTCGGTCACAATTTGGCGGAAGACCGTATCGGTCACGTCATCCATGGGTGCCAATACAAAAAATGGCTTTGGCAAACTACTGAAGCCTTTAGGCATCCTGACCGGCTCGTTCTTGGTCTTTTTGCCGTGCATCATCAACGGCATCCTGGTTCTTTCTTAGGTACTCCCGTGTTTCCCAGATACGAGTCAACACAAAGGCACGCTTATGGCCATAGTACTCTTCAGCCAGTTCAAGCATTTCCATAAAGTTACGTACCCTGTCTGGTTTTGTGCCACTTATGTACAGGCGCTTCTGCAAGATTTGGTCAGCCCTTCTTGCATGCTCCTCGGTCCACCGTTTCTGGTTGCCCACAGCATCGAGCATGTCACCAAATACATACTGGCGCAGATGCTCAAAACGAGCCTGAACTGTCGCATACGTACCGCGACTAAGATTACGGTGTTTGGTCATCTCGATAAACTTCTGTATCACTTCAATCCTGGATTCAAGTTCTTCTTCCAGGTAAGCCTCCATTTTTGGCAGTTTACGTTCTACTTGACGAACCGCCGCACGGTTAGCAGCTGCTACATCCTCATCTGTACGTGCCTTAGCGGCTGGGTTATCTGTTTCTGCTCTTAATTTTGCATCCCTGCTAGCCAAAGTGCTATTAAAAGCTGTCCTTCCTAACATATCAACATGACGTGAAAACAGGCCATATTCAGTCGGAGTAACAGACAACCAAACAACATGGAGACCTTGTTCGCCAGACCTATAGCTGACAACGCTCTTGCCTTTATTATCCCGACCATGCAGCGGACTGGATGCAGTGTTATCTGTATCGAGTAAGGCCTCACGCAAAACAGCCGGTGAAGCACGCCCCACAAGGTCATCTGTGATATCGGCAAAATCGTTAGGGTCCAAACCATGAAACTCAGGAGCCAGCACATGCACCAGTGCCACGCGCGGTTCTCGCACCTCAACAACTGACCCTTGTTCTGGCGACTCGTCCTGCATTAGTGACCCTTGGCCGGCTATTCCAGACAACGTAGATCTACGTTGTTTTTCTAGACTTTCGGCATGCAAAAGCGCGTCAGAAAAATTCGTATACGTTACTGGGCCGAATCCGGGTAGATAATCACCAACTTGGACATCTTCATAGCTACCATTGCGCTCAAGAGGGGAGTGTTTGCCCACCTGACCTCTGTGTCGATTAGTACGCTTAACCGCCTCTTTTGCTTGCTCTGACACTTCCGTGTCCTCTCGGCTACTTTGTTCTGTTGTTTCTGGGTAGAATCCGTCTGGCTGCGGTTCATACGTAGCAGTTTCACTCAATAGCTCAGGGTCTGTAGCACCACCTGTGGCTATGTGTGTTTCAAACAGGGCTCCTTGAATATTTTCTGTACCTGCTATTTCTGGGGATTGTTCTACTAGCTCAGTGTCGAGAGAGCCTTGTCCTGGTTTTGGATCCATTATATCGAGTCTTCTTCTGTCTCACCGCGTAGCATGCGTCGTGCTGCTGCAGCACCTCGTGTATTAATTTCTTGCTGCTGATCAATTTCTGCATCGGTCATACCTTTTTGAGCTTCTGCACGAGTTGCCAAACCAGGGCCATTTGTTCGTCCATTCCGGTTTTGTCCCGGCATCTCAAAGGGTCGTTTTGGCTTACGTTGTATCCTGGTAGGTTCAGCTATTAGTGGATCTGCCGGTTCGGCATCTTGAGTTTCAGCTGCCACTTGACCAGCTATTGGTGCACTATATTCTGGGTCATGCCGCATACCACTTACATTCACAGGGCCAATCTGATGATCTTGCAGTGGAAATACTCCGTCGTCAGGCGCTATTACATCACCATCGTCGTTAACCTGCCAACCAGTATTACCATCAATGTGTTCACTCATAAACTATATTATACCATAGTTATTAAATGTAGGCGACCTATTCACCATGCGATCGTAATAAGTGAAACAAATTAAAAATACCCGCCAAACAGCGGGTATTTTATTATTTTTGGGGCTTTAATTAGCCCTTTTTGATTGTAAGAAAACCGTTACGTGGGTTTTCGTTTACTGAGTAGCCATCAGGAAGATCAGTAGCTTCTGGACGCTCGTCTTTGCTGAAGTAGTAAATTCGCTGTAGTTTACCGCCGCGAAGTGTAACTTCTTTGCTGTTTAGGTAATATGTTACGCCTTTGCTATTTGTGTGCTTGTAAGCCATATATAACTCTCCCTCTCAGGTCTTATGTTAGTACCCCTAACATACTCTGTTAGCTTTTTACTTGTCAACTGTTTTTTATTAACTTAACAGATACAGACTACCCACTTACAGTTGCTGCAATCTGTTACCATTACGCCATAACAGAGGTAACCGCAAATAAACAAATAGTCTGCTAGCCAAATTTTCTACTCCATAACTATGGATAACTTTTGCAATAAATACAACGTTTTGGCTTATGCTTATAGCTATTATCGACTTAAGAGACTGGGCTCTGAGGAACATCTCCAGTCGTAGCTGGGTCAGTATTTTTATCAATCGTTCCTGCGGCTGGAGTAGCCGTAGCCAGCGACGCCTGATTTGGGGTGACAGTACTTTTCCTTTTTCGGCGGCGCAACAGTACAACTGCCACTACTATAAGCAGACCGATTGCTATTGCCGAGCCAATTGGCAGCAAGAGACTGCTGTCTGATTTTTCCTCTACAGGCGGTGTGTATGGTATGGTCGTATTTATTGTATTTTCCGATTGTTGAGTTTGGGCTACATATTGCATGTGCTTATGATAGCACTTCTTTATTCGGCGTAAAAAACTTCTGGGACTTGGCCCTTGGTGTACTGTGTGTATCTTGGCCCTCGACTATCGGGCAACCCTATGACTTCTACTTGAACACAGTTCCGCAAATCAAACTTACCAACCAAATCTTCTGCTGTTGGTAGCGACCGTTGTGCAATATCTACAAGCTCAGTGCCATCTTGTATCATGTCCGTGATAATAGCAGTTGTTGACTTGCCTTCTCTACAACTCTCCATTGCAGCACAACCTACAAAAACTACTACCTCAGGATTATCGATAGAGTCTCTCTCTTTACCCGAATAGTAACTAAAGCACTCTTCAACTCGATCTTCGGCCGTTATTGTTGGCTGTGTATTGGCTTCTCTGTTGCCCATAGCGGGCAAAGCAGCAATTGCAGCAATTGCACTATATTTAAGAGTCTTACTAAAGTTACTTCTCATAGATTATATTATATCACTAATAATAGCATTTTGTCAATATGCTCACTTGCCTGTTCTTTCTTAAATACTTAGTAAGACAAGATCTTATAATCCTTCGTCTCCACCTTTGTCCCCGTATACCGACCGAGACTGCCGGGACTTCGTCCATTAGCGATGAGGAGGTCTCCGTTAGCAATGAAGGCAAGGTTCGTAAATCCAGTACCGTACGCACCGTCCCAGGCTCGGCCACAGAGACAGTCAGAGACAAGTGTCCCGTCTGTATTAAACTCTTGGAGGCGACCGTTATCCATATTGGTTACATATAGCGTGCCCCATGGACTTAAGGTAATATCGGTGACACCCTTGAATTGGCCCTCACCATTGCCGACCGTACCCCATTTCTTTATGAAGGTACCGTTACTATCAAATTTCTGCACGCTCGAGGCGGCACTAGCACTGTCTGTAGCGTATACATTCCCTTGCTTATCGACAGCAATGCCCCGAAGAACACTAAACTGCCCGTCACCAGGGGTGAATGTCTTATATGAACCCCAGCCTTTTATAAAATTACCACTCGAGTCAAATTTCTGGATCATGCCACGATTACCTACGGAATAATCATACGCAACGTACATATTATCCTGCGAGTCAAAAACGATATCTGTCGGAGCCCTATCTGGTAAAATCTTTGAGATGAATGCGCCGTCAGAATTGAACTTTTTAATAACACTATTACCTATGTCTGCAACATAGACTGTATCTTTAGAATCAATAGCGATGGCACCGGCATTCTTGAACTGGTTGTCAGCGGTGCCGTAGGTCCCACCCCACTTGGTTATAAAGTTACCATCTTTATCGAATTTCTTTACTTGGTTACTTATCTGCTCTGTGACGTAGACATTACCCTTTGAGTCAGTGGCAATACCACCGGCTGAACTATTGAGCTTAGCGTCTCCGGTACCTGATGCGATGAAAGGTGAGCTAAATTTGTAACCGCCAATTTTGACGTTATTGCAGTCACTATCTATCCGTATATCTACGCTCCCTTCAGTCAGGTTGGTTGGAGTCACGCAGACTGCATCGTCACCAGTCTCAAGCTTGAAAGGTTCTTTGGTAGCTGCGTGGGTGTAGTCCCATTCATAGTAAGTAATATCATCCTTTTCGTAGGTGTTGTCGTTGTGCTCACCATTCATCAGTTCGCCTACGCGATAAACCAAGATACCATTACTTAAGCCATCACTATCAAAGTTATCAATACCGTGACCTGTCTTAGGACGGTACTCGATATAATATGGATAACCTCCCTTTAAATTGAGCTCGATGCTGCGTATCCCATGATCCTGCCAAAGAGCATTAAGTTTCATGCTAGCCGAGCCTACGACGACCCCTTCTTCGCTCGAATCGGAAAAGCCTCTATTAATAAAATCTTCATTCGCTTTGGTACTTATGAATCGAGATTCATCTGTTTCGGGTATCCAGCCAACGTCCATTTTTTGTCGAGCACTCACAGATAATGAGTCAGCTGTATCAAGATAATTTGCGGTAAAACTATCGTTTAGTACATCATCAAAAGGATTAATTATGGTTTTTGAGCGCGACATCCTTTTTCCACCCATAAAGTTATATGGATTTAAATATTTCTCTTCGCACTTTTTGTCTGCATCTTTACATGCAGCATTCGCATGCTCAAAGCCAATACTATGTCCAAATTCATGTGTAACTGTACTCGCTATAAATGAGAGATCTCCACTACTATTAAGATCAATATTGGTATAACCTTTAATCCTCGTATCACCTCCACTACCCCCTACGTAAGCCCAACCGCTTCCATGCCTCTCACCAGAGCATGGAACCTTGTTGTACAATAGCGCAATATCTGTCGCATCCTCTGCTTTGTCTCTCAGACCAGGAGTACGATTTATAGCAGCCTCGGCAGCCATTTCGAGCTCAAAGATAGTATGGTTGTCCTTACAATCCCATGAAAAGTCGTCAAAGTTGTCAAAGTCTTTTGATTCAACCTGGGTATACCGAGGATAGACAGTGACATCAGGTCGGAATTTACCGTAAGACATTACGCTATACACGTTTTGGACTTTTGTGTACGCCTGGGTAATCTCATCTATGTTATAGGTTTCGCCATCACTGAAGACACCGCCATCTTCACCAGGTAGTTCGAGAGGTACAACTAACAATTTCACAGGGTGAACATCATTTGTCACCGGATCGGTACCCTTACCACAATTTTGCTCGCCCTGATTAACACAAAAAACAACCTCTGGAGCATCGCTTGGGCGTTCGTTGCTTTCTTGACTAGGGAGCTCATCCGGACAAATATTACCAGCAACCGGCCCGAGTAAGCTCTTGCAGAGAGATGACGTATCGGCAGCTTGGACTTTAGTAGTGAATACTTGAGAGAGGGCTGTTTTGTTTGACTGTGAAACAGATAATGCCTGGGTGTTTTCATCTTTATGAGGTAACGCAGCAGTAAGTGCTCGTTCTATTTGGATACCCGTAATTCGAACCTTAGCTCCGGTTGTAAAGTCTGGCAGGTTAGTACCATATACGGCCAAACGGCTTTTGTCTTCAAGTTGTAATCTGACGAGATTACGAGATCCTTGGTCGCTATCTATAGCACCAGTTATCCAATAGCCTTGTATGTCCACAGCTGTTTCGGTATAGAACTTGGCATCACTCGGCAATTTATCTCTGGTTGTATACGGTAGGTAATAATTAGCCGTCGTCTGTGGATCATACTGCATAGCAAGCTTGTAGGACTCACTTCGTTCTTTAACCTTAGCTGTCAGTTCTTTACCTCTGGTAGCTTTCATTTCATTGGGTTTGTTTACTGCTTTCTTGCCATTGATCACATCTGGCATGGCAGCGTATTCATCAGTTAGTTTAATGACTTCTTCTGTTAGTTTCTGCATCTTAGCTACTTCAGGGATTTGACTATACTCGGTGGTAGCTGCAAAGCTGGAATAGATGATTTGACCAGCTAGCGCAATAATGAGTACTACACCAATAGCGGTAATACGTTGACGTTTCTTAGAGACTGCGAGCCATGATTTGATTGCTTGCAGTTTACCCTTAGCCCATATCGCTATTTTTTTCATGTTGTTTTATCTTGAAACTCGCTTATGGTATCTTGCGTATAGGTTAGCAGGGATGAGAAGGGAGTGCAAGGGCGAAAGTTTATAATTCTTTTAGCTCGGCTTTAAACCAACGTTCTGTGAGGAAACGAATGAGGAACAGCGCTAAAAATATGCCGGCAAGCAACAAACTCCAACCCGCTAAGTCTGGTGACCACTTGGGGCTAACAAAATCAAACTTATACAAAGAGTCTGGTATTTGCGAAACTTCACCACTGCTGTGTTGGCTTACATATTCCTGCACACAAGGCACGCGCCCTTCGCGCAGAGATCCTTGGCCAAAACGCTCTTCACAATACTTTTGCGCCTCTGCATAAACTTGCTGACTGTCACCGGATTTTTGTTTCTCTGCCTCAACTAAGCGTTCATAACGATACTTCAGCTGAATCGGCTGCTTGAGAGATCCACTAGAAAGGCCAGCGTTCATGTGTGTATACATATGTTCGCGGAGTTCTCGCAGGGCAGCTTCAACATCTCCATTATCTTCATCCGCTTTAACAACTGCCTCGCGGAGTTCGATTGAACGGACATTATTCTGCCGAACCGCAACAATACCAATTACTAAAAAAAATACAAACAAGCCAAAGAAATACCAGGTATTCACAAGTTGCACTCGCCGCCATGCACGGCGCAATGATCGTTTACTCATTGTACTTATGGTAAACCTTTTTGCGCTAACCTGATAGACTAATCGTATGCATATATACTTTTCCGGAATAGGGGGGACCGCAATCGGACCGCTAGCCTTAATTGCCAAACAAGCAGGTTATACGGTATCCGGCTCCGACAAACAAGATTCGCAGTACATTGAATATTTGCGTAAAAAGGGTATCAATGACATACACATTGGTCAAGACCGTGATGCAATTGCAGAGGTCCATGACGTAGACCCGATTGATTGGTATGTTTATTCATCGGCTGTCGCTATAGAAAATGCCGACGCCCCAGAATTACAGTTTGCACGTGAACAAGATATAAAGCATTCGAAACGCGATGAACTATTAAACCAAATTATTAGCGATAAAAGGTTAAAATTATTAGCCATTGCGGGTACGCACGGCAAAACCACAACAACAGCCATGGCTATTTGGCTCTTTAAAGAACTTGGGGTCCCGCTTAGTTATTCAGTTGGTGCTAAAATCAGCTTTGGTGATATGGGTCAATACCAAAAGAGTAGTGAATATTTTGTATATGAAGCCGACGAGTTCGACAGGAACTTCTTAGCCTTTGAGCCATACAACAGCCTTATCACCGGCGTAACCTGGGATCATCATGAAATCTTTCCAACTAGAGAAGACTACCAGGCAGCGTTCCAGGAGTTTATTAGCCAAAGTCACAAAACGTACATATGGCAAGAAGATGCTGATTACCTAAACCTATCTGAGAGTGATTCAGTTATTCTACTAGATGCTGCGGAAGAAAAACTTAACACGTTAAGTATAGAAGGGCAGTACAACCGACTTGATGCTTGGTTAGTAATTTCTGCCGTTCACGATATCACTGATAAACCAATAGATGAACTCGTAAAGATTATGAACCGCTTCCCTGGCTTGCAAAGACGCATGGAGCAAATTGTTCCCAACCTTTACAGTGACTATGCCCATACCCCAGAGAAAATTCGGGGTGGCCTCAGTGTAGCGCTTGAGATGGCAGCCAAGAAAAATCAGGATGTAATTGTTGTATACGAGCCCTTAACGAATCGCCGCCAACACTTCATGATTGATGATTACAAAGACTGCTTTTCAGGAGCCAAAAAAGTATATTGGATACCCAGCTACCTCGCGCGGGAAGATCCAGACCAGCGAGTTATTGCGCCCGCAGAAATGATCAACCATCTAGCAGATCCGTCAATCGCCGAGCCAATGGAACGAGATACTAGACTAAAAAAGGTAATTCAAGAACACTTGGGTGCTGGTGATATGGTTGTTGGTATGGCTGGTGGTGGTGGCAACTCCTTAGATGAATGGCTCCGCCAAGAATTTGTAGATTAACGGTTGTCTCCTGAACCACGCGAGGTGCCGCGTTGTTTACGGCTCATCAGTTTGTCTATGTTAGTTTGCGCAACGTCTCCAAGTGAGAGATTGAGATAATCCGACATAACTGCGATGTACCACAAAACGTCACCAAGCTCTTTTTTGATCTCCTGCTTATCTCCAGCCGAGATTTTACCCTCTTTGTCGCGCACAATCTTCTTTACTTTTTCAGCAACCTCGCCAGCCTCACCAACCAAGCCCAGAATTTTTGCGACAAACGCCGGATCATTAGCATTTACATTATCCGGCCTATCCATAAGCTCTGTTACTAGAGCCTTTGTTTGATATTCATCCAGTGTCATGATTCAATCCTCCCTGTTTCCGCGTTTATTTTAACAGCACCTTCTCGTAAAACCTCAACTGCGTCGTCAACAACTCGAATAACCGTTGACGGTTCACCTTCGAGCGTACCGCCATCAACGTAAAAATCGACTTTATCGCCAAAATAGTTTCGTGCTTCTGTAATATTTTTTGCAGGAGCTTCACCTGGCTGATTTGCGCTAGAAGTTAATAACGGACCGGTTTTTGCTAGCAAACTTTGTAGCTCTTTATCGTCAGGAATGCGAACCGCTAATGAATATTTACCCTGGTGTAGATGATTCAAGACCGGCCCCGTTGGAATAACAACACTGACTGCACCCGGCCAGTATCGCTCAACGGCTTGGAGATAGCGACGTTTTAAGCCAAGTTCAACTAACTGATCAATATTTGCCGCAATAAGCGTGCCGGGTTTCTGCTCACGAGATTTCAGATTATACAACCTCTTCACAGCAGCCTCATCACTTGCCTTTGCGACCAATCCATATAAGGTGTCAGTTGGCAAAACACCAACGCCACCACTATTAATACCCTTTACGATTTTATCAAACTGCGCCATACGGTGTATTATAACTGTAAGCAATGTGGGAATCAGCATTTAATAGTGTAGAAGCAAGGCTAAACGAAGTTTGGCACTTATTTATTGATTGGTCGGCGGCACACCTACTGCAAATTGTCATAATAATCGTCGGCGCTGAAATTTTGTACCGAGTTCTAACAAAAACCGTGAATAGAGTTATCCATCGCGCCACGCATCGGCCAGATTTATTCCCAACAGAATCTGACCGGAAAAAACGCTTGAAGACTCTCGACAGTCTTATTAACGCCGTACTCAGAATTGGAATATTTATCGTTGCCTCAATTATGGTTATTAATGAAATGGGCATTAATACAGCCCCCCTCATTGCAAGCGCCGGTATTATTGGCGTAGCGCTGGGTTTTGGCGCACAAAGCTTAATACGTGACTTTATGAGTGGTTTCTTCATCATTACCGAAAACCAGTACCGAGTAGGTGATGTTATTGAAGTTATGACAAACGCAGCCGGCCTAAAGGTTACGGGGACCGTTGAGGCAATCACCATTAGAACCACGATTATAAGAGATCAGAGCGGGCGCCTGCATCATGTTCCTAACGGCAATATCATGGCAACATCAAACTTAACCATGAACTATGCGGGCTTTAACGAGGATCTGATCGTTGACAGTAGCACCGATATAGATAAGCTTGAGCATGTTATTAATCATGTTGGCGAAGAGCTAGTTCGTGACACAAAAGTTGGCAGCAAAATTATTCAACCACCCTACTTTGATCGAGTAGACAAGATGAGTGGAGATGGCATGCTTGTAAAAATATTCGGTAAGACTACTCCGGGTGAGCAATGGCGAGTCCGTGGCGCATTCTATAAACGACTTCAGCCTGCACTAGAAAAAAATCACATAAAGTTGACCCAGAAATCCACTCCAAAGCGTTCAACGTGATATCATCCTGCAATGAACGACTGAGCGATTCTTCTACCTTCATCATCCCGTGGCCTAAAACGCTCATCTTGTCCCGCAAGTTTGGCGATTCCAGCACAAACCGCAAATCCTGGCCTTAGAACATGATCCACCTTTATTGAAACAGGAAGGTTTGGCCTAGCTACTCGTACCCCCAGGGTATTGAAGCCATGGTGACCTAAGACAAATTTTGCAACTCCTACATCTGCTACCGATCTATCTCCCAAAATGATAATATCTTCGGTAAGTCCAGCAAGTTGTCGAGCAGCTTCTGTAAAAAGGGCACCCTTGTACCATACCGGCCTATCAGAATTTATACCTATTTGCGCGCCTAGTATTTCTTTTCGAGCACTCATAAGGCTGTCATCAGGAAATGCTGAAACGAGCGCCAGGCAACCCACGTTCCGTAAGGCGTCTTCAACATCTGGGAAGAGAACATCTGAGCCGTGCTCAAAAAGCGTCCCACAGCAATCGCTCACAATTGCTGAACCTTCAAGTCTAGGCAACTCCGTCAGGTTTTCTATTTTGACGTCATAAACAGACATATCTCGGAAATAGTATCATGGCCTCGAAAAAAGTAAAGACTGTCTTTTTTATAAACCTAAGGTGTCGTCGCTAACATCGTTATTAGTGAAGTCTTGCGAATCGTCAACACTATTAAGCTGCTTATCAATTTCATCTGTTGCCGCATCGACACCCTCAGGTGTTGCTTCAATTTTAGCCGGCTCAGCTTCAGTAGCTACTGGCGTTTCATTCTGAACTGGCGCTGGTTCGCTCTTGTTATAAACCATAAAGTAGTAGCCCGCCCCTGCAGCCGCCAAACCTACAAACAGGGTAACAAATAACCCTATTACTAAGCCCTTCTTTGACTTTTTTTGTTTTGGCTCTGTCATAGGTTCTGGCTGTGGCGCAGGCGTAAAACTTGGTGCAGCAGGATCTTCTGGTCGAGGTCGTGTGTATTCCATTGTTGCCGGCCTACTTAATGATCCTGACGGAGAAACAACGGTTGGTTGTTGAACTGGTGATGGCTGAGGCGTACCCGGAGCGGATGGGCGCTGAATATCCATAACTGGAGTAACTTGATTATCGTCTTTATTGGGTTGCACCGCTAGAGCCTCCTGTTGATTGCGCTGAAGTATCTGGTGATTGCGTCGTATCGGTGGCATTCTGTTGCGCTACCAAATCTTCTCTTACCTGCTTGAGTGTTACTTTGATAACATTGTTGATGTAAGTCCTGATATCTGCGACTTCCTGGGTAAGCTTTGTGTGATAAGTTCTTGCGTCTTCAAGTGCAGCCTTAAGTGCTAATGGATCATTTTTACAATCTGAGCTAGCTGCATCATCAACTGCTTGCTTATAAGCAGCTATGTCGGCAGCAAACGTATCTGTTTTAGCTTTGAGCTCTTTGGACTGACTCTCAAGTTCAGTAGCAGCAACGTTTTTTGCCTTTAATGCTGCAGTAAGGTCGGTTAATGATTTGTTAATGGAATCGTATACGGCAATTCGCTTTTCCTGTATTGTACCCGTCTTGGTACCAATTCCCTTTAATTTTTCTTGTGCAACATCGCAACGAAGTTTCAGTTTATTGAGATCACCTTGAGTAGGTTGGTTTTGTAGCTTTGTCTTATATTGTTCTACCCTCTGCTGTAGATTGCTCTGTTGTGCAGTAACATGTGCGTCAAGCGCTAAAGTCTGAGCCAAAAACACAGGGGTGACAACCGCTATGGGCAAAAGAACCAGAATAATTAGTGTTTTTACAAATTTATTCATTTTAATCAATAACTACCGTAAGCACTATTGTAACACATTAGTTCAATCCAAACTTACCATTTTTTTCATGAATCAATTCATCCCTTCTTAAAGATGCGATGACCGATTTAAGTCGTTCATCCGCATGAATACTTTGCAGATCAGCCATTGACTTATCACCACCAAGCAATGATCGCAAGACCGCTGCCCGCAGTTGCCGAGTTGAACCTTCAAAACGTGACTGTTTTGTATAATGCTTGCTTCGTTTTGATATATTGCTGATCGTTTGTTTTAAGTACGACCCGTAGTCCATGAGCGCCCAGTACCACTCGCGATAGTTTTCATCAGGCAACGCCTGCTCAACCCAAGGAACAATTTGCTTATCGCTGATGTCGGTTTGATCACTAAATAAATGATGGATACAAACTGTCCTGATATTCGTTTCTATAAATATGTGCCGCTGATCGTACGCATACACGCAGATTGCAGCCGCAGTGTTCTTGCCAATGCCGGGCAATTTCTCTAGTTCGTTCGGGTCATCAGGGAATGCATCCATTTTATTTAAAGTTTTTGCGGCTTCAAGCAAGAATTTTGCTCGCCGGTTATAGCCTAAACCATTCCAGTGCTTCAAAACATCAGCAAAAGTTGCCTGAGCAAGTACATCAATATTTGGAAACACATTTAAAAATTCCTGATACTTAGGAACAACCCGTGCAACTTGCGTTTGCTGCAGCATTATTTCTGAAACCATTATTTTATATGGGTCAAAGCTTCCGTCGTGCTCTGGCCTACGCCACGGCAGATCACGCCCATGTTTAGCGTAGTAACCCCACGCCTCATTTTGGAATGCTCTAACTGAATTCATACCAAACTATGATTTTTTTGATGCGACCCACGTTATAACAACAGCGCTGGCAATCCAAGTTGGGAAGATCAGCAAGAATGCTTGAGCAACAGAATCTGTACTCGCTAACCCATAAAACCAACTCCATAAAAGAAACGCAATAAAAGGTATATACGTTAGCCAGCCTTGCCACGTTGCTGGCAAATAACTGCCACGCACTTTATAAAACCACGCTCCTTTTGCTAATCTTGGCCTTTTTGCATGCTTTTTCATGATTTAAAGTTTATCAATTAGATGCGCGAGCTCCCAATCCTTGTTGGTCACCCCGCCCTGGCTATGAGTTGTGAGTTTTATTTTTACCTTGCCGTAACCAAGTTCAATATCTGGATGGTGATTTTGCTCTTCAGCCAAACCGCCGATCTTATTTACAAAAGCCAGTGCACTCTTAAAGTCTGTAAATGTAAATTCCTGCTCGATATGCGCATCAACTTCCTTCCACATAATCCAATTATAACAACAGAGAAAAAGTTAGTAATAGTACCACTTGTCAATGCCGCCAGTATTGGTTACATCAACTATCTTTTTCGGTTCACCGCCATTAATGTTCACGACATAATCTGCCGTTTCTTGGTCAGTATTGATGCGATACACAACTGTGCTTGGGCTCACCCAGAGAACTGGGTACGTTAAGCCACTCTGCATTTTAACCACTTTTTCTTCTTTTGATTCAGTATCGTAAGCAACTAACGCACCCTTGCCGTCTCGCTGGTCAACCCATAAACTCCTCTTCTTTTCCGGGCCATCAATATATATGCGCGTTACTTGTGCCACTGGCGGACCACTTGCGGCCAAAACTTTGCTGCTCGCAAGGTCGTATTCATACCAGTCTGCCTGCACAGAAAACATTACTGTGTCGTAGTCTGTCCTGAATAGATTCCAAACCTCGCTGTTAAAGACTATCTTTTGATTTTCACCCTTAGCATTTACTTTATACAAGCCTTGCCCGCCCTCTTGATACGCCCCAGATGGAGCGTAGTAAATATCGTCACCTATCATTAGTACGTCATTAAAGTAGTTGGTCTTTGCAACTTCTTTACTCTCGCCAGTTTCAACGTTATAGACAATAAGGCGATGCCTATCAGGTGTGGATGCGCTAGCACCCTCGGCAATTTTTACGTAAACAAGTTGACTACCTGACCAACCAATAATCTGCACACGTTCTGATTTAGTAATAGACTCTGTGGTTGTCTCATTACCGTTCATATCAATTAGTGTTAGAGTGCTCAGTAAAAATCCATCTTCATTTCGAGTACTGTCGCGGGATGAAACCAGCGCAGCCATATTTTCGTCTGGGCTTGGTACCAGTGACATATCATCACGCTCATTACCCGTGCCGCTCAAAACAAGTTGCTCATTTTTGCCATCAACATCTATCTGGTACACGTCATATTTGCCAGAGCGTTTACTCACAAATACTTGCTTCCGGGCTGGTACCATTGCGACTGGTTGAACATCCTTCTTTTCTGTTTCTTGATCAACTGGTTCATCACGATAGTTACTAGCTTTAACCGTAATTTCAATTACATCTTCACCTGGTTGATCAATTGTTAGTACAACCCTTCCCTTTTCATCAGAAAACGCACTGTATTCACCGCTGATTGCTTCTGCCTTTTCAATTGGTTGCCCCGACAAAAAGTCTTTTACGTCAAAACTATACTGTACGCCAACGGGTTTAATCTTCTCTTCTCCCAGCGGATTACTGCCCCAGCCAAGAGTTATATTTTTAGATGTTTCAGCAAAAGCGCGCTTTTGAATAACTAGCTGCGTATTACCAAGTTTAAGTTTTTCTAGTTTTGCAATGCCGTCATCATCAGTTTTTGCCTCTACGCCACTTAATTTAACAGTCACGTTTTTGAGCGGCTGGCTTGTACTTTCGTCGAGCACCGTAATTGACGCAGAGCTCCTCACGCCAACCGTATTGAGCATAAAGTAGCGGGAGGGTGGCACAACAAAGACAGCTATCAACAAAACTGTCGTACCAACAATAAGGCTCCAGCGCTTTTTGGGATTTTGCCAAAGATCTTTAAAAAAATCTTTGAACTTTTGCTTAAGACTACGGTTTTTGTCAGGAATAAAGGCTTCTGTTACTTCTTTATCTTGATCACTCAATAACTCGTTGCTTTCGTCAAGTGTCACGTCGTCAACAGCACTGTCTAAATCAAAATTATCTTCATCTTGGTTTGGCATTGTTTCCTCTAATGCCTAATTATACCCTAAAAAAACCGTACTTCTACTTACTGTCTACGAATGCTACGAGCTGTTCCCAGATTGGGTCAGCAATTTCTATCTCTCCACTTTGTTCCGCTTCTCTAGCGATCGCATCACCCTTCTCGCCTGGAAGGTATACAGACTTTCCATCTAGTGGTTTGGCAGATTTAATCTGGTGTACTAGCTCTGTTGAGCGCTTCATGTATTCGTCCCTACCCGCTAAAAGGCCAGGATCAATAGCAAGAATAAATGTACCCGAGCCATCTTCTTCGTTTGACCCAGAAATGCCAGCGAGTGAGAACGGACCACCGAGTAACTGCACCAAAAGTGATAGACCAAAACCTTTATGCTGCGCAAATGCTGTCACAGAACCGTTTAGAACATCGTTCGCGTCAGTACTAGGATTACCATCCTTATCGAATCCGATACCCTCTGGAATTTTTTCACCTTTAAGTTTGGCTTCAACGATCCCGAAATAAGCCATGGCTGCTGTGGCATTATCAAAGACAACTTCTCCACCATCATACGGAAATGCATAGGAAAATGGATTGGTACCAAGCTTTGGCTCTGCTGAGCCTTCTGGAGCAACAAACGCGAAAGAACCATTACCAACACATACAAAGCCAATAAATCCTGAATTCGCGATCTGTCTAGAAAAATATCCAATTGCCCCAGAAGATGTAAATGTATGATTGACGCCCACTATTCCAACTCCATGGATTTTGGCAATTTCAACTGCTTTTGAAGCAGCTCGAGAAGTAGAGACCATAGAGTGACCGCCTGTCATCAGCGCACCGCAACGATCTTCCTTAATTAACCTTAGCGCCTGAATATCCTCTTTTTTTGGAACTCCACCTGTTGCAATTTTTGTAATCCCCTGATTATTACCCCTTAGTTGTGCATACAGCAGAACATCAGCAATAATTTGCGCATCATCACCCGCGTAGCCCAATTTGGCGACCCCAGCTAAAACCTTATCTCCTAAATCCTTGATCGATACTCGCACAGTAATCCTTTCCTTATGTCTTATGGTGCAAGACGGTTAATATCACGTGGGAAGAGGCTTGCCTCTTTAACATTATTAAAGCCAATTATTTTTTGGGTTACACGCTCCAGGCCCATACCAAAGCCGCCGTGAGATGGCATGCCGTACTTCATTGCCGTAAGTAGAGGTGTAAATCCTGGATCATCCGGATTACCGCCAGCAAGTTCTTTGAGCTGTTTAACAACTACTTCGTAGCTACTTTCACGCATACTGGCAGTCACAATTTCTACACCACGGAATAGTAAGTCTACGCGGTCAGCAAGTTTGGCGTTCTTGTCATTTGCTTTATGATAAAATTTCATTTCGTCCGCTGGCCATTCACTTACAAAGACCGCTTCACTACCTAAGTTCTTCTTAGCGTACTCACAAATCCAGCGCTCTTCGTCTGGGCGCAGATCCTTTTCGCCCACGCTATTTTCACCTGTAGCTTTTGAGTACTTCTCGTGAATCTCTGCCATAGATATGGTTGGGATTTTTGCTGGCAATGTTGGCTTAGTAGCATTCCAGCGTTTTAACTCAAGCTCATAATTCTTCCACACACCGTCGACAACCGCGTTCAATAATCCGCTCAAAAAATCTTGTAGATCTTCTAGCGTAATAAAACCCATTTCACCATCAACAGAAATATATTCCGTCATGTGGCGCGTCGTTGCGCTTGGCTCTGCCCGATATACCGGCGCAATTTCATATACTCGCTCAAAAACACCAACCATAATTTGCTTGTAGAACTGCGGGCTCTGTGCCAAGGTTGCAGTTTTACCAAAATAATCTAGCTTAAAGACTTCTGCTCCGCCTTCTGTTGGTTCTGCCAAGAGCTTTGGCGTGCGGATCTCAGTAAAGCCATTGTCTGCAAAATATTCACGCATGCAAGCCGTAATGCAAGATTGAATTTTAAAAACTGCCTGCTCTTGCAAGTTACGCAAGCCGATCACGCGGTTATCAAATAACGTCTCGAGGTTTTCTGATTTATGGCCAAGCGGCTTATCAATTTCGATTAGCGGCTCGTCCGTCACGGCTGAAATAATCGTAATGTTTGGATCGTGCAACTCTGCTCCGCCTGGTGCTCGTTCTTCGCCGACCACTTTGCCAGTAATTTCTAGCACCGTGCCAATTTGCATACCACGCAGCTTCTCAACCTCTTTTTTATCCTCAACCACAACCTGAACTAAGCCATCGCGGTCACGAACATTAATAAAGTTAATGCCACCCATGGCTCGCTTTTTGTGCAACCAACCTTTAATTGTAGCCTGCTTACCACTGTGGCCGGCTATCTCGCTACTCAATATTCTCATGTTGAGACTATTCTACCACCTCTGTTGCATTTGGGCTAGCCTTTACTACCTCGTCTTGTTCTTTGTGTTCTTTCCGCGCAAGTTTACTAGCAACTTCACGCAGGCTGTCGTATTGATCAAATTCATCCAAAATAGGTTTACCTAGTACCTGTTCTAGAATATCTTCCATCGTAATGAGTCCAACAATTTCTTCAAAGCTATTTACAACTAAAAACATATGGTGATGGGTTTTGATGAACGCCTGCAAGACTTCATTGAGATTACTTTCATCATGTACGTAATACACTTTTGCTTCCATTAAGTTTTTCACTAAGCCACCCGCACGTGCTTTGACCATATCTCGCATATACAAAATGCCGACAAAGTTATCCTTTTTATTTTCGTAAACCGGAAAGCGTGAATGACCACTTTTATGCAACTCTTCCATGGTCACCGGACTAACTGGCTCATTTGAGTTAATTACTTTCATGACTCGGCGTGGTGTCATGACATCTATGACCTGTTTATCGCCAAACGACAACGCACCTCGTGCGATTGCCAATTCCTCTTTTGAGATTCTACTATCGAGCTGTCCCTTTTGTTGGCGCAACAAGTCAACCAGATCCTGCTTTTCGTATAGCCCTGTGTGAACCGTAACGGGTGTATGTCTTGAAACAATTCCCTCAATCTTTACTAAAACTGGATACAGCGCGTCAATGATTGCATGTAGTGGCTTAGCGCTATAGCTGGCAATTTGTCTGCCGAGCTGAGTACTATGACTATTCGGTAACCAAGCGAAACCAAGCCATATCAGTACGGTTATCAATATAGCTGCTAGCCAGTATTCAATATGTGCCGCTAGTAGGGCAAACAGCAAACCTCCGCTCACGCCAACCACAAACCACAAGACAATATCAAGGCTGGCCCCAAAGCCCACAACACGGTACAAAGAATCCGCGAGCTTGTCACCAGCCCGTGCCTGCCTTTTTAGTTCTTTGGCAGAAATATGACGATATGTCTTTAGTAGCACAATGGTATACATCAAAAGAAAAACCAATAATAAAACAAGCAGAAGCGTTATCATGCATTTATCTTACTTCCCTTGCAGTCATTTTTCAAAGCAAGTATCATAAAGGTACTATTGTAAAAGGAGATATCTTAATTTAATGAGTAAGCGCTTTTTGATTATTCTGGCAGTTTTAGTTCTTGGTTTTATTGGTTTTGTAGTTTTTCAAGGCAAAAAAGATACTGGTAATTCAGCTAATGGCGACTCAGCCGCTCAAGCAAGTGAACATAAAAAAGGTGCGGGCAATAAGGGCGTTACCTTAGTTGAATATGGGGATTTTCAATGTCCGGTTTGTGGTGTTTATTTCTCTGTCTTACAGCAAGTCAAGGAAAAGTATGGCGACGACATTACCTTTCAGTTCCGCAACTTCCCGTTAACGCAAATTCATCAAAACGCAATGGCAGCCCACCGTGCGGCCGAAGCTGCAGCAAAACAAAATAAATTTTGGGAAATGCACGATATGCTTTACGAGCGTCAGCAGTCTTGGAGCTCAAGCCAAAATGTTTCACAAATTATGGAAGACTACGCGGCAGAGCTGGCGATTAACGTAGAACAGTTCAAGACTGATTATCAGAGTGCTGAAGTGAATGCAGTCATTAACGCAGATATAGAAGCGGGCAATGGTCTTAAAGTCACAGGTACACCAACATTCTTTATCAATGGCGAGAAGATCGAAAGCCCAGGCCGCACACTTGAAGAGTTCTCAAAAAGTATTGATGACGCAATCGCCAAGGCATCACAGAACCAATAGACTACTTTTTCTTTGATGAACCGTCGCTGGTGAGACTCTTTGGCACAGGTATTTCTGTCTTTAGAATACTTTTTATTGCGCCGGCGCCTCTTGAAGTTAAGCGTCGCGATTGTTCTTCGTCAATTTGTTTACGAAGCCGCTTAATGGTTGCGTTATCTTTAAGATCTTCATGCGCTTCTTTGAACTCACGATCTAGCAAATCAAGATCTTGATCAGTAAAGTTTTCAAGATCAACAAATGCATTGCGCGCTGATTTGGTTGAACGAATTAACTCATCTAGCTTTAAGTGCAGAGCTTTTGAATCTCGGTTTTGTGTGTTTTGAATTAAAAACACCATCAAAAATGTAACAATGGTTGTTCCTGTGTTTATGACCAATTGCCATGTATCAGAGTAACCAAAAGCTGGCCCTGTAACACCCCATATAATAATGATTGCGACTGATAGTAAGAAGGCATTTGCCGTCCCAGATGCATACGAGATTTTTGCTGCAGTTTTTCTAAATAGTTCTTTCATGTATTTCCTGTCGAGTATTTATTATCTAATAAAGTTATTGTACAATAAGCATGAGTTTAATGAAAAATAAATATGCACGGTAATATATTTGTCGAAATTTCAGTTCTGCTTGGTTTATGCGCCGGCATCGCCATGATAATGCGGTTTTTGAAGCAGCCTTTGATTATTGGCTATATAATAACTGGTTTGCTTGTTGGCCCCTCGCTTCTTGGTTTAGTAAAATCGCCTGAAACAATTGAAATTCTAGGTAGCTTTGGTGTCACTTTGCTGCTCTTTATTGTTGGCCTTGGTTTAAACCCCAAGGTTATAAAGGAAGTTGGAAAAGTTTCTTTCTTAACTGGCCTGGGGCAAGTCGTGTTTACGACCTTACTTGGCTATTGGATTTCAGGTTTACTTGGATATGACAAAACTGCATCCATATACATTGCTGTTGGATTGGCATTTAGTAGCACCATTATTATTCTGAAGCTACTTACCGACAAAAAAGAACAAGGTAAATTGTATGGCAAGATATCGATTGGTTTTCTACTTGTGCAAGACATTATTGCAACCATTGCACTTGTTATTGCGTCCGCCTCTGGTCAAGGTGCCGTTACTTATCAGGATCTACTGCCACTCGCCGCTAAGGGTTTTGCGCTATTTGCTTTAGTATTCCTCATCTCGCACTTTATTCTCAGGCATCTGACTGGCTTCTTATCTCGATCACAAGAGTTGCTGTTCTTGTTTACAATTGCATGGGGTTTTGGTGTCGCTACCATTTTTTACGAAATGGGATTTTCGGTTGAAGTCGGTGCGCTTTTAGCCGGCGCAGCGTTAGCCTCGATGCCGTATGCCCAAGAGGTTGGGTCACGCTTACGACCCTTACGTGATTTCTTTTTGATCGTCTTTTTCATTGCACTTGGAACGCGCCTCAACGTAAACGATGTGAATGCCGTTATTGGGCACGCTCTCATATTCTCTGTACTGGTTTTAGTCGGCAATCCAATTATTGTTATGACAATCATGGGCCTACTTGGCTACACCAAAAAAACCAGTTTCAAAGCTGGTTTAGCGGTTGCACAAATTAGTGAGTTTTCACTTATTTTTGTGTTACTTGGTGCCAAGAACAATCAAATCACCCAAGAGACCGTTTCGCTACTCATGGTCATCGCTGTCATTACGATTGCTGTGTCGTCATACATGATTATTTACTCCGACAAACTCTATGCAATTTTAGAGCCAGGCCTTCGCTTGTTTGAGCGTAAAAAAGTAAAGCCATCTAGAGACCACCGCACCACAGTAGATGCTGTATTATTTGGGTTTAAACGTGGCGGCCATGAATACGCTCATGTCTTTAAGCAACTGGGTAAGAAGTTTATAATTGTCGACTACGATCCAGACGCTATTGATGAGATTGAGCGTCAAAACTTCCCATACATATACGGAGATGCCACCGACCTACAACTACTAGAAGAAATCAACCTTGAGGAAGTCAAGTTTGTTGTGACCGTTATTACCGACCATACGAGCAATATCTTCTTACTCCAGCATTTGCAGCATCACAACCCAAAAGCAATCGTTATTTGCCATGCCGATTCGGTACAAGAAGCTATTGAGCTATATGGACTAGGTGCAAGTTTTGTTATATTGCCTCACTATATTGGCAATGAAAAAGTAAGCGGATTTATAAAACACAGCGGATTCAAGAAGGCAGAATTCAACAAATACAGAGAAAAACACCTATCATACTTGCAGAATCATTTTGAGGCTAAGGAAGAAGCAAGCTAGTAAACATCTTTGGCTAATATATAGCGCATGACTTCGCGATGTAGATACTGGCTGTAGCCCGTGTCTTTAATTTGTCGCCTAATCTTAGATGATGAAACTGCTGACCAAACTTCTGGCAGGATTTTGTAGTCCAAGTCTTTGTATGTCTTTTTAAGTTTTTCTAGGTCATGTTTGGTTTGTTTTTTATCTTTGTTTTCTCGTAAGACAACGCAAAGTTTTAGGTTAGAAAATAGTTTTTCTGGATTTTGCCAGGTATGCAAATGTTTTATAATATCTGAACCCGCAATATACCAGTACTCAGCGCCCGGAAACTGGTCATGCAATAGCGGCAGAGTATTATCTATTGTAATATTTTCTTCGCCCGTCTCAATGAGACGCAAGCTTGGAAACTCACTCGTAGCAAGGTCAACCATGGTAACTCTTTCTTTGTAACTACTCACTTGGTATTTTCTTTTTGGAGCCTTTTCAGCCATTATCAATATCGTTTCAAGCTCGCATGCTGCCTTGGCAACCAAACACGCTTCAAGGTGTGCAATATGGAACGGGTCGAATGTTCCGCTAAATACCCCTACTTTTTTAGTTTTACTCATGTCAATATATCCGTGAGCTTCTTACGCAACAATGTTTCATGCACCGTAATATGCACCAGAATTGCACGGATAGCCAGCCATACGCCAAATAATTCTAGTGACTCTTCTAAAACTACAGCCCCTAAATTATAGAGAATCGAAGATTTATCAATTGGTATAGATGCATACTCAATAATAAAAGCACCACTTAGGTAGATAGTTATTGCAAACAATAAATGCCTAAACGTATCTTCTGGTAGCTGCTTGTACATAAGCCTAGTGATGAATAAAAAGCCGATGAGAATCACTGGTGCTATCAAGATCCAGGCATTAGCCATAAGCCCCTGTCCTTCACCAAAATTGGCAAGAATATGCAGACCTTGCAATAATAGTTCGTGTAACGCCGCAATCTCATCCACGGAAATTAAAACTCCGATCAATGCGATCAAATACCAGGTTACTCTTTTTGCATATGATTTCTGAACCTTACCAACAATCCATGCAAGACCCGCTACCAATAATGCCATCATAGAGTTAACCCAGGTTGGGAAGCTCAGTTCTTCATCAAGCCCAAAACGGTTTGTGATGTCGTTTATAATCCGGTTATCAGCACCAACCTTTATTGATACTATTTGCCAGAATATATGCAAGGCTACCGCAATAATAATTAAAAAAAATAATGCTTCCAAATATGAGCTGAAAACTAGTTTTAAATCCTTTTTTCTAAACAAACTCACATTATTTATGTTTTATGCCTCCAACGGCATCCCTTCACAGCATTTTGTTGGCATATGACACGCTGGGCACATAAAATGCCCGTGCACTGGCGTAATCGGATAGTGTCCACAATTATCACAATAAAACTCCGGGGACTTCTCTTTTACCAACTCTGTATATATTTCGTCATCGCTATCCATAAGCATATTCTAACACTTCACACTAACGCCACAGGTTGTACAATGTGGAATCAGCTTGTTGCGCGGACGACGATTAGAATGACCTTTTGGGCATTTAAATGTTAGTGAACCATATTTATCCTCTCCAGACTTATTCCCAAAACCAAGTTTAGAGAGTTGTGACTCTATTGTGGTTTTGTCGTCACCAAGCGTTAGGCCGCAGCCACTCAAAGTTTTTCCTGATTGACGAAGTTCGTCGCCCGCCACAAGCACTTCTTGTAGCAAATCACTAGTTAATTCTGGGTTAGTGAAAGTTTGGTATTGGCTATTCTCATCACCCCTGTCTGGTCCGAGTGCCAGATATCGCTTTTGGAGCGCCGCCGCAATATCATGCAAAAATCTTGGATTATCCCCAAAATTTTGAGCTGATTCAAAGTACATATCAAGCAAGTCAGTCTGCGTACGTACAAAATCATATGTATTCATGCGTAAACTACTCTGCCTGCCAGCATACCAAGAACCACCAAACTGGTTTTCAAGCGATCGGTCATAAACACCCCTCAACTCATCAGTCATAAATTCTTGCTCTTCCTCATCTAGCTGCAAATGAATACGTTGCCCCAATAGCTCACCCGGCATTGGCTCATGACCAAAATGGGCATATATTGCCTCTAGCGCCGTACGATCACTGCCATCAAGTGATTGTGATTTTATCTTTAGGGTATCATCGCTCGTTTTTGTAAGCACACGTAGCATCGTTTGCTTACGCATTGTGTTGTAGCCCCCAACATCTTTATCAGTACCCGCAAGTTCAGCTGGAAAATCAGATAAAACTATCATTGTATTAAAGTACGTACCCCTCATCATCTCAAGCATTTCGTGATACTCATCAAGCTCAGTTGCACGTCTACGTTTTTCAAACCAAAGCTCAGCCGGTAATGCGTCCGCCGCCTTAAGCGAATCACTAAATACCCTCTCGAGCGCCGATCCGTCTTCGCCGTATAGTTCACGACCATTGAACCTAAACTCAAAAGGGACATGCATATTGCCCTCAAGCATCTCTGCCAACCAGGTAGTTGTATCATCATACAGTTGACGCTCGCGGTTAAGCACGCATGGTTCGTGTAGCACTTCTGTTTGTGTTGGTTGCATAGATCCCTTCATTTATCAGCAGGGACCATAAAAAATAGTGCTCCTGCTCGGAAGACTTATAGAACTGTATCGGGCTTTAACCGTTGCGGCACAGCATAGGAATTTCACCTATTTCCAGTCTTGTTTTGTTAAGTATTAGTAGTTTAGCACAAGGTCACCACACTACATGTAGTAGTATTGTCTGCGTTTTACAAAATTAACCCTAAATGGTATACTATAATAATATGGAGTCGCTAGTAACGTCCGCCGAACATGCAGCACTAAGGCCACTTGAAGCTTTTCGCCACCACCAAGCAGATGTCTCTAGAGAGCTTAATGAGCTGGCCCAAGGCCATGCCGAAAAATCTGGTGGTATGCTGACTTTGCTTGATGCTGATCCAGATACATATCCCGCACAAAAAGTTACAAGGGCGTGGGTCGATAGCACACCTGCGACGCTGGGGACTATTATAGACACTGCAAATGCTGCCGAACCCAGGTTTGACCAGATGAGACAAAGGCTGCTAGATGACGAAGGCACATCAATGATGCTATCGCACATCGGTGAAGATCTACGCTCAGGCATGAATATTGTAATCGTGACTAATCATGGAGAAATCAAAGATATTGCCGTGGCCCTGGCAGCGTTTCACGCTACGATACGAGAAACTGATACTAAATGGGGTTATGAGAGTGACTTCACGACCAATATGCTTCTGAGTAAAATGGTCGCTCATCTAGGCTTTTATGGTATTGAGCCCGTTACCGCAACCCTGGGGCAAATGTGCGACAGACAGTACTTTAGTTTTCCGCAAACGGACTCAATTAGAAATTCAAGAATTTCTCCAAAATTAGTAGAAACCTACAACAAGGCCCTGCGCGCTGCAATTAAGGCGCGTATGCACACGGGTGGAAACTTATTTGCTATTGCTCCAAGTGGCACAATTGATAAGGCTCTCGACCCGGAAAATCCAGATGCCCTTACTTTGGCTACAGTCGGTCCAGGCACAGAAAAACTGTTAACTCACAAGAAGACAAAAGTACTCCCGGTTGTAGCTTGGAACCAAGATGGTCAGTTTGTGTTTGAGCCTTTGGGCATACCTCGCCATTTACAAGACGGTCAATCCGTACAAAGCATGATGGGAGATATGTCTGATGTTTTGAATATGAGCGTTGAGGGTAAAAGCTTTGAATATATAGCAAGGTCCGCTAACCAATCATCAAAGCCACAAGAATCAGAAAACCCAGCAGAATTCGATAATACGCGAAAATCTTAAAGTCGTGTTTTGAAACATACTTGAGGAGCCAGCCTATAACAATAAATGCAGTGATAAAGGATGCTATCGTACCAACAATCAGTGCTAACCCTCCACCGCTAATAGTGGCTAAGTCATCATGCCCCTTTGCAAGCTTATAAAGTCCAGCTAATAATAAAATTGGGATGCTTAGATAAAACGAAAAGGCAGTTGCGGTTACGCGATCTAATCCGCTTAATACGCCACCCATTATCGTGGCCCCAGAACGTGACACACCGGGGACTAAGGCAAGCACCTGATAAAACCCAATTTGAACAGCTTGTTTGGTAGACAGGCTATTAAATTGCAGCTCTGTTTTAGAAGGCTTTGCATGATGATACGTCTCAATCAGCCAGATGATGATACCGCCAAGGATTAAGGCCACAGCAATAACAGCTGGCGTGCCGATAGACGAAAGCTGACTCTCAATTAATATACCTGCAGCGGCAGCTGGTATTGTTGCAAGTATCCACACTTTCCAAAAATTGACAACCTTTTTGTCGCCTTTAAGTAACCCCGACACTTTCTGCATTAAATCGCTACGATAGTACCACAGTACAGCTCCCAGCGCGCCCATCTGCACGACTACCGTAAATATCTCGGCCGTGTCCTTGTAGCCGATAACATCCTGTGCAAGTAGCAAGTGTCCGGTGCTTGAAATCGGCAAAAACTCAGTAAAACCTTCTATGATCCCGAGTAAAATTGCTTGTAATACTGCCATATCAAAATAGTACGCTACTTATGCCCTTTTTGTTTATTTTTTAAGTCACTGAGTCGAGGAATAAAACTATTGGCCGCACCATCAAAACCCATAATTTTGAGCGCACCAACCAAAACATATAATTGATCAACCTGTGATTGTTCCGGAGCTTGTTTCTGCTCAACATCACTGAAGTAAAACTCCACTTTCTTAACCAGCCACTTCTCTTCTTTCTCAGTAACCTGATTGGTTTTAATTGCTTCTTTAGCGCCCTTAACAGGCTCGAGTGAGCGAGCTGAATGGTCTCGCTTTACCAGGTGGCCACGTTTAACAAGATTATTAATATGGAGCGCAACAGTAGCCACCGAGTTATAGTTCATACCCGTTTTAATTTCTCTGTAGCTTGGGCTATAGCCGTGTTGGGCAATAAAATCCGCTATAAAATCAAGTAACGCCTTTTGTTTTTTTGTCGGGCGTGTTACTTCATCTATCTGTTTACTTTCTTCTGGCATGTGCCTTCCCCGCTTTTACATTACCGCGCTTTCGCTTCACAGCTTTAGGACGCTTGAGCACAGGTGATGCGGCTCGTCTTGGGTGAGGATTCTTGTTACGAGCGAACACCCACAATTTGTACCAAACGTAATTCCAGATCGTAAAGAAACCGGCCGACACAAACTGGCCAATATAAGGTGACACACCAAGTTTACTCAACCCCCATACAACTGCCGTATCAATACCCAAATTAATGACTGAAAGAGAGACATAACGAATGGTGACTGTGTCTAGTTCTTTGCGAGCCTTGCTATCATTGAATACCCAAAAACGTTCGAGCAAAAAATTGACACTGAGCCCAAAAATATATGAAATTATTTTAGCCGGAACAATATCCAGGCCAAAAACGCTATAACATAGCGCAAACATGGCGTAACCAGACCAAAACCAAGCCCCACCAGTAATTGAGTATTGAATTATCTCTTTTAGGCTCTTTTTTGTTTTTGCCATTCCAGGAGCAATTATACACCCTGTTCACAAAATGTTTATGTTACCGTCGTGGAATTTTGCTTGAGCCAATCTGCTATTTCTTTAATACTCAGATGATCGACCGCCACCCTGACGGCAAAATCTTCAATCAAACCCTCTTCTCCTTTGAATTGAAATCCATTCAGAGCGAGGAATGTGAGGCCAGACAACATGCCCGTCCGCTTGTTGCCATCCACAAAAGGATGATCGCCAATGATGCCTCGAATGATTGCCGCTGCCTTTTCGAACAAACCAACATACAGCTCTTCACCAAACACAAATTGTGTTTGTGACGCAATGACAGACTCAAGTCTACCCAAATCACGAACCCCAGCCGAACCACCAGTCTTTTGTACGACTAAGGTGTGTATTTGTAATAGCTGTTCTAAGGTTAAGCTTTTCATCTATTGGCAAGGTTTATGAAGTCTTTTTTATAGTCTTCAAGTATCGATTTTGCAGCGTCGAGAACCTTCTTATCATCAGCTGAAGAGCCTTTTAGCGGACGGACAATCACTTCAACTTCGTCGCCATAAGCGATATTTTGACGCTTTAACTCCTTTGCTGGTATAGTCACGCCGCCGCTTGAACCTATTTTGATTACTTTTTGAACGCTTTGTATCATACAATTCATTATAACAATATTATAATTTTTGTCAATAACGCTTTTGTTTACTTCTTCTACGAAAGGTAAACTGATATATTAAGTATATTCGTAATGAAAAACAATGCCTCATTTCTCTATGGTTTCTGCTTAATCATTCTTGATTTCTTCGCACTACTCCTCGCTTTTATCGGTGCCTATATCATCCGTGTCAAAATAGATAATCGACCACTCGTTGAATTTGTATCAGCTCGCTCATTTCTGGCTGTCTTCCTTATTCTGGCTGTCTTCTGGGTCATCATTTTTGCTCTGCTTGGTCTCTATAATAGTTCGATCTATGAAAAGCGCTTTAAAGAGTTTGGCCGTCTTTTAGTTGGTTCGTTTGTTGGCTTGCTGTTTATCCTGAGTGTCGCCTACGCAAGCAAAGAACCGATCTTTCCGGCCCGCTTGGTGCCCATTTACGGTTTTTTCATGGCCCTAACGCTGCTTGTATTATTCAGAAACGCTGCTCGCTTTACTCGTGGCCGCCTGTTCCGTTACGGCATTGGCATCAACAATCTGCTGATCGTTGGTAATTCTCGTATCATTGAGGAACTGATGGAGCTATTTAGCGACCAAAGGTCAGGCTATAAAATCGTTGGTGTTGCCGGCTATCGTGGCAACATCCATAAATTACGATCATTTGCTGATTTTGAAGCAGCAACCAAACACTTACGCGCAAACAACATCCATTCCATCATCCAAGCCGAGCTATACGCCAATCCGAGCAAGAATAACCAAATCCTCGAATACGCACAGGAAAATCATATTTCGTACCGCTTTATTCCTGGCAATACTGAGCTGTTCGTCGGTAATATTGATGTCGAGCTATTCCGCTCATCAATACCCGTTGTTGCCGTTAACCAAACAGCGTTAACTGGCTGGGGTAGAATCGTAAAGCGACTCTTCGATCTAATCGTTACATTACCGCTCGTTATCCTTCTTGTCCCTATCTATCTCCTGATTGCCGTACTGATTTTCCTATCTGATTTTGGTGCACCATTTTTCAGCCAACAGCGGGTCACACGTTACGATCGCATTTTTACCATTTATAAATTCCGTACCATTAAGAAAAAATACAATGGTCTTAGCCCCGAAGAGGCATTTGAAAAAATGGGTAAGCCTGAACTCATTAAGCAGTACCGTGAAAACGGTGACCAGATTCAAAAAGATCCGCGCGTATCTGCACTCGGACGCTTCTTACGTATAACCAGCCTTGATGAAATTCCACAACTCTGGAATATTCTTAAAGGCGACATCAGCCTGGTTGGACCACGTGCGCTTGTACCCGAAGAAATAAAACTGGCAACTAATAAACATCAAATTGTAAGTGTTAAGTCTGGTCTGACTGGCTTGGCACAAGTATCAGGACGTAAAGATATTAGTTTTGAAGAGCGGCGGAAATTAGACGTCTACTATGTTCAAAACTGGAGTTTTTGGTTTGATCTCGTCATTTTGGCAAAAACCTTTAGGATTGTCATCAATGGCCGAGGCGCAAAATGAGTCAGCAAAAGGTCGCTATCGTTCACGACTGGCTCATCGGTGGCGGCGCAGAAAAAGTCATTGAAGCACTACATCAGATGTATCCTGAGGCGCCGATTTATACTTCGTACGCCAGCCAAGAATGGCGTGACAAATTGGATAACCGTGTTGTCACTGGCTATCTTCAACACTGGCCATTTTCACGACTGCGTAAATTTATTCCGATCTTACGGATATGGTGGTTTCAGTCTTTGGATTTCTCGAACTACGATGTTGTCATTTCATCGAGCGGCGCAGAGGCAAAAGGTATTAAAACCAGTAAACCAACCTTCCACATTAATTATTGTCATGCACCGACTCATTATTACTGGAATCGATATGATGATTACCTGCATAATCCTGGCTTTGGTGTCTTTAACCCCCTTGCCCGGCTTGGCTTGCGGCTTCTCGTCGGCCCTTTGCGCAAATGGGATTACAAGGCAGCCCAACGACCAGATGCAATAATTGCTAACTCGAGCTTCACCCAAAAGCAAATTAAGCAATACTATAACCGAGATAGTACGGTAATTTTTCCACCTGTTGCTATCGAAAAATTCAAACCGAAAACAAACAACGTACGAGCTGGATTTGTTATTGCTGGCCGACAAACGCCATACAAACGCTTCGATCTTGCAGTATTGGCATGTAGTGAGCTCGATCTACCCCTGCTTGTTATCGGTAGCGGACCAGACCACGATAAGCTTAAAAAAATGGCCGGTTCGTCGATTTCGTTTAAGCCGTGGGTGTCCGACGACGATATCGTCAAGGCATTTCAATCAGCCGAAGGTTTTATCTTTCCAGGTACGGATGATTTTGGCATCGTTGCAGTTGAAGCGCTTGCAGCCGGTTGCCCAGTCATTGCCTACAAAGACGGGGGCACTCTTGACTATATTACTCCTGGTAGAACTGGCGAATTTTTTGAAAAACAAACTTCCGCTTCATTGGCGGATACCCTGAAAATCTTTCGACCATCAGAGTTTAAGCAAGCGAGCATCGTGGCATCTGCGGAAAAATTTAACACCCGGACATTTATGAGTCATATTCAATCATATCTTGCCGCACAGCGCACGTAGCCCAAGAGTTATATAAACGCATTTTAGATATAGCGAAACCCCACTAACGGTATTGCCTAAAAATCATCTACTCTTATCTGTTAAAGGCATGCTTTTATTCTCCCTTTTATATATACTTATATATAGGACTTGAAAACTTTTGGGTGGATTGAAGGATATCAAGCATGAGCCTCGGTAAGAATCCGCGTTATCGACGAACACTCAATAAACGACAATTAGAAATACTCCTTGTTCTATTTGAGTTTAGATTCGTAAGCGTTCCGCTTGTGAGTCAGTACTTAAACAAAGATAAGTCGACAATCTATGAACGATTACTCGTTCTTGAGATGCAGGACTACGTATATAAAAGCTACGACCGCAGCTTTCGTTTACCAGGAAGAGCCGCGACGTATTGTCTTGCACCGGCTGGTATTCGCGCGCTAAAAGCAGCCTACCCCGAACTTAGCCAGGCAGTTCTCAGACACATGAACCAGAACAAATTAGCCGACAGAGCAAGCATCGATAAAAGCCTGTACCTGTTTCAACTATATCTTGACTTGCAGCGATGCTATCCTCATCAATTCGAAAATCTAACTCGGTCATACATGGCTACCTACAAAGAATTCATCCGCCCCTTGCCCGACTTATACCTTGAGCACAAGCAGATCGACAAGCCAGCCTACATTCTTGAGATAGTTGAGGCACGAACCTTCAGTTATCTACTGCGCCGACGTCTGAACACCCACTCAGACTATGCAATCGACTATGCAGAAGACTGGGGTGACGGCTATCCAACCTTGCTGTTTATATGTGGTAATGAACATACTGAACGACGTCTGCAGCGTATGATCTGGAATACCGTTGGCCTCGATATCTATACAACAACCCAGGAACGACTTATGTCCGGACATAAGCAGGTCTGGCTTTACGAGTTCTACGAGGATGATGACGAACCACCTGTTTATAGAGAACTATAATCACGCATGTGGTGTAACTGCCAGAATAGTTTTGATCACTAGCTCTGTATCTTCGTGGTTCTTGACTTCAACGCAATCAATCCCCATCGCCTTAACAGGATAATCATTACCGCCATCTCTGAGCTTATCGCCCACAAATAAAATCTCATCCTTGCTTATTTCGAGTGTCTGCATAAGTTTTTCCATACCGTAGGCTTTATCAACACCGGGAATCGTTACATCAATTGATGTTGTACCACCAATTCTGACTTCGTAATCAGAAAGCTCTTCAATAACTAAATCTCTAATCTGTCGACGTTTTGCCGTGTCTGGATCCCATAGATACTTTTCATTGGGTGGTGCATCTTGTCCCAACGCAGAATAGGTGATTTGACTAAATCGGTCTTGAGCAAGCTCACCGTACGGTTTCTCCTCATAATAACCACACCGCTTGGTTGCATCCGTTAGCGCATCGATAATCCGTTTCTTGTCCTTTTCCGGAATGTCTTCTGAATAAATTAACTTCCACTCGTCTCCAATCGCATCATAGCGATAGTAGCGTGTACCGCACGTTGGCATGAGATGAAGATTCTGGAGATAGTGACGCTCTATTTTGAGCTCGTTAACTACCTGCTTTTCAAACTGCGGAAACCATCCGCCGGATATCACGCACACCTGATATTGCTTTATTAACTCGCCAAGTAACTCTGACATCCGATCGTTAATCGGTGACTTCGTAATTGCCAGCGTATCATCCAAATCAAATGCAACAACTTTCTTCATGAGCCTGTTTCCTTTCCACGTGCTTGTATTTTCTTCGCAACGCCACCAACCGCTTGCGACATGTCCTTGCGGGTTACAAGGAGTCCTTTGCCAGTATTAACGACCACTACGTTATCAAGCCCAATCACCGCAACTGGCTGTGATTGATGATTCTGTACAAATGAATTTTGAACACTGAGCAATTCTACGTCACCTTGAGTATGATTACCATCGGCGTCACATTCAGCGGCTTTGTAGAGATCAGCAAATGAGCCGAGATCCATCCAGTCAAACGATGCTGGCACAACCAATAAATTCTTAACCTTCTCAATCAGCGCATAATCAATCGCAACATCCTCAAAGGTAAGATATCTATCGTTTGCCTGACTTTCACTTGTAGCAGCACACAGGGCTTCATAGTTATCTTTTAACTTTGGAGCATACTCCTGCATACTTTTTAGGAAAGTATCAAGTGAACCCACAAAGTAACCACAGTTCCATAAATAATTACCACTCCTCAGATATTGCTGAGCTAACGCATAATCAGGTTTTTCTTTGAAATCTTTGACGTTATACACAAAACTTTGACTATCAAAGAGGTCACCTTTTTCAATATAGCCAAAACCAGTTGCCGGATGATCTGGCTCAACGCCAACCAACACAATACGACCTTCTTTGCGAGAAACTGCCTCAGCAACCTTGAAGGAGTGCTCAAAACCCTGAATATCTCGAATGTAGTGATCAGCAGCAACGAACGCAATTGGCTCATCTTTATCAACCGTCTTAGCAATGTGTGCAAGACCGACGACAATACAACTGGCCGTGCCACGCCGCGCCGGCTCAATAATAAAACTCAGCTCACTGAGATCTGGTAATTGCTCTTTTACAAAATGAGCATGACTGTCCTCAGTAATGACAAACACATCCGTGCTGAACCTTTTCACCCGATCATATGTATTCTGAAGTAGCGATTTATTTTGACCATTCACCTGCAGTAGATGTTTCGGATAATCCGGCGTCGATAATGGCCATAGTCTTGTTCCTGATCCACCAGCAATAATTACACTAATCATAATGATATAATAGCATCAGCTGACGTGGTTATTGATTGGATTTATAATTTGGAGGCCCATTAACACACCCTATGAGCAAACGCAAAATCACCGTTATCGTACCGGTATATAACGAGCAGGCTGGCATTCAGGAGTTTCATTCATCTCTTGTTGCTGTCCTTGATCAAGTGGCTATTGAGGCCGAGATAATTTACATTGATGATGGAAGCATTGACGAATCCGCTGCACGTATTCAAAAGATTGCTCGTACCGACAAGCGAGTGCATCCGCTTTACCTATCAAAAAACTTCGGTAAAGAAATTGCAACAACCGCGGGAATCCATGCCAGTAACGGAGATGCAGCCCTCATTCTTGATGCGGATGGACAGCATCCGGTAGAACTTATTCCTGAATTTATCCGTAATTGGAAGGAGGGTTATAAGGTCGTTATTGGGGTGCGCCGGACAAACAAGAATGAAGGCTTCATCAAGAAACACGGCTCAACTGCCTTTTACAAAATTTTGCGAATTCTAGGTGCGCCGGACGTCAAACCGGGCTCAACCGACTATCGACTGATTGACAGAGAAGTAATAGATGCCTTCAAAAAATTGACTGAGCATAACCGCGTAACTCGATCCTTGATTGACTGGTTGGGCTTTACGAGAATATATATTGAGTTTGACGCCAAAGCTCGCAAACATGGTGAAGCCAGTTACTCAACCCGAAAGCTCGTCAAACTGGCGATGAACGGTTTTATATCATTATCCTTCGCTCCGCTTTATTTCTCAGGTTATCTTGGTGTGTTCATTACCATCATGAGCTTCTTTGCAGCCAGCTTAACGGTCATTAATAAGTACATATTGCACGACCCACTGTCTCTTAACATCACTGGCACCGCAACTCTCGCAATGTTCATACTATTTTTAGTTGGTATTTTAATGGTTGGCCAAGGTCTACTGGCTCTCTACATTGCACGCATATACACCGAGACACAGAATCGGCCGTTATATATAATGAGACGTGATGCAAAAAATTAGCCATATATTAAAAAATGAAATCTTTCGATACTTGCTAGTTGGTTCAACTGCATATTGTATTGAAATTGCAACTATTATATTACTCACAAAAACGGGTCTTTCAGGAACGGCAGCAACTTCAATATCATTTTGGATTGGCCTTTCGGTAGCTTTTGTTATGCAAAAGTTCATAACCTTCAATGACCGTAACTCAAAAATGTCAGTCCTTGGCAAACAGTCAGTTCTTTATTTAGTATTGGTAGCTTTCAACTATGCCTTTACGCTCCTTTTCATATCACGTTTTCCAGATAATATTATTGTTGTATCGAGAACCATTGCTTTGATTATTACGACAACGTGGAATTTTTTCTTCTATAAGAAACTCTTCAAACAACCGAAGCCTGAATAACAGTAGTATTCTTCACATCATCAATCTGGGCATGAGACGTAAAATATGTTAAAATGCTTATGTGTATTATCGAAATACAAAAAGTAAAAAGAAAATGGTGTTGGTCGTAGCTATCGTGCTTGTTCTCGGGGCAGCAGTAGCGAGTTATTTTCTGTTCTTTAAAGAACAACCAGAGAATAATGTTTCGTCGAATAATGATAGCATAACGTACGCCCCAGCGACAGATGAAGAAAAGTCAGATGCCGAGAAACACAAACAAGATTTGTCCGACCAGCAAGATGCAAAGAGTAATACTTCAAGCCAAAATCAAAGTCCAAATGCATCAGTCACAATCACAAGCGCAACACCAGATGCAGTGTACGCGTATGTTAGTGGTGTTGTTGAGGACGGCGGTACGTGTACAGCAACCTTTACCAAGAACGGTGCAACTTTCCAAAAAACTTCCAAAGGGTTCACAAACGTTAATACTACTCAGTGCGAACCGATATTCCTCAGTAGCAGTGACTTTAGCTCGACAGGCGATTGGCAGGTTACAATCAGCTACAGTTCGTCAGCAGCAAAAGGAACTTCACAAGTATCAACCATAACTATACGGTAAAAACATGCAGTACTTACGTATCAAACTCACGACTTTAACAAGCATCTCCATCATCATTAGTCTATTCGTAAGCTCGTTAATTGCAATCGTACCTCAACGAGCAGCAGCATTATCTGGTAGCGACTTTAATCCCTCACTTATCATAGGTGATTCTGTATTCTTTGCCCCTGGCTCAATTTCTGATAGTGAAATACAAGCATTCTTAAATGCCAAGCTACCCATCTGCGATACAAATGGAACGCAAGCTTACGGCGGAACTACTCGTGCTGCATATGGTACATCTCGTGGCTATCCGGCTCCCTATACGTGCCTCAAAGATTACTCGCAAAACATTCCTGGTATTGCAGCCGACGCATACTGCGGTAGCGTTGCCTCAGGAACCTTTTCTGCGGCCCAGATTATTGGTGCCGTTGGTAGAGCTTGTGGTGTTAGTCCAAAAGTACTCCTTGTTCTGCTCCAGAAAGAACAATCATTAATAACTGACGACTGGCCTTGGTCAATTCAGTACACAAAAGCAACAGGTATGGGTTGTCCCGACTCGTCTCTTGGTGTAGATGTTGATGCAAACCAAAACGGATGCTATGACGACTATGAAGGGTTTTTCAAGCAAATCTACTACGGTGCCAGGCAATTTAAGCGATATGTCCAACAGCCACAAAGCTTCAACTATGCGGTTGGGCGCAATAGTTTCATTGCTTATCAGGCTAACAACGCGGGGTGCGGAGGAACCTACCTTACACCTCAAAGTGCTGCGACTGCGGCTCTCTATAATTACACACCTTATCAGCCAAATGCAGCTGCGCTTGCCAATCTGTATGGTACCGGTGATGGCTGTAGTGCATATGGTAATCGAAATTTCTGGCGTATGTTCAATGACTGGTTCGGGAGCAGTACCGAGACATTCTCAATTCGTGACACGGATATTAGTTGGAATTTTGAAAAGCTGATTGGAAACAACAAAGGAATTGCGGCGAGCGCCGATTCTCAAGGAGGTACTCCTAAGGCTATTAATTATAATGGAGGACTGTACGTGTTTCACCATAATTATTCCAAAGGAACGCTCGACGCAGTTATTGAGGATGGTAGTGGCTGGCGAACCATATCCATCGACGGTAGCGGCGGAATATCGAGTGGTACGACCACCGATCGAGTCGGACTGTACGCAAGTGCAGCAGTTTATAACGGCATCCTCTACATCGCACACTACGATGAAACCGCAAAAGACATACGCCTGACTTCATTTAACGGCTCAGTGTGGACCTCAACCACATTAGACGGCAATAGAAACGAACCTTCGACAGGTGCCAATAATGCCTCGCTCGGTGAAAGACCATCTCTTGTTGTCTATGGCTCCTCACTCCAGCTGTTTTACTATGATGCCAGTAATGGTAACCTGCGACA
>CAZOUW010000001.1:0-49774 GCA_964583075.1 uncultured Candidatus Saccharibacteria bacterium | reverse complement strand
GCCTGGACCTCTGCGTCACAAGGTTGGAAGTTTGAAAATCTTGATGGTGATAATTGGGCTATCTCTCGGCAATCAGCAACTGTTGGCCAGTTTACATCAGTGACCACAAATGGCTCCTCACTCCAGCTGTTTTACTATGATGCCAGTAATGGTAACCTGCGACATGCCTGGACCTCTGCGTCACAAGGTTGGAAGTTTGAAAATCTTGATGGTGATAATTTGTCGATAGCACGCTCAACGGCTGATTCAGGCATAGACGTCGTCACTGGCTTCAACCCATCAAATGGCAAACTTATGTTATTCTACAAGCAGGACGGAGCACTAAAATACGCGTGGACAAGTACTACAGGATGGCATTTTGCCTATCTTGACGGCGTAAACTTCTCACTCAATGGAGAATTTTCAAGTAGCATTGCTGACCCCGACTTCCTTTTCATTGGTGGTAACCTACAGCTCTTCTACCAAGATTCAGGGGTACTCAAACACGCCTGGGGAGCCTACTAACACTAACGACCATTCATGTCAATGAACGACGAGAACAGAAAAAAACACATCTTGACTGTATTACTACGTAATGCGCTACTTGTGGTACCAATTATCATTTTCTTGCTACCCATCATTAGCTCAGGCCGTCACACCATATTACCTGGCGACTTTGACATGCAGATTCAAATGACAGAAGCTGCACGAATAACAGTCGCTGAGTACAAGCAGTTCCCTTGGTTCAATCCTTGGGTCTCAGGTGGTGTTCCCTTGTTTGCTGATCCGCAATTTGGACTTTTCTCAGCCCAGACGCTGTTTGCGCTGATACTTGGTTCAATTGTTGGCTGGAAACTATATATCGTTCTGATGTTTATTGCAGGCTTCTTCGGCTTTGTGAGATTGCTTCAATATGTTGCAAAACCAAACAACAAAACCTCCTTACTTTGCCTCTATGCACTGTCATATGCGTGGATTATGAATAGTTTTTTCGTTTTTAGATCAGGTGGCCACCTAACCTTCTTATTGCTGCTATTGCTGCCGTGGGCACTTTACTTCTACTTTTCGAGAACCGAATCCAAGGCACGCGGGCTACTGCTAATCGCCTTGCTTACGTACTGTGTGTATTCAGCGGTACACTATCCCACAATTATCATTTTTGTGACATTATGCTTCTTCTATACGTATGATCTGCTGTTATTGTTCATACACAAACACAAAGAAAAAAAATATATGATCAAGAAACATCTGTTATACGGCATCGGTACCTTTGGAACCGTATTCCTGCTTTCAATTCCACGCCTTGTTTTTGCACTTGAATATCTATCGAGAAACTCCGTAAAGCGAACGGTATATGAGAAGTTTATCGGTGTACGAGAAATCTTTGTATCAATCTTCACACCACCCAAGCTAAACCTCGCACAACCAACTCACTATACGTGGGGAGCATTTGAAGCAAGTGCCTACAGTGGGTTTCTGCTACTTATTATCCTCATTATCACACTCATACTATTAAAACGTCGGGCTCATCGTAGTATTAATCAACTTAACGCCTTGATCATACCACTCGCGTGTCTCTGTATCATCACAATTGCCATTGGCAGTGGCGGTGTCCTTTTTTCATTAATGCAGAAGCTTCCCGTCTTTTCGTCAATGCGTGTTTCAACTCGATGGTTCTTTGTTTCGCTAACTTGTCTGATCATGCTTACTTACATTGCGTTCAATACATATATAAAAAAGATCGAGGGAGTCAAGTTAAAACTCTTAGCAGTAGTGACAGTTTTTGTGTTTGCCGAGGTTTTTGTTTTTAATGGGCTCCTCCTCCACGACGTCTGGAATAAAAACCATTTAGTCGTCATCAGTAATCCTGCCAAGAACCAGCAAACAACAATTGAGCAAGAAGCGCTCTGGCTTCCCAACGGAACAGATCAGATGGGTGATAAAACACAGCGTAGTTACTTCGCCCTGACGCAAGCCACAATTATGAATAAAGGTCAGGTTATTGCGGATAATGCTCTCGTTGATACTCGGTTCATCGCAACCGCTCGCTGCGACAAAGACGAACCTAACTGTAACTTCGTGATCAGTAATAATGGGCAGATTAGTTTTTGGAGTCCCAATAAAATTATCGTAACGAGAACTGCGCCTGGTGATATTAGCATTAATATCAATAGCGGAAAGCACTGGCTTATTAACGGAAAGCGAGTTGTCGTTGATAGTAAAGTGGTTGATGCGGTTGGCACGCTCACAATCCCAGACAGCAACGAACAAATCTATACAGTACAGTACAACCCGATCGCAAATCTCTAAGAAAAGTGGAGACCTCTACTGACTAATCTTCTGGTATAAATCGAGTAGTTCATGTGCAAAAACGCCGTAGCTGTTCTTTTCCTTGAATTCCTTGATGTTATTATGCGCCCGTGGCTTATCAGTTACAGACATCGCTCGTTGAGCAAGTTCATAGTATGCCGTGCTGTTCGTAACCTCAAGTACGCCTGGCATATACTCGTCAATTTCCTTAAAAGAATCGGCAGGGAAAGTTACAACTGGCAATTCGCAGTTAATTGCAACGCCAACCGCACCTGATGAGGCTAGTTTATAGTAGTCGACATCGTATGGATACAAAACAATATCACAGCTACCAATGATACGCTCAAGTTCTTTATCTTCTTTAACGTATCCCGTAATATGAACTCGATCCGTTAAGCCAAGCTCATTAATGAGATCACATATCTCATCCATATATTTTGAATTACCACTATCTGGATTGACTCCACCCGCTATCAGGAGTTTATAGTTTTCAGGCAAAAACATCAGTGATTTAATAGCCTTGTCGAAGCCCTTGTAAGGATTAACAAAACCGTTGACCGCAAGGATAACCGCCTTTTTATCAGTGAATGCTCGTGGCGCAGTATCACGGCGTGAATGTTCTTCATTTTTGACAGGATGAATGGTCGACAGGATCGCGTCAGCCGAGACACCCACAATGTCTACGAGTTCGGATTTTGTATTTCTATTAAGCGTTACAACTGCATCCGCCATTTTAAGTGGATCGAGAAGTTTTTTTCGTTGACTACGATTTTTAAGAGCTCGCACGGTATGCCCTACAACACTTCTTGGTCGATATAATGATGCACTTGGGTTACTGGTGAGAACATGCGAGGGAGCAGTGTGAATTGTGACAACTACACGGATGTTATTAGCCTTGAGAGCTGTGATTATTTCGCCAAATCCCTCTCCTAAATTAAAAAATAAACCAAATTCGTGTTGTATGTGAACCACATCGTACTTATTAGCCTGGACAACGATCTCATTAATAACCGTAAGCCTCTCTTCGGCATTAAGCTTTTTTATGTAATTGAGTGATCTTGGGAATATAACACTATCTACCTCGTTGATATTCTCAAACGCCTTTTGAATGTTTGCCTGAAACTTGGCCACGCCACACTCTTCATTGTAAGTCGTTATATTTAGTACCTTCATTTGTGTCCTATAGTGCGTTAATCTCTTCTATGATTTGATCAAATGTGAAATCCCAGCTTGTAGGCGTATACGTTGCCGTTCGCTTCTTTGCCTTAGTATAACAGTTATCCTCATTTGTCGCATATGACGCAATCAGATTCACACATTCCTCTGGTGAGCAAGGATTGAAGTAGTCTGGTATGCCTGGTGCAACCTCTGGCATACTACTTGTCTGACTACAAATACACGGCACTCCCTGAACGATGCTTTCCGCAATTGGCAATCCCCAGCCCTCGTAAAAACTTGGGTAAACCGTGAAAGCACAGTGTTTATATAGCCACGCCAGCTCGCCATCATTTACATCATCAAGAATAAACATGTCCTCATTTACTTCCGGATCATCTTGTATGATACTGATAATATTCTCTGTGCGGTGTCCGGGTCTGCCGGCAATAATTAATTTTGGCAATGCAATGCCCTTGCTCTTGGCGAGCTTATAGACATAGTAAAGAAGCGTGTGATTTTTTCTTGCCTCAACCGTGCCCGTGCAGAGAATGAATACCTCGCCATTGGCCTTCAAGCCAGATCGTTTAAATTCTTGGTGGCTGGGCCTGACTGGAGTAGCCTCAGCAAATGTATCACCAAGATGAATGACTGCTATGTTAGGAATTGCCAGCTTTTGCTTTTTGAGCCATTGAGTTAGGTCTTGCTTAGTAAACTGTGAAATAGAAAAAACCAAATCACAGCTTGCGGTAACTTTTTTGGTAAAGTCCTTCATCGGTCCGCCCCACTGCCCAGAGAATTGTGGCACAACAATAGGCAACAGATCATAGCTCACAAACACAAGCTTTGCACCCTTAGTTTTATAGCTCAGTGTTTTATTAATGTACGCTTCGTTATCCCATGTACCACACGGAATAAAGAAGATGTCGTTTTGCCGTACGCTATATACTGAACCATATAACTCAGGATTTTCTACTGTTGTAACGGCTCGATTTAATGTTCTGCGCAATTTATTTCTAAGCCGTATGGCATAATGTACCAGGGTTGGAAAATGCCCCCGAATCTTGGCCTTGAGAGCTGAATGAGTTGGCTCAGTACCACGTTTATGACTGGGTGAATTCTTGTAGTAATCCCGATTGTGCTTTTCTATTTCTTTATAGTAATATTCCCCGTCAATCTCTACAAAATCAGCCCTGCTTTCGTCCCAGGTTACAAAGATTGTATTATCCATCTCTCGAAGTCTTCGTGCTATCTCATCAGTCGTTCTCGGTATGCCCGTTAAGTTACCCTTCCAGTTAATAAGGTGGGTCATGTCAAAAACAATCCTGTTATTTGAGCTATGCATAATTACGTAGACTGTCTACCTATTAATTTTGCAAGAATATGCTTAATTCTTGCCGTGTTAACAATCATTCGGGAATAGTCGCTAATCTCAGATTCAATCTTTGCGATGTGTGCATCTAGCACCTTAATGCGTGTATCTTGCTTCGTGACAAATGCGTTAAGTTTTTTATTGTCTTGTGTTAACTTACTCATCTCATCAATGAACATCATAAATGGTATGCTTTGCACTGATAATTGATTGAGAATTTTACCAGCATAATCAAACTTTTTAGATAGGGTCTCGTAACACTCTTCGGCAATATAGTATTCATTGAGCCCATCATTAAAATATTCCTTGTAATGCGCCTTGTGTAATATCCCACTCCAGTCATGAAAAACATGATTTGCTTCGATGCAAATTACTTGAGGACGAAATTGTTTCCAATCATTACCTTTGAGAACCTGTTCCTCTAGACCTTCAACGTCAATCTTCAGAAAATTAATCTGCTTGCCCTTGGCGTATTTCTGTAACACATTTTTGAGGGTGTCGACTTTTACTGCGTACTCCCTGTATTGGTCGGTGACACCTTTCAGATGTGTATCATCAAGATAAGAGCCTTTCATTTCCTCCGAAAGCGTAGATAAGCCGTCGGCTTGAGGATATTCTCTTAACATAAGCTCTGCTTTCTTGTCACTCAGAGCAATATTAAGATTTGTATCTCGTGGCCTATCCTTTTGAAGCTTATCCCAGTACTGTTTTTGCGGTTCTACATTTATGCCATGCCAGCCCTGATCATAAAACAGTTTTGTAACGGAAAAAATTTCCGAGTCATGTGCCCCAGCATCAACGTAAAACCCGTCCTTCTGATCTGAAAAAAAAGCCGACAGGATTAAGTCCTCTCTATTTTGTGAGTAGTAAATCCTGAACCATTTTTTTGCATCAGTAACAGTCATGAATAATTGCCTCTTATTATACCATCTATCGGTAGATAATATCGTGATGTCCTAGTTCACGCTTCTATGCTATACGTAACTGGGGGGCTAACAATAAACGATGTTCGATTGACACGCAATGATCTGAAACTTGTTACATCATAACGCCAATCGGCTACCTCTGAACCATTATAGACAACCGCACAGTCAATATTGTATTTCCCATCCTCAAAAATATTAGGAATGATCCAGTCTACACGTATTTTCTGGCCTTTTTCTAAGTGATATGTCTTGTCAGAGCAAAGAATCGTATTCGTCCCCATAATCGTTTTACCGTCAGCCGCTTTTATCTCAAAACCTATATTTGCATCACTGACCGGTTCATTTGCTTTTAGGGTCATCTGTATTGAAAGCTCTTTTTCGAGTTTAATAACCTTTGGAACTGTAACATTCGTAATCTCAACCGCGTTATCGCCCCGCCTTTTTACGGTATTGTTATGTGAGGTTGTATCTTTATAATTATCAATGAATAGCTGTGAATACTGATTTGCTATGGATGTTGGACTACCTTGATCCATCAGACTATTATTTTCAATAAGAACCGCTCGATCACAATACTCCCTCACCGCATGCATGTCATGAGAGACAAACACTACCGTCTTGCGCTCATTTTTGAGTGATTTAAAATAGTCAAAGCACTTCCGCTGAAAGTCGGCATCACCGACCGCTAAAACTTCATCAATGAGCAGAATATCCGACTGGGCCCTAATCGCCATCGAAAATGCCAACCGCACCTGCATTCCTGATGAGTAGTTCTTAAGTTTTTGGTTCATAAATTTTTCGAGCTCAGCAAATTCAACAATTTCATCATACATCGCTTTGATCTCTCTACTACTAAATCCAAGAAGTGCTCCATTCAAATATACATTCTCTTTACCTGTAAGCTCTGGATTAAATCCAACTCCCAGTTCAATAAATGGAACGAGCTTGCCATCGACAGAGACCTTACCTTTATTGGGTTGGTAGATACCGGCTATTATTTTTAAGAGGGTGCTTTTTCCGCTCCCATTGCGGCCAACGATACCAAAAAATTCACCCTTCTTAATATCGAACGATATACCCTTCAGTGCATGCTGGATGTCTTTGCTCTTGGCATCTTCTTTGAAGACACCAGTTATTATTGCCTTGACTGAATTTGCTCGATTACTGTTATAGTGAAAATCTTTTGACACATCTTGTACTGAAATTGCAATATCACTCAACATAAATTAGACCTCCTCCGCAAAGAAGCGAGATCGACTTCTGAAGTATACAATCGATATGATGACCGACACAAAAACAATCGCAAGTGGCACGAGCCGAATAAACTGATTGCTGTATAGGCTATCAATCGTTAGCGTTTGGTCGGACACAAGTACATACCGACTGTCTTGTATGATCTGTGCGAGCGGATTAAGGATCAAGAGACGTGCGTATCGAACTGGCACCAGTGCTAGTGGATAGAGGATTGGGGTAGCATAAAACGCAGCTTGGGTGAAGACTTCCCAAATATAACCAATGTCGCGAAAGCGGACAAAAGCAGCGCTCAGAAAGAAACCAATTGCCATCGAGAATATAAATAACTCAACTACAAGCAAGGGAAACCAAAGACCCGCAATCCTGAAGTCGACGCCATTAAGAAACATAAATAGTAATACAACGAGTAAATTGAGAAAGAGGTTAATAAGCGCTGCTATTGAGCCGGCAAAAATAATCACATATTTCGGGAAATTAATTTTCCTCATAAGATCGCCCTTACTCACCACAACGCCCACACTGCCGGTTGTCACTTCAACAAAGAAATTCCAAAGCACGATACCCAACAGTAAGTAAACTGGATAATGCGGAATATTGTCACCGATGCGCAAAAATCGCGTAAAGACGATGTAGAGTATCACAAAGATTGCAAGCGGACGCAAGAGCGACCACATATAGCCAAGTACAGAACCTTGATAGCGTAACTTGAAGTCTGTAATAACAAGCTGTCTTAATAATATAGATGAATACCGATATCTGGCTGCGATCTTTTTCAACATTCACATTTTATAATACCAGCTATTTACAGTTTAGGGTTACAATTATAATCACGATATGAAAGTACTTTTTGATGCAAGCTCGATGATTCGACAAAAATCTGGTGTCGGACAATTTACAGAAAGGCTACTTGTCAGCCTTAGCCATTCACACATGGATGACTACGAGATTACCGCCTACTATTTCAATTTTCTCGGAAGAAATAAAATCTCAACCTTGCCGCACCGAAGCAATATACGATACAGGGAAATTCGATTTATACCCTCAAAACTCCTTTCGATTCTCCATCGACTAGGCTTACAGCTTCCAATAGAATTTGTTCTTGGATTTGGAAATTATGACTTCGCTGTATTTCCAAATTTCGTGAGCATGCCTAGCCTCAAGAAATTACCGTCTTTCGTTGCCATACATGACATTTCTTTTATTGACTGTCCGCAGTATGCGCAAGAGGCAAATAAACGATACCTCGTGAAGTTTGTGCCCAGAGCGATAAGAAGAGCGGCCGGCATAATCACCATATCGCAGTTTACTAAAACAAGGATCGAAAAACACTATGGCGTACCGAGCAATGAAATTATTGTGTTGCCGATTCCATATGAAACAAATCAATCAACAGGAGCGATCAGTGCACCAATCCGTAAACTCGCAGAAAATAAATTTGCCCTCTTCGTCGGCACCATCGAACCACGCAAGAATATTGATGGCCTCGTGAACGGCTTTGCGCAACTACCTTCATTAATTCGTCAGAACTATTCTTTAGTGTTGGCGGGAGCAGTGGGCTGGAAAACAGAAAAGACAATTCAAGCTATTAATGATAATAATAAAAGTCTTACCTGCGTGACAACAGGCTACATAACTGATGCTGAACGAGATTTTCTCTACAAAAACGCAACTGTCGTCTGCCTTTTATCACACTACGAGGGCTTTGGAATGCCGATACTTGAGGCCGCACATTATAAGAAACCGCTTGTTTTGAGCTCAATCGATGTATTCAAGGAAATTGCCGGTACATCAGCCTACTATTGTGATGCAAACAATCCAAAAGATGTAGCGCGCGCAATTGAGAAATCAATTAGCGTAAAATCACCCCGTTTGGTTCATACGACATATTCTTGGCAGAAGAACACTGATGCCTTTGACGCTTTTGCCAAACAGAGGATTAGAAATCTATGAAACATATACTCATAACTGGTATAAACGGATTTGTCGGACAGCATCTGGCACGCGAATTACACGAACATAACATCGTGGTATATGGCTGTGGCCTGAATGACATAGTAAATGAATCGCTTAGTGATATAGTCCGTACATTTGTGGCAAATTGTGATCTAACAAATGTCAAGGATGTCTCAAGATTACCCCTCAATAGAATTAATGCGGTCATTAATCTAGCAGGCCTCGCACAAGTCGGCAGCTCATTTGGAAGATCAGATGAATATAACGAAATTAACGTTAAGGTTCATACCACGCTCGCACAGGCAATAGAAAAATCTGATCGGCCAGTTCGTATGATTTCTGTGAGTACGGGCGCCGTGTACGATAATCACCAGCCGATGCCCCTGATTGAATCAAGCAAACTCATAACACAAGGGTCGCCATATGCGCTGAGTAAAATAGCAATGGAGCAGGCACTTAAAACGTATACAGATCGTGGGGTTGATATCGTGATTGTTCGACCGTTTAACCATATTGGACCAGGTCAATTACCCGGCTTTCTTGTGCCAGATCTCGCACACGAGATACAAAATAATTCACAGCTCCGCGTTGGCAACCTTAAAACGCAGCGTGATTACACCGACGTGCGAGATGTAGTCCGTGCATACCGACTGCTAGCTACACAACCAAAACTACATCACAAGATCTACAATGTCTGTCGCGGAAAAAGTATTATGGGTGAGACAATCCTCGCCATGATGCTTGATGAATTTCATAAACCCGGCTTGGAAATTATTGTTGATCGATCAAAAATCCGACCAGATGACCCAGAGAACGTGACTGGAGATAATGCAAGACTTATTGAAGAAACTAATTGGCAGCCAGAAATACCAATTGAACAAACTATCAAAGATTTTGTTGTAGCACTTAAAAACTAGCTTTGTGCCTCGGTCTTAAGATCGTGTTCGACCATCAATTTGACCAAACCAGGAAAATCAACTTCCCGCTTCCAGCCTAATTTTGTTTCCGCCTTGCTGGGGTCACCGAGTAAAATATCAACCTCTGCTGGGCGGAAAAATTCCGGATTAATCTTTATGAGTGTTTTGCCCGTTAATTTATCGACACCAATTTCATCAACACCCTCACCCTGCCATTCAAGTTCATTACCAGTTTCCTTGAACGCAAGCTCACAGAACTCACGTATAGTATGGGTTTTGCCGGTTGCAAGTACATAATCGTCTGGTTCATCTTGTTGCAACATGCGCCACATACCCTCAACATAATCACCCGCATAGCCCCAATCACGCTTTGAATCCAAATTACCCAGCTCAAGCACGTCTTGCTTACCCAACTTAATACGTACCGCTGCCAAACTAACTTTACGCGTTACAAATTCAGGCCCTCGCCGTTCGCCTTCATGATTAAATAGGATGCCGCAACTTGCGTGCATACCGTAGCTCTCACGATAATTTTTAGTAATCCAGTGGCCATATAATTTTGCAACCCCATACGGACTCCGTGGATGAAAAAGCGCATCTTCATCGTAACCTTTGTCTGGCCGATTATAATCAAGTCCGCCAAACATTTCAGATGTTGATGCTTGGTAAAATCGAGTGGTTTTCTCGAGACCAGCAAGTCGAATTGCCTCAAGCACATTAAGCACGCCCTTACCGGTCACATCAGCCGTTAGAACCGGATCACGAAACGAATAACCCACATGGCTTATGGCCGCAAGGTTATATACTTCATCGGGTTTAATTTCTTGTATCGCCCGCGTCAGCGCAGCAAGATCAAGCAAATCCGCCAGCACAAGATTTACGAACGGCATCTCTGTCTTCAGCTTTTGGTAGCGGGGGTGACTAGCCTCGGTCTGGCCGCGCATAACCCCATAAACCTCATAGCCTTTTTCATCCAGTAATTTCGCAAGATGTCCACCATCTTGGCCGGCTATTCCTGTAATCAACGCTTTTTTTACCATTGCAATGTCTTCTCTCCTTAGAATTTGGTTGTTATGCCACTTCGTCTTCTTGCCAGGGAGAATTATGAAGATCCTCGGCCGTGGTTTGCTGCCGCATAATAAGATCGAGCCTAAAAGCATTGAGTGCGGCACTGTAGCACTGTGTAACTTCGCTATAATTATCCGGATCAAGCCCGTTGCGGCTTACAAAATTATTAATTGATTCTCCTCCTGGTCTCATTGGATATTCTGGTGTTTCAGGTCCCGGCATCGTGTCCCCCAATCTAACTGTTGATTGCCTTATTATAATATACTTTGCGTGGTGTTCTTTTTCTTTTTTACAATGCCTTTACCACCAATCATGTATAGTCCCGCCAGCCCCCACCATGTATATGCTACCGCTTCGTTAGACCAAATATGAACAAGTAGATTGGCGAACGCAAGTCCCACGAAACTTGCTAGCAAACCAAACATAATTAAATCGCCGGGGTTATTTGTATATAGCCCGCTCGCAACTACGCCGAGAATTATAATAAATAAAACAAGCCCTGCAATACCAGCTTCTGTTGCAATCTGTAAATAATAATTCTCGTTCAGGCGCACGCCTTGGACTTGATTTTTTACAGAAGCAAGGCCAGACGTCCCCGGTCCATCTCCGAGAGGGTTGTTTTTTATATCTTCGAGAGATTCCTTGAGAAACTTAACCCTGAGTTCGTTTGGGTCATCCTGCACTGTTGATTGATCAGCGTGAAAAATAACATTTTTCACAAAGTACGTATTACGAGAAACAAACAACAAACCAGTAAGCAGCACAAGCGATGCCAGACCAAAGATTACCATCGGCCTCGTAATTCGTTTTGCAACCGAAGCCTTGCGCACCACAAGTAGGACCACAAATGTTGCGATCGCAAGACACAAACCAATCCAGGCACTTCTAGAAAATGTGAAATACAGGCAAGTAAGACTCGCGAGGCCGTACACAATCAGCCCGTTCTTTTTCATCGTGTCCTTGGTACGAAGGTACAGGGCAACGAGCAAGCTTATAATAATAATTAAGTATGATCCAAGTGAGTTAGGGTCGCGAATAGTTGACATAACGCGCTCGAGATTTGGTTTGTCATCAATGAAAAAAGCCGGTAGCACACCGTTTGCGCGTGTAAAGCCAAGGTGTGTCAGTGCATCATTCGGTAAAAAAACATATTGGACAATACCAAAGCCAACAACAATAATGCCAACCCCAAGTACAACCCTAAGCGCAATATCCCGCAATATTTGTGCAGGGAAGTGATATAAAAGTAGCCAGCCGTACAAAAAAAATAACAAAAAACGCAAGTTGTACACGATGCCAAGTATTTCAGCATCCTGATCGGTTGGCCTAAAGAGAGCAAGGATCATGGTAAGCACTGCATACGCCGCGAGCAGTAGTGTGATCTTGTTAGATATAAATGCCTTGAACCACGCTTTGTTCAGGCTAGTGATAAACAGTAAACAAAAACCGAACATTAGCACTATATCTTTGCACACTTTGGCAAATTCAAGATAGCCCGTCGCCACACCAAATACGGTCGATATAAAAATATGCAGTGGCATATACGCGAGCAACCCATAAAAAATATAAAGGCTGGTTGTGATTACAATGTTGGTCTTCGCTCTAGTCATTATCACTTCCTATTGTAAACTGTATGTATGCATATTGTCATTGATGCACGCAATCGGCGCTCAAGTACTGGTAGATACACCGATCGCCTACTCGATCACCTACAAACCCTTGACCAGACAAACAGCTACACAGTGCTTGTTCAATCTGATGACCCGTGGCCGGGAAGTACCAAATTTCACTCCCTCCCCTGCTCATACAGACAATTCTCTTTTAATCCACTTGAGCAAATTGGCTTTGCCTGGCAGTTATATCGTCTCCACCCCTCCCTGGTTCACTTTACTATGACGCAACAACCCCTATTCTACTTCGGTAAAATTGTAACTACAACCCATGATCTTACGATGCTTCGCTATACACGAAAAGGCCGCTTCCCTGCCTGGATCCATACAATCCGCATAGCACTTTACCGATGGATGTTTTGGTGGAGTCACAAAAAATCAAAGGCAATTATTGTGCCTAGTCAGTTTGTAAAAAATGACCTTGCTGCCTATCAGCCGTTTACCGCTCCAAAAATCAGCGTTACATACGAATCAAGTGAACCACCTATCGATAAGCCTGCGCAAAAACCTCAGAATATAAAAAAACCTTACATTTTGCATGTCGGGAGTCCCTTTCCCCATAAAAACATTGATCGACTTATTAAGGCTTTTGAAGTCACAAAACAAAGCCACCCTGAATTACAACTTGTATTGGCCGGCAAAAAAGAATTTTATTTTGAGGCGTTGGAAAAAGCGATTTCAGACAGTCCCTATCGAGACGATATTATTACTCCTGGCTTTGTATCCGATCAAGAGCTGCGTTGGCTCTATGAGAATGCCGAAGTCTATGTCCTACCGTCGCTGAGCGAAGGTTTTGGCTTACCCGGACTTGAAGCCATGGCTCATGGTTGCCCCCTTATTAGTAGTAACGCGACTTGTTTGCCAGAGATTTACGGTAATGCTGCACATTATTTTGATCCAGAGAATATCGATGATATGGCACAAAAAATCTCAGAAGTACTACAAGATAAGAAACTACAAAACAAACTTGCAAGAAGTGGCCGCGAGCAACTTAAAAAGTATTCTTGGGAAAAAATGGCTCAACAAACTCTTGATATCTACAAGAGCGTCTTGAAAAACAGTTAATCTTCCTTTGTGCCAGCCTTGATGACAACGTGGCGTTCACGACCATCGCCGATTGATTCGGTGCTCAAGCCGTGCTCTGAAGCAACCTGGTGCACCACTCTGCGATCCGCAGCGCTCATAGGGTGAACATGATAATCTTCGCCGCTTTCCTTGGTGCTATCCATCCAGGTCTTGGCTTTCTCGGCTAAGCGATCGGCTCGCTGCTTTTTGTAATCTGCAACATCAACGACAATACGTGAATGCGCATAGCCTTGATTGCGCAAGGCACTTGATATGAGCTGCTGCATTGAGCGCATCGTGTCGCCACGTTGACCAATTAAGAAACCATTTAGATGCGTTGATGGTACGTGCAGCTCAATCACCTCGTCATCGTTGGCGGTCGCATAAATATCAATATTAAGGCCAAAAAAAGATATAACATCTTCAAGATATTTCTTGGCGTATTGAATCGCTTCTTCCAGTGATTCATTGGCAGCTACATCCGCACCCGCCTCGTTTGTTTTATCGGTCATGGTTATTTCCTCCTTTTCTTAGTTTTTTTGGAGGCTTTTTTGGTTTTTGGTTTTTTTGGAGGAATAACTTCACCTTCTATTACGCCATCTTTTCCTGGTTTAGCGGCTGTTTTTTCAAGTTCGTCTTCGTCTTTTCGGAGCACACGAGACTGCTGGATAATGGCCACTACACTAGTGGTTAGCCAGTAAAGCGGGAGTGCTGCCGGCAAGCTAATCGTAAATATAAACACAAAGCCCGGGATCATAAACTGGGTAAAGCGGCCTGTCGCCGCTGCCATCTCGCTTTGATCTGCCTGCTTACCCTCGCTAGCCTCACGCAATATATCACGCAGCTTTTTAGCCTCACCGCTTTGTGGCATTAGTTGTTTGCCTTGGTAGTATTGCGCCACTGCACTCATAGCCACGAGGATGAACGCTGGCACGTACAAACCACCCCCGCCCTTTGGTACGGCCGCCCTAGACAAGTCTATGATACCCACAAGCGAGTTATCGAACTTGGAAGGGTCGGCTATTAGTTCTTTGATCCACGGCAAGTGTTGGATAAATGGATACGAAAAGGTTGTGATAACATTTGGGTCTTTGACGATTCTGCTGATGGCGCCGTACAAGGCGATAATAATCGGTAGCTGCAAGACGATAAGACCAACTGAGGCAAACGGATTAATCTCTCGTTCCTTATACAACTCCATCACCATAGCCGACTCTTTTTGCTTATCGCCGTTTGCAGCCTTTTTTATCCTTTTAAGCTCTGGTTGCAACTCTCGCATGGCTTTTGCGTGGTGAAGCTGCTTCTTCACAAGTGGCCACATTGCAAGACGAACCAAAATAGTGAAAATTATAATTGCAAGACCAAAGTTATGACCCGGCAAGATTGCGTATATGGCCACGAGAACATTAAATATTGGCTGCACTAATAGTGTGGTAAACATCTACTCTCCTTATTCTGCTACTATAGTAGCACGATTTCGCCTCTGTTATAACAGTATTTTTATATGATGCCTGCGGTTTTTAGCTGTTTTTCAACTTGGTTTAGCAGGTCCTTAGCAGACATGTTAGCTAACTCTTCTGCATATACCATAATGGCTATATCAAAAGGTTTTACTATACTTGCCTCTTGCTGTCGGACAACTTCGTATAAACGTCGTCGAATACGATTACGGACAACCGCCGACTTACTTACCTTCTTGCTGACAACAATTGAGACACGATAGGTTTTGCGTCGACTATTGAGTGCGTACCTGGTGGCAAAATACTGGCCGCGAACGACCCTGCCCTTGCTACGGACAAAACGAAAGCTTGATAGTCCATGAAAACGGTGTTCGCCCGAAACCACTATTGTCCCCTTTTCTTATGCAGACAATTGTTTGCGCCCTTTTAGGCGGCGGCGCTTCAAGACACGCTGCCCGGCTTTAGTAGCCATGCGTTTCATAAAACCATGCTCGCGAGCTCGTTTGCGTTTTTTTGGTTGAAATGTTCTTTTTGGCATATGCTTTTATTGTACCTCTAGTTGAATTAAAAATAAAAGGGTCTCGCCTGTGTGCCGAGTACCCGTCATTGCGTAAAAAACACAATATTTACCCTACTAATCCTACCAAGTTTTCCACTTTTTACCAAGAGTTTTACACATTTCCTAAGGTGTTCTTATGTATTGTGGAAAACTTTACCCCTATATTCAATATTTCTATAGTTTTTTCACTTGTTGTTTAAAAGGCTGTGGAAAACTTTTTTCCTGATTGTTATAGTTATAGCTACTAAATGGTGGATAAATGAAGAGAGGGAAAATGCAAGACACACTATGGCAAGCCGTACTTGGTGAAATTGAGTTATCTGTTTCACGTGGCAGTTTTGTAACATGGTTTAAGAATACCTCCCTTTTGAAGCAGAAAGATGACGTATACGTTGTTGGTGTGCCGAATATATTCATAAAACAGCAGCTTGAGCGCAAATTTAACGACCTGATCAAAACAACTCTCGAAAAAAACGGGGTTAAACCAAAGAGTGTTGAGTATAGAATTGCTTCTGGCTCTGCGCTACACAAAAAAATTGAAGAAGAACCGATAATACTGCAACAACCTTCGCCCAAAACCGCGCCAGAAAAACGATCACAAAATGCCCTGTCTCATAGCTACAGACACGGTCTAAACGTCAGGTACACGTTTGAGACCTTTATTGTTGGTGGAGCCAATGAGCTCGCCTACGCCGCCTGTCAGGCCATCGCCCAAAACCCTGGATCAAAATACAACCCGCTGTTTTTGTATGGTGGTGTTGGCATAGGCAAAACACACTTAATTCAGGCTGTGGGCAATGGTGTTATATCACAAAATCCAAAGGCACGCGTCGTCTATGTATCAACAGAGCAGTTTGTGCAAGAATTTCTAGACGCCATTAGATACAAGAAGAATACTGACTTTGCTGGCTATTATCGCGGCGCAGATGTATTGATAATTGACGACATTCAGTTTATTGCCGGCAAAGAAAAGACTCAAGAGGAATTTTTTCATACTTTTAATGCGCTACACCAAGCCAATAAACAAATAATTATTAGTAGCGACAAGCCACCCCGAGACATTCCAACCCTTGAGGAACGCTTAAGGTCGCGTTTCGCCTGGGGTATGAGTATTGATATGCAGACCCCTGATTTTGAAACCCGATGCGCAATTATTCAAACAAAGGCAGAGGAGCGCGGCATTCAATTACCGCAAGATGTCACCGAATATCTTGCCCAGGGCGTGCGCACTAACATTCGTGAACTTGAAGGCGCGCTAAACCAATTGCTGGCCCTGTGTGAAATACGCCAAACCAACCCAGACCTTGCTCTCGCAAAAAGTCTTCTGGGCGGAACAAAAAATCGACCAAAACACGTTAGCCCCAAACTAGTAATCGAAAGGACTGCTCGTTATTTTCATGTCTCTATGGATGATATTTTGGGACCAAAGCGCGACAAGGATATTGTTGTGCCTCGGCAAATTGCCATGTATCTTCTGCGTAGTGAGTTGCACCTGAGCTTCCCGAAGATCGCCCGAGAACTAGGACGAAAAGACCATACAACGGCGATTCATTCGATTGAAAAGATTGAGCGCGAACTTTTAGCCGATGCCTCGATCAAAGAGGCGGTCGATGCAGTTAAGGAAAAACTCTATGTATAAAGAGGTTGGTACGGTTAGTATAAGCTGTGTAAAACCCGGGCTTTACTCCACAAGTTTTTTTGAAGCAACTTTTGTTGTGGCTAACTTGCCTGGCATATACCCACAAAAGCACCCCGTTATGCACAGTCGTTACACCTCTTTTTTTAAGGATTTCTCTCTGTTATTTTCTAGTTTTACTCGGTTTACACAGCGCCTATTACTAAAACTACTAATATATTTAAAGAAAGGTTATTAGAAATGGATCTGCAAGTCACTCAAGAAAATCTTAATAAAGCCCTCAGTAATGTAGCCAGGGTTGCTACAGGGAGAACAACACTACCAATTCTGAGTAATGTTCATCTTCAAACGGAAAACAACAGGCTCAAAATATCTGCGACAAACCTGGATATAGCAATATCGCAACACGTCGGTACAAAAATAAAGAAAGAGGGCTCCTTAACGGTCCCAGCTCGCTTGTTTCAGGACTTTGTTAATAACCTACCAAAGACAGCGATTACGCTTAAGCAAGACGGTCACAAACTTCTAGTACAGGCAGACAACTACAAGTCAACCATAAACGGAGTTCCTGTCGACGACTATCCAGTTATGCCGGCTATCCAAGATGGTAAAAACTTCTCTGTGCCAGCACAAGATCTCAAAAAAGCGCTACAACAAGTAATATTTGCAGCTTCATCAGACGAGGCGCGGCCAGTTCTTACGGCTGTCTTTATGCATACTCACGAAGGGTCGCTTTTTCTTGCGGCAACAGATAGTTACCGGCTCGCAGAAAAGAAGGTCGCAATGATTAAGCAGGGGGTTTCGTTATTGGTGCCGAGCTCAGCCATGCATGACCTCCTGAGGATTATTGGAGATCAGGTTGGTAGCATAGAGGTATTGTATGACGAACAGCAAGTGAGGTTTCTGGCTGATAACGTTGAGCTCATAGCGCGCTTAATTGACGGAACATACCCAGACTACAAAAAGCTCATACCGAAGGACTTTAGCAACAAAGCAACTGTTAACAAGGCTGAACTTATAACAATTACAAAGGTCTCTGGTTTGTTTTCGCGAGAAAACGCCGGGAGCATAACAGTCTCAACATCAGAGGCAGACAAAACACTGTCGGTTAAGTCTATAGCCTCCCAAGTTGGCGAAAACGAGGCTAAAACTGAAGGCGAGGTCGTGGGTGAAGGCGATATTACCCTGAACTCTAGATATCTGCTTGAGGGTTTGCAAGCACTAGACGGCGACAAGGTCGCGTTTAGTTTTAACGGCAAACTAGAACCAATTATTATAGTGAGCCCCGACGACAACAGCTACACGCACGTTGTAATGCCGCTTAAGAGCTAGTCTCGTCGTATAGTAAAAGTATGGTTCTCACGTCGGCTCGCCTACAAAACTATCGGTCATACAGCGATAGTTCATTTGAGTTTGACCCAGGGGTCAACATAATAGTTGGGCCAAACGCCAGTGGTAAGACAAATTTGCTTGATGCGTTACACCTAGCTTCAACCGGTGTGTCCATACGTCCAAGTGGGGATTTTGCGATAAAAACGAAACAGTCGTGGGCGCGCGTCGATGTTCTTACGAGCACTAACAAGAGTCGTGTCGTAAAACTGTATCAAGACGGGCGACCCGAGTTTGAGATTGACGAAAAAAAACACAAAAGACTTTCGCTTGAAAAAACCATTCCGGTTGTCTTGTTCGAGCCGAACCATCTCTATCAAATAACAACCTCGCCTGAGCAAAGGCGAAAGTTTATTGACGATATACTGGCAAAATCAGACAAGGAATTCCCGTCACTTAGAAATAATTATATTCGCGCACTTCGACAACGCAACAGTTTGCTCAAAAGCCCACTAACAGAAGTGCGAAAACAGATTTTTGCCTGGGATGTCCGTTTGTGCGAATTAGCCGGAAGCTATGTTCATAAGCGCTGCTCGCTGCTAGAGAAGATCAATCATAGTGGCGGCTCGGTTTATAGCGCGATTGCTGGTAGAAAACACGAGCTATCGTTACTGTATGAGAGTAAAATCTCGGTAGAAAGCTACTCCTCAAGCCTTCTCAAGGCTCTGCAAACAAAACTAGAACTTGATCACGTGCGTGGGTTCACGGGCTATGGCCCACACCGTGACGACATATCAATAATAATTGACGGTCACGATATGAGAAACGTTGCATCAAGAGGTGAGACGCGCAGCATACTTCTGGCTTTAAAAGTTATTGAGGCTCGATTACTTGAGGAGGTGCACCAACAAAAACCACTGCTTCTACTTGATGATGTTTTTGGAGAGCTAGACGGGGTACGTCGCAAGAGCCTCATAGAATTCATATCCGGCAACCAAACCTTCATAACAACCACAGATGCCGACATTATAAGTCACGACTTTGTTTCTGGGGCAAGGATATTATCGACTACCTAGAAGTTTTCTTCTTCGCCCTCTTCTGGTTCCCCAAGGTTTGGCTGGTATGAATTTGAGTCAAATGATTTCTGCCAAAATTTATGGATTTGGTTAAGGTCGCACCCACAATCTTGCGAGGAGAGTGTTAGGCTCTGGGGAATATTGGTTGAGTATAGAATTGCTTCGTTGGCTCCAAGATTGTAGTTTACGAGGTCGGTGTTTTTGAATTCGGGGAAAACATACGTTTTTAGACCGTTTACAAATTCCTTGTTTGTGCTGGCTATCATAAGTGAGCTGGACTCTGTTATTAAACCAAAGCTATCTGCATTGTCTGATAGGCTTACAACACCAATAATCGACTCAGTAATAGCGCTATTACTGAAGTCAACAGAGTATGTTTGCCGCTGTTTTTCCTTAAGCTTTAGGACAGTGAGTTGTTTTGGTAGTATAAGTGAGTCGACCAACACCACGACCCCGTTTGCCACGAACGCATTTTTCTCCTTTACTTTATACTCAGTTTTTTTGCCGTCGCCCTCAACCACCAATTTGTCATTAGCTTGTTGTATGACTGAGCTGGTTGCTTTTTCAACCAAGACCTTTTCGTTACCCGACTCCACAGCAGAAATCTTTTTACCATCCTGGCTATATAGGTTGGTTTTACCGTTTGCTTCTCTGGCAACGATCATCTTGTCGGTTACGGCAAGGATTTGGTTATCGGGTACGTTTTGTGAAAGCAGTTTTGGCGACCCGTCGTATGAATACAGGCTGTTTGAACCCTCTCCTTCGCTGACTAGCATAATAATTCCTGATGAGCTAAATTTCGCATCGATGATTTTTTTTGTATCACCGAACGGATTAAACACAGTTGGGTCACCTGTCTGACCTTGTGTTATCCAGATTTGCTGCGGCCCAGACAAGGGTTTTTGAAGACCATTAACCGCGTAGAAGTCCTCCTCCGAGTATAAAATTTGCGCCAAGAGAGTTTGCGAGGATTCTCGGTAGTCGGCTTTAAAAATTTGACTATACGGAGTGTCACTTGTATTGACGGAGCTTTTATATGTACCTCCAGCTGCTAAATCGACACTTGCTACGGCAGAACCAGTGTTAAAGTTAAACTTTTGGCCAGACAACGTATCCATTTGTTGAACGTTTTTCATGACTATGTCACTCACGGTGAGTTTGCTCGAAGAGCCCCCCCTTATGACCATAAAGAGTACAACGGCGCCAATAATCACGAAAAGCGCAAGAACAATCACTATTAAAGGACGCTTACGTGGTCGCTCGTAAGTCACTTGGTTAGGGGTCACGCCATAATTATTGTTGTCTAGTACCATCCTGTTCCCTCACTGTGGCTCCACGCTCTGCACGGTGTCGTGTATCTGCCAGAGATATAGTCGAGCCCCCATTTTATTTGCACGTCTGGTTTTCCTCCGGTTGGCTTTTGCACCGTACCTTCATAGTAACCAGGATAATTCTTATCTATATTTTCCTTGTGGTCGCCCAACAGTGCCTGAGGAATGCCGTAAGCTGTTGATTTTGGATTGTCTGCTGTTTCCTTCCAGCCCGATTCCCTATCCCAGAGCTTTTCGAGACAAACCCACTCTTCGCCCGTCCAGCCACGCTCGGCTGCCATGCTTTGACCTATTTCCTTATTTGATCCGCCAGCTGCTGGGGTTGTGGAATTTGCAGGAGGGCAACCACCTGAGGACTGTTGACTTTGTCCCGGGCTACTAGTGTCTACTGGGCCAGGAGGAGCAACGTCTGGAGTTACCTGTGACGAAGGCGGGAAAGTTCCCTTTGTTTTTATGTATTGTTCCACTTGAGTAATAAGCTGCCAGTTGCTTTGAATGTATTCATTGTCGGTTGCATAACCGGCATTTTTTATCTCAACTATATATCTGTAGGGATCGCCAGGATAATTAAGTGCATTCCTATACCTACTATTTGAGCGTATAAAATCACCATAACCCCTAAAACCTTCCTCAGGACTGGCATAGACTCGAAAACTGTCGGTTATCTGGTAAGAGCCTCCATTACTAGTTTCTTCCTGGGTGTTTCCAGTCCAAACCGGCCCATTCCAGCCAGTACCGGCCTTAATGCCAAAGAAGTTATTAGCCTCTGTTGTTAGTTTTGAGCCTCCATAGTTTGACTCTAGGGCTGCCTGGGCAAGGATTGCTTCATAGGGAATGCCATATTGCTTACCTACGTTAAATGCGATTTGCCCATACGTGTCTATAAACTCCTCCAGGTTTTTTGTGGCTGTGGCGGGCCCAGTCTGGCCGGCTTGAGTTGTTATTGGTGTTCCAAGAGAATTTACGATAAAGTCTGCCTTTGCAGAGTAGCCCTCACCTGTGTGGTGAATATTATCACCGGCAAACGGGTATTTGGTGGGGTTTGTTGTCGCTTCGGTCTTCCAGTCTATTATGCTGTAGCCAAGGGTGGTTGCTTGGCTGCTGATTGCCGAGTTGATATCATCGTAATTGGCTGCCTTTGTGTAGGCATTTACCCAAAATATTTTTGCTGTCGGACTATAGGTCTTTATCATTGTAACGGCTTGATTTATCTTCTCCGCAAAGCCAGCGTCCTTGTTGGTTCCCAGTGCGATCAAAAAAGTGTCGGTCTGCTTATTGCTAGACTTTAGACTGTTAATGTCAGTTTGTATCTTGGGTATTGCATCAGATAGTTGGTCACCGCTTGTTGCCTGAATGCCATTTACTGTCCAGCCCTTAGTTGTTAGTTTTTGTTCTAGCTGTCCAGAATCTCTCATGCCTACCGTCAGTGAGTCCCCTACTACATAAATTGACCCTCCACCAGACGGGGCTAGCACCTCACAACTATTGGCATAATCAAAGTAGTATGTGCCACCAACGAGTAGTTTTTTTTGCTCTGCTGAAATAGCAAAAGCTAGCTGGGGTGTTAATACGAGCAAAGAGGATATCATCAAAGAGATACGTTTAATCACGGTGTATCCTCTGCTCCCCGGGGGGTGTTGATATCAACGTGGAAATGGTTGTAGTGACCCGTCAGGCACTTTATCGTAATGGGCTTGCCCACACTTACGGCGTAACCCCTTATTGCGTCCGCAGCTCCGTCATTAGAGCAATACCATATATTCTTTATGTATCCCGTATCAACAAATAATTTACCCAAGGCAATGGTGGCTTCCGTGCTGTATTTTGAGCCACCATTTTGGTTATCGGCGGCAACAATCTCACCTTGTGCATCGAGGTCAACTGCAACACCCCACTTATGTGATTTGTGGCCAGCCGCGTTCAGGTCCCCAATGCTTACGGTCGATTGAGCTCCGTACATAGATTTGTAGGCCTTTGATACGGTATACAGAACACAAATCAACTCCCTTTGGCCATAGCGTCGTGCATCGCGTGAGTATATTGTGTATTCCCCCCCAGGAGCGTCAGGAAGTTTATAGTACGTGCTTGATCCAACTTGCTTAGTTTCTGTCATGTTTGCAGGACATTCAACGCCATTCAGTGTTGGAGTAGTAGGATTATTGTTTGCGGATGATGTACTCTCGAGGCCGAGTTCTTGGCAGGCCGCCTCATCTATGCTTTCGTAGCAAGTGATCGAGGCTGCATTAACGGTATCCGCAATGTACATTCTATAGCGCAAAAACATCTCGTCCTTATTGCCGTCGCCACACGTATCTTTATTCTTTTCTAGATCATCATACATTGGCGCCCGGCCAAACTTCACTTTTCCACTGCTCTTATCAACCGTGGTACCGAAACACTTCTCACCATACTTTGAGTTGAGTTCGTCTAGCTGCGGCTCAACAATCTCCGCATTGGCGTATGGGTCGGCTAGATCTTCGCTATCACGCTCTCCAATGCTAAACCCATATTCGTCAACGCCGTAGTCGTACGGTGTAGTTTCCGCTCTTGCTTTTGGGTTCAGTGATGCCAAGCTTGACCCCAGCCCACTGAATGCCTGAAAAGGGCTTCTTATTAGGCTGGCAAAGCCAGTTTGGGCGTTATAGATAGAGTTGTTTTGAATGACAGATTTTGATACGAGTGAATCAGGACTGGTAACATCAAACATGCGAGCATAGAACTTTTTTTGTTTGTTTTCTTGCCTGATCATATCATCGCGCTCGTTTGCAAGTGCCACTCGCTCCCTGTTGGTTAGTGCGCGGCCACCCCAGCCTTTGGCGGTGTTATTGTTGGCTAGGAAGGCGCCAAAATTGGCATAATTACCAAGCTCTCCACCGGCTGCGCCGGCAAGTGTTAGTGCTGGCCCAGCCAAGAAGCGCACCAAATCATCCACAAAAGCCCCGGCAATGAAGTTTTGTGCCACCTCAGAAACCCCTGCCAGAGCAAACGCTCCCACGCCCGTTGCTGATGCAACGATCCCTCCAACAGATAGAGCGAGGCCGCCAAGCGTAGAGTTTGTGGCAGAACAGATTGAGCTTATGCCTGGCAACGAAGTTAGCGAATCAAGAATCTCAAAAAACTTTGGTCGGTCTTTGCCCGGCTTGGCAGAATCAGGCATTTTTACGCCCGTTCCTGGCTTGCCAAGTTCGGCCTGAATGCTTTCGGCAGACATCCATGAAGAAGGTGCCTGCCCAGTCTCTGGATTACCGGCATCATGAAAACTTTCGGCTATTGCGCCAATTTCTGCCATGGATACGTCTTGACCAGATTGTATCTGAGAGGCCACAGTTATTATGTCCATACCACTACGGATGAGTGGCTGAACAATGTTTTGTTCTTGTAGCTCCCCAACCGAGTCTCCAAGTGCATCCAGGCCACAAATGGTTGCAACAATTCCAGCCACACCCACACCGGCAGTCAGCTTGCCCCTAACGCCACTGACTCGTTCGTTGAAAGTTGCTTTTGGGTTGGCTGCTTCATCGGCAATATCAGCAACGCTGTCATCAAGCTTTACCTTAGTGTCCTGGTCATCAACATTAGACGGATTGTCTGGGTCCTCGCCTGTTGTGCTTGTTTTGGCTTTTGGTGGGTCGGTACCTTCATCGATGCGTTTGGTGCGTTCCTCCTGGACCTTCTCTTTCCATTCTTTCCATTTCAGCCCAAGCTTCTCATCAAAGTCATCAGCCAGATTCTTTAAAGGATGAAAATCAACCCGAGCTCTTGCCTTCAACATGCGTTTGGCCATACTAGAGCTAACCCCGTTCATATCCATAGCGTTGACCGCACCTTTGACCATTTTACGGCGCACACCTTTGCTTGTAATTTCTTCAGAGTTTGGTGCAAACTCAAGCCGAACTCTGCCATCTCTATCCTTCGGCATCGCAACCCCATTGTCGGTCTCTAGACCATCAAGCATCTTTTTGCCAGCCGGGCTATCTGGGTTAATGGACATAGATGTCAGCCTACCAGAATTGTCATACCCCATCTCAACACCTTGAGAGGCTAGTTTTTTTTCGTAATGGACGGCTATCTTATTGCCGGTACGGGACAGGTTAAAGTCCTCGTTGTTAACGGGTCTGCCGGTTATCTGTTTGCGAGCGTAGCGAAACAGTTTTGAGGTTCTACTGTTACCAAAATTCTTGCTGCTATCAAAATGGAAACGCTCTAGCAGTTTGGCAAATTGCAAAAACTGCATCGGCCCGGCCATAAACGTAAAAAAGCCAATACTGCTGCCAACCAAGAGTCCAGTAGCAGCCCCACCAGCAGCGGCTTGTTTTCCGGTAATTTTAAACCTTCGCTTTTTGCCCGGACCAGTTTTGTTTTCCCAGTCAGACCCAGGACTGTCGGGGCTTTCAGTCTTATCAGAATCTGAACTTTTCTCTGCGCGGCCAAGGTTTGCCTTTTCTTTTTCATCTGCGCTACTACCTGGCTTTTTCTCTGGTGCTGATTCGGCGTTATAGAGTTTTTCAAGGTCGTCAACCTCAGCTTCCCGCCGCTCAGGGTGGACACCCAAATCATCATGTGAGCCGTCGGCCTTGGGTTTTAGTTTTTCTTTTTGATCGTCGTATACTGCCACGATTTTACCTTAATTTATTGAGCACCCGGTCCAAACGGGGTTTGCCCTCCGCCCAGGTCAACGCTACCTTGTGGCTGACCAAAACCACCCTGCTGGTAAACCTGTTGTTCTTCAATTTGTTGTACTTGCCCGGGGTTTGTAGTTATGAGCTGGGTTTCTGTCGGGCTACCAATTATCTGAATATGAACATGATTTTGCCCCGCAAAGAACAGGCCTTGCCCAACCGGGAACTGGCTTAACCGTTTGCGCTCCTCGCTCGTAAGCTTAAAAACATCTGCTAAGACATCAACCGCGGAAGGAGATTGCTTTAGTAGAATTTGTAGTGATGAGTTGGCAACAATCGCTCGGCCCATTCGTGACCCCATAAAATCCTCAACGTCTTGAGTTATGGTAGTTATACCAAGGTTATATTTACGTGCACGCTTAGCCAGACTAAACAAGAAGTTAGCAGAATCCTCATATTTCATAAGTTGCCAAGCTTCATCTACGATCATGATGCGTTTTTTCTTGTCTGCTTTTGTACGGTTCCAGATGTAATTCAAGACAATATACATTGCGACCGGACGGAGTTCGTCCTCGAGGTCACGAATATTGAAGACCGCAAGCTGGTTGTTTATATCGATATTTGATTGCTGAGAAAAAATTCCAGCAAACGTACCACTAGTATATTTACGTAATCTTTGAGCAAGCTGAGGGCCGGTGCCACCCATATGAAGTAGTGTGTCGTATAGGTCATTAATGGTGGGCGGCGGCGAGTTATGGGTTAGTGGGTCATTGGTAATGCCGGCTTTGGCATAAGTTTCAATCAGGGCCGCATCTAAGTCGGCTTCTTCAACCGGGCTGAGGGCCGGTGCCACCATTGCGCCACCAGACTGCATCTGGGCTTGGGCACCACCCATCATAAGACGAAGCAGGCCATGAAGAGTGATCAAGTTACTACGCAGTGCGTTATCAGCTTCTTCAGTATCAACAACACGTGGCAGATCAAACGGATTGATGCGAGTTGCCGAGTTAAGGCTTAGTCGTACGTATGCTCCGCCAACAGCTTCTGCCATTCGTTGATATTCGTTCTCTGGGTCAATAATAACAACCTCGGTGCCAAACATCATGCTGCGTAAAGCTTCAAGCTTAACAGTGAATGATTTACCTGCACCAGATTTTGCAAATACTACCGAATTACCGTTTTCTAAACTAAATCGGTCGAATATAACCAAACCCGAATTGTGCATATTTATGCCATAAAGAATACCATTGTCTTGTGTAAGGTCTGCGCTGGTAAACGGAAAGGTTGTACTGAGCGCTCCTGTGCTCATGTTGCGCTTAATTTGTAGTTGGTCTGTAAACTGAGGCACAGTACTGCTCAAGCCCTGTTCTTGCTGCGAGGTCGCTGGTTTTGAGTAGACAAGCTGCTGGCCAAGTAGTGACTCTATCTTGTGCGTAACAAACTCAAGCTCATCTATGCTGCTGGCATATATGGTGAAATAGAAACCAAAACGGAAGAAGCGCTCCTCCCCAACTTGGAGCTTATCTCGCATTTCCTCGGCGTCAGTTATTGCTGCTTGCTTGCCAGGGTCACGTACTCTTCCCTTTTCTGCGTCAATTTGCAGGCCCGCTTCAAGCTGGCTCACTTTTTTGCGAAGGTTTTCAAGTACGACTTGGCTTTCGACCGGGTAAATAAACATAGACAGATCCATTATTTCATCGATATTTATCAAGCTACTGAGCCAACCGGTGTAAAGCTGGCGTGGATAACCAAAAACATAGAAGGTTCTGGCAAGCCGGGTACCGATCTGAAAGTACGATGCGCTGATTTCCAGTGAGCTTGGAGCGATAAAATCACGCAGGGCCGTCACGCCTTTTTGGAAGGCTGCGCTTACTTCTTGCTGTTCTTGTTGGGCTTGCTGTTGTGCAATTGCAACTGGGTCAACGGGCTGTTTCTTTTTGCCAAAAGCCATTACTTTAGCTCCTTATCAAGATTGGGTTGAGGCGCTTGGCCCTGGCCCTTTGTAACGACGGGCGCAGCAAGATCATCAAAGTTCTTAAGCTGTTGTCTGGTTGCCGTATCTGGGTTATAGGTATCGTAGTACAGTTCAATAAGCTCCTGCGTATCAAGCGGTACGCCTTGAACGCCACATTGCTGCAAGCTGGCTAATACTGCTTGAACACGATTGCGTAGCTCATTCTTTGCGGCTTCAAGATCCTGTTCATTAACCACAACATGCAGTTCTTTATTGTTGAACATGCCGGTTAATCCCGTAAAGAAATTCTTGCTTTGTGTTAAAGCCTTCTTTACATCGGCTTTGGCATAAAACGGGATAACCATATAAAAACGCTTATCCATGATATTTGTTTGCTGAGAAAGTCCGGTTATAAAGCCAAGATAATCTTCCATAAGCATTGCTAGCAGCATATTGTCGTGCTCACTCCTGATTTTATCCAGCCTCTCTATATAAGGTCTAATATCTATACGTTCTGACCTAACAAATATTTGAATATCAAAGTAGAGTGAGTTTAAAAAGCTCTGGTAGGCCGCTTCGACTGCCTCGCGCTCCTGAGGGCTCATTAGGTCAAAATTTATTGATTTGAGCATAACGACCGAGCGGAACGAACCGTCATTCATTATCACAATACCGTCACGGATTTCGGCGAATTCCAGCGTGTTTTGCGTGCTGTTAGGGTTTGATTTATTAGGGGCAAAGGTCTGTTGTGGCCCCGAAACATTCGGGCCAACCGGCTGGTTAGCCGGGGCCATACCCGCTTGAGGATACGTTGGCACACCAGCGTTAGCTGGATTTTGTGTCTGTTGTTGTGGTTGATTTTGGTCTGGATTCATCTAATATGTTGCCCACCATAAATCCTCCCGTTAGTGACTAATGAAGTGATATAACGACCTCGTTATCATCATCACGCTTTTTAATACGCTCCGCTTCACGAGCTATCGTTCTAACAGAAAGACCTTCGCTGTTTTCGACAAGTTTAAGTATAGCAGGGTCAGACGGCGGTGTCACGGCCGCGGGCCCCTGTTTTTTGTTGTTAGCTTGTGGCTTCGCACTAAGCGGTTGAATTGTCTTCATGTGGTCGTTGAATTCCGTTGGCTCGCTCGCACGGGCATGGATTTTATTTAGCAAATCTTGTTCGTCTTTCTCAGTAATCTTTGGTGCTTTTGCCCTTGCTTCGCTAGCGTACTTTTTAACGTTTTCATCAATAACTTGCCGGTGTTCCTGAGCAGATTTGTTAATCATTTGGTCCATAGCTTGAGCGCGTGGATTGGTAGATGGGTCAAGCATGTCGGCGGTCGGCTCAACATAAACCGTTGGTGCATCCTGGGCTGCAATATCAAGCAGTCGGTCAGAGTTAGCCCCACTTTGCGCATACATGTTGGCCGTAGCGTTCTTGACGGCCCAACCTCGTGTATCCAGCGTCGTGGATAATGTCTTGAGACGGCTCCTTACCTCGTCCTCGCTATAACCCTTGGTGAGTTGTTTCTCTACCTTCTTTGGTGCAGTGATGGTAACAAGCTGCTGAATACCAGACTGATCCCAAATGCGTCTACGTGGTTTTAAGAAGAACCTAATCTTTGCGAGGAGCCATATTTCTGATGATTGTTGGCCACCAAACGGTGCTGCCAATAGCCCAAAAAACAGAGCTGGCGGTACAAAAACAAACCCCAAAAACCACACTGGTGTGATAAATAGGCGGAATGCAATAAAACCGAGCGCAACCGTGATTGCGGCATAAATAAACTGCCTCAGGCTCAACGGCCCAAGCAGCTTATCTTCTGCTTCTATGTCCTGTAATACCTTATACTGTGCCATATACTAAATAGTATAAAGTATTACAAATACGAGGGTGAAATTTATTCACCATGATCGATAAATAGCTCCCGAACATCATCTTGTTGCCTTTGTTCTCCGGATAGCTCTCGTCTGCGTTCGTGAAATGCCCGGCGTCCTGTGTTTGCATCAGCCGGACGTGCTCTGGATTCTTGAATTAACTCTAACCCGCTTCTAAGTTCGCGCTGGTTAGTATCAGGGTTGGTAACCATAAATCTTGCGCCAGTCACCCTGGCACGCAGTTCCTCTCCTTTTCTTCCAGATACGTGGCTAAGCATATCGTGTACGTTTGCGACCTCGGCAGCAGCAACATCGATTGCTTGAGTATCCCCACTGTCAAGCGCTTGTTGCATATTGATAGCAGCCTGTTCCGCGAATGTTTCCACGGATCTTTGATGACCGCCCAGTTTCTCTCTTGGGTCAGCACCCGCAAACGCTCCTGCGATTTGGTCTCTAGAGCTAACCGTGCCTTCCACAAACCCCACCGTATCACCGTAGGCATTTGCAGAAAATTCAGCACGCCCCCTGTTAGATTTCATCCAGCCAGCCATGTCATGAGAGGTTGCTATACTATCTTGCATGGCACCACGCATTTCTGCCTGCATAAGGTTCAGTCCAGCCTCTCCTGGGTCATATGCTGTGTTGGTTTGTGCGATTCTGAATTGTTGAGCAGCGGTTGCTACGGCTCGACTACCAATCTTTCCGCCAGTTGCAAGCTCTATGCTTGCCAAGGCCCGATCTGCTTCCTCTGCGGTATGTCTTCTTATCCTATTGCCCTGAGCGTCAGTAGCCCAACCTGCAAAATTACCGTTTTGGTCAGTGTTGAACTGATATTGATATCTGTCGCGGAACTGAGAGGCTGATACGCCATACTGTCTTGCTATTTGAGATGCATCGTCATCATTAAAAGCAACACCACCACCCTTTTCATTCATTTCGGCAGCAGTGGCTGCCGCAACCAATTGCTCTTGTCGTTGCCATCGTTGTCTACCTGCTCTTGTTGGGCTCCAGCTTCCTTTTGTACCTACAGATGCCGCACGACGATACAACCCTCCCATAGCATTCTTGCCCATCCATGATTGCCCAGACATTCTGTTTGCATGGCGCTCACTAATTTGTTTGCCACGGAAGTTCTTTAGGCGGTCAAAGGCACCACGACTACGATTATTGGCGATGCCAGCAATATTGGCAAAGGCGCTACCAGCAAGCTGGAACGTTTTTGGTATAAGAAAGAAAGGAGCAAAGAAGGCTAGGACGACTATTGCAATACCAAACTGGTCATTCGCACTACTATCACGCGAGACATCTGCTGCTATTTTTGCAGCAACACGTCCTCCTGCAACCAACAACAAAATCATAGGGTACATTAGGAGTAATTTGCTAAAACTCTCCCACCATAGCTTCCATAATTTTTCAGTGTTTGGCAGAATCCACGCTACTAGCGCCAAGGGTGCGGTTACTAGTAGTACAACCAGAACGACTTGGCGAATCGCTAAAACAAAAAACGCAATCAATAATGCTAACAAAACGGTTATACCGAGCGATAACAACCCCGCTGGCCCAAGAGCAACAGCACCACCAACGGCAGCCGAAAGACCAAGGACACCTGATATTGTGACATCAACTCCACCGTTTGCAGCCTGGCCAATAAGCACTCCAACATTCAGGGCTTCTCTACCCCCAAATGGTGCGTACAGCAGGCCTTCAAGACCCCAGGCGATCTGACTGGTTACATATATCATACCCGTAAACAGGGGCCATGAAAGCTGTATAAGTATTGCTGCAATCAAAAGACGCGGCATAACCTTCTTGATGGTGTAAGCATCAAACATTAACTACTACCCCCTACCGCCTGGCCAATAATGATCACCAAACCAACGGCAACAAGCAGGAATGTTGCTATAGCCCTAAAATAAGACCATGAGGTCCTAAGTCCTTCGTTAGCGTATAGTTTTTGGGCATCTATATTAAGCAGCGAGTCTGCAAATCCAAAAAGAACATCAATACCGTTTGATATGAGTTCCAGAGCGCTACACACCAGCCAACCACTACTTATCCCAAATTGTTCCTCGCAACTTTTAGCGTTACCCGAACCCTGGCCGTTCGCCGGACCTCCAGTACCAGCACCCGGATCAGTAGGGTCGTCTGTATTTTTCATCGCCTCTTCTTTTGCTTTATCGTACAATTTTATGGCATTTGCAGCACCGACCAGGGTTTTACCTACGCACTCTGCTTTGCCAAAGCCACTTCCGTCGACGTCAACCTTCAGGTCGTCTTCCATATAAACAACAAGGTCTTGTCCAACTATGGGCACGTCAGTGCCACGGTCACGGTTGCGCTTAAAATATAACGTCTCATCATTACGTTTGAGTTCGTAATCATGATCCGTGGCACTCCCTACGACTGTGCAAGCTTCAAACCACTGCTTAATCCGGTCGTAGCCTTCTTTTTCATCGATTTTACTTGATTGCAAGTAGTCCTGAAGTTTCTTGAAGAACTTATAGGAGTCAAGCTCATAATTTGCACCCCCATTTTCGTAGCCGATGGGCTTACCACTCGTGGGAGCACCTTGACTATTCAGGGACCACGCTGAGTCACGCAATGACTTCATACCAAAAAGTGCGCCAATGGAGTCATCTTTAGCAAGCTCCGTACATCTGTTGGTGTCGTTAAAGTTATCTACTCCTATGCCTACGTCGGTCTTGTTTACACCTGCTTCGGCAAAGACATCACCCGTCTCAAATCCGCTCGAATCCATATCGTCACGCAAGAACCTTAGATTACTTGATTGAACGTGACCGTAAAAATTACGAAGAGTAGACCCGCTAACTCCAGCCTCGTCTAACGCTTGAGTAATGCAGTACGATAGAGCATATGCTTTGGAACGACTACCAGCATATGCGTCTACTCTTTGGCGACCAGGGCCAATAATAAGCACAAACGTCTGCATTAGCACAGACAAAGACAGCATAAATACGAGTAACAGACCCTTAGCTTTTTTAAATAATTTTGATTTCACTGTATGATGCCCACGTCTTTAAACATAAAAAATCTAAACTTTACTAAATACATATCATCGTTCACTCTATATCATACCGGTGTCGACCCTTTGTATGCAACCCCACTAAACACATGCAGGCTTATGGTCTGCGCAAAAATTGTCACAACCAGAAAAAACACCCAATTGATTCTACGGATTTTCTTAAAAACTTTAACACTGTGTTGAAACACTGTTCGAAGTGGATTATCTGACATGCTTTTTGGTATTGCAGCATTGGAGTTGTGTGCATGTTGTTGGGTTTAGAAAAAAAAGGTATAATAGTCACGAAAGTACAACCTGCAATGCACACAGCCAAACAAAAATATCTGATAAAAATATATCCAGTCTTCCTGGTGACATTAATTGTGGGAGTCTTCGTTGTGCTGCAAGGCAAAGTTCAGGCAAAAACAAACTGCTTTACGACAAAAACCACCGGGGAAATAGAGTGGCTCCCCATATGTGACTACGCTGGGCTTCAAGAGAGTGGTTTTGAAATGGGCACGCTACCAAATCCCCTTGATCCCGCCAAGTGCTATTTATGGGGCGCCGCTGCTTCTGACCCCGGCCAAGAAGTGGACTGCAATAGATCAGAGTTGGTTAACGCCCCTTCATTGGATAGTAGCGTGCCGCCACCTGCAAGCCTAGATAATGCTGCGGCTGGCGCAAAGAACAATACGAGTAACAACTCAGCAACAGAGACGCCACCAGCCATAAAAACACCCGACCAGAGGAAGGCGATAGCAGATTGTGATGGCAGCACTAATCCTCAACAGTGTCTAAGTATAAATCCGCTGGTTGGGTGGATTCTGACTGCAATAAACTTTTTGGCGGTTGGCGTTGGCGTTGTTGTGACCATTATGATTATTATCGGCGGCATACAATACGCGTCAGCAGGTGCCAACCCGCAGGCTGTACACGCAGCAAAACAAAAGATCGCTAACGCAATCATTGCGCTACTGGCATTCTTTTTCTTGTATGCTTTTCTGCAATATCTGATACCAGGGGGTATATTTTAGATGGCGAACTTGCTTAACTTTTTTGCTGCGATAGGTGATGCTTGTGACCCCAAAGCAACCGCAAATAATTTTTTGGGTTTACCACATTGGTTTGAATATCTTAGTGGTGAAGAAGATGCTTTTGGCAAGTGTGTACCCGTGTTTGACATAAACAGTCCGAACAGCTTGTGGGGAATTGCCTTAGCCGGTGTGGATATTATGTTGCGCATAGCTGCCATGGTTGCGGTAGGATATATTATTTATGCTGGGTTCCAGTATATGACAAGTAATGGTGAGCCAGAACGGGCCAAGAACGCCAAGAATACCATAGTTAACGCTCTTGTAGGGCTGGTAATCGCAATTGTGGCGTCGGCACTCGTCTCATTTATCGGGAACACTATAAAATGATAAAACACAGCATCATCACACTAGCACAAACGCTTGTTGACCCTAACAGTGTAAAGGTTCCAAAGCCAGCGGCTACCGGTGCACAAGTCAATACAATACTTAGTGTGGTATTTGCTATTGCGGGTGCAGTGGCAGTGATTGTCATAATTATTGCCGGCATTAGTTACATGCTATCTAACGGAGATGCCCAGAAGGCCGCCAGGGCAAAAGACGCAATCTTATACGCCGTTATTGGGCTGGCGGTTGCTGTTCTTGCTAACATTATAGTTGTATTTGTTATCGGAAAGATTTTTGGATGAAAAAGCTGTTACTAGTAATCGCAACCGTACTATTTATGGCTATTCCGGCAAAGGGGGTAGTTGGAGCGCAAGATCCCTTTAATGATATTTGCACTGGACCAGCTGCCAACTCCTCAGCGTGCAGAACAAAAGGCACTACAAGTAACCCTTTGTTTGGCCAAACTGGTATTATCACTCGCGTTGTGCAAGTTATGGTCATGTTTGCCGGGGTTGTATCAGTAATAATGATAATGTTGGGTGGCTTCAAGTACATAACTTCTGCGGGTGACTCTGCTAAAGTAAGCTCGGCTAAGGATACAATCTTATATGCTGTCATTGGGCTAGCTATAACAGTTTTGGCTCAATCGATAGTAACGTTTGTTCTGATGAAACTTTAAGGTAGAATTGATAAGAAGGCACACAATGATCAAAAAAAGAATTAAATCAATAATCTTAATCCTTGCCCTACAGCTTGGTTTGGTAGGTGGTTCGTTCGCCGTCCCCGCCCTGGCATATGCCCAGACTCCCAAGGAGGCTGCTTGCCAAGGCGTTGCTTTAACGGGCGGAAGTTGTGATACGGCAGACCCTAATGACCCAAACTCTTCTGGTAATAAGGTCAATAGCGCAATAGCCACAGTTATTAATATTTTTTCATGGATAGTGGGTGTTGCGGCCGTTATTATGGTAATAATTGGCGGCTTCAAGTACATAACTTCTCAGGGAGACTCAAGTAATGTCAACTCTGCTAAGAACACTATCCTCTATGCGCTAATAGGTCTGGTTGTGGTGGCGTTAGCACAGGTAATAGTAAAGTTTGTACTGAACAGGATATAGGAGCATTTATACTTGAAAACCACTAGTAAGATGTAGTAAAGTGTAGCTAATACAACAAAGAAAGGAACCATAATATCCATGAAAAAACTTGCACAAAAGATTTCTCTAGCAATGGCTAGTTTTGCCTTTGCGCTTATCCCAGTTCTAGCCCCTGCAGCGGCTTATGCGGCGACACCTGATATTCAGGGTGGTCTTCAGTCTGGTAGCTGTCTGGAGGTCAATAACACAACTTGTGATACTGGATCTGCCGAGACTACGGTGAATGACATTATCGCCACAGTTATTAATATTTTCTCGTTAGTCGTAGGTGTGGTATCTGTGATTATGATAATCATAGGTGGCCTTAAGTACATCACTTCAGGTGGTGATTCAGGTAACGTTAGCGGTGCCAAGAACACTATTCTTTACGCAATCGTCGGACTTGTGATTGTCGCGCTTGCTCAGATTATTGTAAAGTTTGTCTTAAACCGCGTATCGACCTCTTCAACCTAAGAGTCTTCCGTGTAAGCATGAAGCTAAAACCGCCCCAGTTGGGGCGGTTTTTTTATGGACTAACTTATTATAACTATTGAATCTGAATCTTCTTTACCGTATCTTGCTTAACCTTAGTAAAGCTAATTGTAAGAACGCCATCTTTGAGTACAGCTTCAATCTCGTCTTCTTTTACGGCTATTGGCAGGGCCAAGCTTCTTGAAAACTCACCCCAGTAGCACTCTTGCACAAAGTAGTTGACCACGTCATCTTCATTGCCGGCAGAAAGCGTACCACGAATACTCAATGTATTATCAGCAATACTGACATCAAGGTCGTGCTTGTTTACCCCGGCGGTTCGCGCCTTTACTACTAGTTTTTCTTTAGTCTCGTAAACGTCAACTGCGAGTTGGCCCGGTACGGCCTCTTCTTCATCCCACTCGTCTTGTGCTGCAACTGGTACTTGCGCCTGTTGAGGCTCATCATCTGGTTGTTCTTGAACAGCCGCGGTCTCTACAAATTCGTCCTCACCCAAGAATGCGGCAGTAAGCTCATCTTCCATCAACAAATCATCATCTTGTTGCTTACGCGCCATAGTTGTTACCCTCCACTATGTATTCTACATTGTTACTACTGTCATGTTTTTATCTTACCTGCAAGTATAGAACAGAATAAGCACATTAAGCAAACGGACAGCTACTATTTACAACACATAAATCACAACAGCTACAAACTTCACATCAAAGGACCTTGCGGAGAAAATGTGTCTGTGAGACCATCGGTTTACCTATGATCCAGAGGTTGCTAGATGTCATTGCGCCAGAATCGTGTCTTGAATGTGGCACAGAGGGTTCTATTTGGTGCGAATGGTGCAGATTGCAACATGATCCACTACCCAGTAGATGTTTCTTATGTCACTCCCAGACAGATAGCTATAAAGTATGCAAGAACTGCAAGCGAAAGACTAACCTCACGTCTGTTTACGTTTTCGGCGAATATAAAGAAAACTACAAAGAGCTCGTTACTGCACTGAAGTTTGACTGTAAAAGACATGCGGGTGCGGCCATTGCATGGTCAATGCACGGGACACTACCATACATGCCCCACAAGCCAACACTTATAGCCGTACCATCTTCTCCGTTACGGGTGCGACAGCGAGGATTTGATCATTCCGTGACATTGGTCAAGGAGGTGGCCAAGCTTAGTGGTTTGCCACACAGAAATGTGCTTGCGCGTACCAATGATCTGCGCCAAGTGGGTGCAAGTAAAAAACAAAGACAAGAGCAAATTCAAGGCGCCTTCAGGCTAAAACGGTCGAGAAAAGAAATTCCAGAACATGTCATTTTGGTTGACGATGTGATTACTACTGGCGCGACCCTATCAGAGGCTGCAAAAATCCTAAAGGATGCAGGAGTAAAACAGGTAGATGCACTAACGTTTGTTTATTCAAAATAAACCCCACAGCAGAATCTGCCGTAGGGTCTATCGATATTCTCCTGGCGGAGAGAGAGGGATTCGAACCCTCGCGGGAGCTTGCGCCCCCCTAACGATTTAGCAAACCGTCCCCTTCAGCCACTTGGGTACCTCTCCGCATAACAGTGTTGGCGGAAGGGGTGGGATTCGAACCCACGGTACCGTTGCCGGCACAATGGTTTTCAAGACCATCTCCTTAAACCACTCGGACACCCTTCCGTACTGCTATAACAGGGGTAAATTATATCATTCCATCTGATAATACGCAAAAGTTTACGGTTGGCCAGTCAATGAATTCACTAATTACTCACATGTCTGTAGAATAGATATTAATGGAACAAAGATCTTCACGTGGTTCAAGCTATCGACTTTTTTTAACACAATTTTTGCTCCCCAGCCCAATTGAGCTTATTCCCTATTTCTTTGCCAGCTTGCTTGTTCTACTGGCGACCAGTAATCAAACCCTTCTCGTCATATTAGCGGATGGTAGCCCAGTAACCCCAGTGTCTGTACCAGAGGTGTTTGGGCAACGATTTGACTATATTTCTGAGCTTTTGGCGGTACCAATCTTGGGACGTATTGTCCTGTTTTTATTCTGGCTAGGTATCGGTAGCATCGTGTACATGCTTGTTTGGCTATTCCAGAACATGGCAGTTGAAGTATATGACGACATTGCCACAGCAAAGGTTAAAGACAAAAAGACACGTCAATCAGAAGAAGGTTGGTGGGGTACGACATTGTCGCACACAATTTTTGTATGTTCTAGTGTGTTGCTGCTGCTGTTTTATACGGTGATTGCGGTTAATTTCCTGTTACCAGCATGGACACAGTTATTCCAGATTGGCTTGCAGACTCTTGGTGAAGCCGGAGGCATATTAAAACTAGTCGTTGCTATTATCGGTACAATGTTAACGCTTCACATTTTTGTTCTATTTTGGAAATTGTTTATGCGAGTTAGGAACTATATTTATAACAATTTTTATTGAGTGAGCGTGGTACAATACGCTTATGCAACCGGAGACACAAGCGCCTAATCAGCAACCTGCTCAGTGGCAGTTTGTGCCTGAGCAGCCGTCGTCACCATCCAATAACGGCCCTCAACTTGCCAACCAAAACGCTAGTAACGGTATCCACATTTCATGGACTGCCTCAGAGTTTATCGCTTACCAAAAAGGAGTCGGTTGGTATCTGGCGGCATTTTTTGTAATCTTAGTGGTTGCCACAATAACCTACTTACTTAGCAGTGACTATATATCAGTTGGCGCAATAGTTCTTATTGGTTTCTTGTTTATTGGTTTGGCTTCTCGTAAACCAAGAGTTTTAACTTACGAAATCTCAAGCCAAGGTATAAAAATTGGTAACAAGCTTTATCCTTACGGAACGCTTAAATCATTTGCAGTAATAGAAGAAGAATCAATGCGCTCCATCGATATTTTGCCTTTGCAGCGCTTCATGCCAGCCGTCAGTATGTATTATGAGCCCCAGGATGAAAACGCCATTATTGAAGCCCTAGGAGCTTATCTTCCACAAGAAGAGCGCAAACAGCCGTATATCGATAAATTAATGCATAGAATTCGCTTTTAACAAGAAAATATACGAGGGCACACCCAGAAGCTAGCTTTTGGGTGTTTTAGATTGTGCCCTTTTAGGTGTCGTCTGGCGCGTTACTTATTGTAGTTTGATATGAACAATGCAAGATCTATGAGGTCTACTTTTCCATTCTTGTTGAGATCACAGGTTGCGTCTGTGGTGCCCCACTTGTTTATCATGATCCCAAGATCAACCAAGTCAACCTTATTATCAAGGTTAAGGTCGCCTGTTTTTGCTGATGCGGTCGATACGCTAACGGTTGCGGCTGCAGATTGATTATTAGCTGCGTCTACAGCTATGACGGAATAGTTGTAGGTTGTTCCTGATGTAAGGCCAGTATCATTAAAGGTTAACGTAGTTACTGTTGTTGGGGTGCCGCCGTTGCGACTTACTTTATATCCCGTGACACCAACGTTATCAGTACTTGCGTTCCAGGCAAGTGACAGACTATTAAGGCTAGTCGCGGTCATTCTTAGATTGCTTGGTGTTGTTGGCACAGTTTTGTCGGTATTCTCAACAACCACACTTACCGCACTGCTTGTGGTGGTGTTTGCTGGACTTGCACCATCGTAAGCCTTTGCTGTTAATGAATAAGTATTATCGGGGAAGCTACCGTTGGTTGTAACCCAATTTGCCTGATATGGGCTGGACGTGTCGGTCCCTATCAGGGTTGTGCCGGCATAGAATTCGACTTTAGTCACGCTTGTACCGCCAGTATCTGCCGCAGTGGCATTGAGCGTAACCGTGCCTTTGACAGGGCTGGCAGGTGCTGTTAGCGAAACAGTCGGAGGTGTTTTGTCGGCTACAGACACAGTTATAGTAGACGACGTTACCGAGTTTCCGTAGGCGTCCTTAGCAATAGCATAGATTGTATGGTTTCCAAGAGATAGACCAGTCGTATTCCAGCTATAAGTGAACGGTGAAGCAGTGAGTGTTGTTTTTAGCGCATTGTCTACATATATCGCCACGCTCGATACACCTGTGTTATCTGTTGCACTAACCGTAATAGGCGTAGTAGTTCCGCTGGATATTGATGTTCCAGCAGCGGGTGCCGTAACTGATGCGGTTGGACTTTGGCCATCGACGGTAATGTTAGCACCCTGTGTTCTGCTTAGTGAGCCGAGTAGTTCAACCGAAGGGTTGTTTGCGTTTATAATACCGGTTTCAAGATTAAATGCCATGGTGGCCGTACCAGTAACCGCGGTCTTAGTTTTAAACGTAACTACCGCAAGCAGTTGATCGCCTGTAGGGAAAGGTGACTCCAGAAGCGCTCGGACAATACTTATTTGCCCATTACTACCAGAGGCCTTAACTTGTGATGTAAATGGGCTTCCTGTGCTATCAATGCCTACAAAATCAACCAGGTTGGCTGGGTAGGTAAAGTCAGCCTGAGCACCAGAAGTTGGTGTTGTTCCACTGTTTTCACGAACGGTCACAGTAAATGTAGTATTGGGTGCCAACGTCATGGATTCGGGAGTTAGGTACATAGTCGGTGCTGCGGGTACTGCAGCATTACTTTGAAACAGTATTACGTAGCCAAGTATACCTATGATAAGTGAGAAAACTACCAGACCAGTAACTCTGAACTTAGAGTTTTTGAGTTTTTTTGATTGTTTTGCCATTTTTATTCTCCCAGCGTCAGTGTTGCGCCCGATGTTTTATTAAGTATATTTTGTGGACTATCTGACAATGTCAGGACCTGTGACTCATCTGTAAAGGCTATGTTGCCACTACCAGTTACGTTTTTGGCCTTCAAGTTTACTTTTGCAACAAGTTGTTTTCCGTTTACGCCGCCCAGTTGTCCACGCGCAATTACGATTTTTCCATCACCACCCTTTGATTCAGCTTGGATTTCAAAAGCACTTCCGGTGTTGTCGATGTCTACAAACTCGTACTGATCGGTTGGATAAGTCAGGTTTGTTTGCACTGCACTTACCTGCTGGCCTCCGGTATCTACCCAAATCGAGAGAGTTGTAACCTCTCCACTTTGTGTTGCGGCTTCAGCCGGATCGGTTGAAAGCTGTGCGGTTTTGTCTGCGGTTGTGGCCTGCGGGGTGCTTTGTTGGCTAGTATTTGTGCTGGAGCTTTCTTTGTTGTTTGATACAAAAGCGTATATTCCTACGGCAATAACTAGTAGTACAACAACGCCGACAACAAGAGGCAAGCCCCCTTTTTGCTTACTTTTTGTGGCTGGTTTTGGTGATGTGTTTTGATTTGATGGGTCCATATGTTTCCCGATTATCTTAATATGTTTAAGCTTATTCTGCGCTTACATTTTTCTTTTGTCAACAAACTTGCGTAAAAATATTATCATTTTTGATTTTAGTAGCTGAGTACGGCCATTAAGGTGATTATAACTGAAGCTAAATGCCATAATCCATGATATACGTCGTAACTTTTTTTAGCCTTGAAGAAAAAGTAGAAGGCAATGAACACAAAGACGAGTGCAATCATGAAGTACGGCTCACTAAATCCGGATAAGTAAAAAATAGTCAGATTTGCAAATATGACGCACACTGCGAATAAGCGATCTGTTTTTGCAAGTATTTTTTCATTACTTGCATGATAAATTATAGAAACAATCATGGCCAAGACTAACAAAGCAGCGTAGGCGAATAAAGATTTTTGTATTGCGATAATTGCTGGAATGATAAAAAATGCATTACTGATAAGCGAGAAGCTGATATCTCTGCGCATTACTTAAGTATATCAACTGGCGGAGAGAGAGGGATTCGAACCCTCGGTGCCGGTTGCCCGGCACAACTGTTTTCGAGACAGTCCAGTTCAACCACTCCTGCACCTCTCCAGGCTATCTATTAAAGACTACTCATTAAATATTAAATTGTACAGGTACTTCAATTGGATAATTACCATCCAGGCAGGCCATACAAAGTTTTCCCATAGGCAACCCAACTGACTGTTGTAGGTGGTCTATTGTGAGGAAATCAAGGGAGTGTACCCCGATTTCTTCTTCCATGCCTGTATGATCTTTACGGTTTGCAAGTAACTCGGTGGGGTCACCTGTGTCCATCCCGTAAAAACAGGGCCACCTATACGGAGGCGACGCAATCTTTAGGTGTACTTCAGCAGCTCCCGCTTCGTATAACATACTAGCAAGTGCTCGGGTAGTTGTCCCACGTACTATTGAGTCGTCTACCACAGCAATCCTCTTGCCACTTATTACTTCTTGAAGGGGTGTAAGTTTTAGCCGAACCGCATTTTCTCTTAGAACTTGATTATTTTTAATAAACGTCCTGGTGATATAGCGATTTTTCTCTAGGCCAACATCATACGGTACGCCGCTAGCCTCTGCAAAGCCAAGGGCGGCTGGCATGCCAGAATCTGGCACACCGATCACTAAATCCAACTTATGCTGGTTTTGGTCAGCGAGCATTTTGCCCATGTTTTTTCGAGCCTCGTTGATCCCTTGTCCGCTAATTTCTGAGCTAGGGCGTGCGAAGTAGATGTATTCAAATGCACACAGCTTTGGATCGCTTTCGGCAAACTGGTCTGACTTTACTCCGCAGGAGTCAATAACTACAATTTCACCAGGTTGGACTTCTCTATCGTGAGTGGCATCAACTTGCTCTATGGCTGCAGTCTCGCTTGCTATAACATAGCCTTGGTTTTCTTTCAGTACACCGAGTTCTAATGGCCTAAAGCCATTGCGGTCTCTCAAGCCAATCAGTTTGTCATCCGTCATTATAACTATTGAGTAGGCACCGTCGGTGCGCTTGGCTACCCTTTCAATGGCCTCCTCTATCTCTTCGCCCTCCTGCCATGTGTCTGCAATTTCATGCGCAAACCATTCAGAATCAGTGCTGTAAGCATGCTTAAAGCTAAGTTCAATATGTCCGTTATGTGCCAAGGCAAAAGGTCTGCCGTTATCAAACACGAAGATCGGCTGCGATGATTCGGGGCCGGCTCCTTCGGTCGTTCCGTAGCGGGTGTGTGATATTGCTATCCTGCCAGCACCGCCAAACCCCTCTATAACGTTATTTGTAATGACCTCTGAGACGAGCCCTGTATCCTTGACGCCAAGCATGCCTTCACTGTCAATAGCAACCATAAATCCTGCCGCATCTTGACCGCGATGCTGCAACGCCTCAGCCCCTAAATAAGCCAGACTTACAACGTCAGCCCCTGGGGCGTAAACACCGAATACTCCACATGCCTCATGTGGTTTGTCGGCCTCAAGGTTAAACAATTGTTCTGACATCGCCACGTTAATTATATTTGGTGTGTAACATCGGTGCAATTTTCAAGTGTTGTTAAATTACCTTTCCTGAGTCTATGAGCAAAACACACTGGCTTTACCCCTGTAAATATGTTATTATTGCTCCTGCACTTTTCTTTGTTTTAGGGAGAAGAGTGGTCTCAGTTTTCTGGGGTCCCCAAAAAGAGAGGATTCTTTTTGGGGTAAAGGAAGAAACGATTAGAGCGTGAAAGAAAACTATCTTGGGTAGTTTTCTGGAAGGTAACCATCGGTTCTGATGCGCACCCGTAGCTCAGCTGGATAGAGCGTTGGCTTGCGGAGCCAAAGGTCACAGGTTCAAATCCTGTCGGGTGTACCAATGAAAGAGCCGGTCCCTGAAGACCGGTTTTTTCATTGGTCTATTTGGGTCAATGTTGGGAAGGCTTTGTTACCGCTTGTGCTATCCTAAAGCACAGAGGTTTTACCATATGCACTTTCTTGACTTTTCTAAAACGCGTGAGTTTTTCAGTAAAAAATCCAAACCAGTCACCTTTGTGGCAGGATTTGGTCTAGTTGCGGTCGCGATGCTTGTGATTACGTTTGCAGCCTCTTGGAGTGTGTCGATAGAACCAGAAAATGCAAGTTTGACTGGCTGCGCCAAAAACATCGGCAATGACTCGAGTGCCTCCAACGGAGGGTATGTTAAATTTGGCTGTGATGCCACAACTGGTTGGAAGCAAAGCGCACTTACTGGCGGGGGCTACGTCAATGGTATTGCTATGTCTCCAACTGATGATTGGGCAAATTTGGACTCTCTAAGAGGGGTAGTGGTGACGGATGTCTCAGGCATATTCTTCACTAATAACGGTGGTAAATCATGGATTCCTGCCAATAATGCCGCTGTTGGAGGGGGTGATATGCGCGTTGCTTCCGTTCAGTGGCACCCTACCACTCCTGGTCTCGTTTTTGTACTCTATGGTGACTGTGATCCCGGCTCTGGTGGACTTATGAAAAGCACCGACTACGGTCAACACTGGGCAAAAGTATCTTCAACTCCAATTGTTTGCGGCAACGGTATGGGTGAGAGTGATGGCTATGGTATGCCAGCGCGAAGACCAAGAGTTGTTGGAAAGCTGATGGGAATTGATGCAACCAATAACTTCATATATGTAGGCACATTTAACAAAGGTATTATGAGAGCATCACTCGACAACCTGAACAACTGGACTACCATTGCTTTAGGTGAAGGCACCCAAGGACAAGGTAAATTCTACATCCGTGGCCTCACTATCGATGATAAAGACCCAACGGTCGTGTATGCCTCAACCTATGATGGCACAAATACTGATGATGGTGATGGTAGGATTTGGCGAATCAAGAGTGCCAATTTGATTCCCTCGGCCGAAAAACTAAGTGCATCGCCAATTGACACAGAAGATATTCTTTCCCTGGAAGGCAATCTTTATGCTGTCAATGCTGGTTCTGGTATAGAAGGTGGCGTGCATCGACTGGGGGCTTCTCGAACTGCTTCTACGAGCACAGCCTTCAAACGCATCGCTGGCCCCAACTATACTGCCGATAGTTGCGCGGATGCGTCACAGTATGCTAACAACTGCGTGATTTGGTTTAGTGTTCAGGGCTACGTCAGTAACGGCAAAACTACCCTGTGGGTCGGAACGTCAAACACTCCGTTGATTGGAAGCGCATACAAGGCATTCTGGAAAGGCTCATCAACATCGGCCTTTGCGAGTGACGATGGCACCTGGACCTCGTCTCCTGCCGCCAAAACAAACATGAAAAACGATGTTGTTGGCTCGCAGGGTGCCTGGTGGAAATATACTACCAGCACTTGGGCGATTCCGGGCTATGGCTACGACTATGATATTGGTGACATGGCCGTTGGTAAGGATGACAGTCACGCCATATTTGCAGCTGGTGAAGTGGGCATTTGGAGGAGCACCAACCAAGGGGTCGACTGGGAACCAGCAGTCGACGGCTTTTTAAATCTCGTGAACAGAGAGGTGGTTACTGATCCGAACGTTGCGGGCAAGGTTTATCAAACAAATGTTGACTATGCACTCTTTGAATCAGATGATTATTTATCAACAGTGAAAAGTTGGACCAAGCCTTCCGGGATGAACTCTCGTGGTTGGTCAATCTTTATAGATGGTTCCACCTCGCCATCAACAGTTTATTTCGGGCTTGGCGATAGAGATACAAACACCGGTGGACAAATCTGGAAACGTGATGCTGCTGGGGCTTGGTCACAAATTGATGGTGGCGCAATGGGCGGCACGCGACCTATTGGTGTGGCGACAGCCAAAGACACAAGTGGTAACCAAGTGGTGGTTGCGGTTTCACAGGCAAATGGCCTATGGCGGAGGGTCGGCAGCGGAGCATTTACCAAGATTTCTTTACCGACAACGGCAACTGGCAAGACCTTCCAGGCTCAGGCGAAATCTTTGCGATCAGATGTGCAAATTGCCCCTGGCTCGTCAACCTTCTATGTCTACGATAGACAGTCGGGGCTCTGGAGAGGTGATAACTTTGGTGCAACCTGGACGAATATATACAGTTCCCCTACTGATACCGAATCAACAGGTTATATGCGAGTTCATCCGTCTGATCCAAAGGTCGTGTTTATCTCAGATACCAACGGAGTCTACAGAATTACTAACGCTGACACTGCGGGCTCTAATGCCGCATCTGCCCAAAAGATTAGTGGTAGTCTGACAAACACTGGTGCCATGACACTCGGGCCAAACAATCAGCTCTATTTCGTGACTCGACCAACCAGCAGCTCAAGGGCAAGAATCTATCAAGGTGACTTTGGGCAAACATCCCCGGCCTGGGCCGATATCAGTGACGACTACTTCCAGTCCTGGGCCGTTAAGGTAATCACCATCGCTGCTTCAAAAGACGGAAGATTATATGCATCAAGCGGTAACAACTCAACCATCGTCAAATGAAACCTGCTTCGTGGAAAGTAGTTAGGGATTGGCTACTCTTCCAGTAGATGACTGATTTTCTCAGATAAGTCTATTTACAACATAACGTAAGCATGTTATACTTATAGAAGTTTTACCTATCTCTTCTGTATTGAAATTTAGTAGAATTCGGATGAATGCTCCAATTTAGTACCAGCGATTCATCACAACGATGAATGAAAGGTATTCATGTCTTACACAAATAAACGCTCTTTTAGTGGGCAAAAAAATAACACACGTTTTCGGAATAATCGACCAAACCGCTCAAGCCGAGGTGGCAGAAAAAAACAGTTTATCAATCCAAATCGATTCATCAACAAGAACATTACGGAAAAATCAGAAGCGTCGACGCAGCCCGTCGAACACCGGTTTGCTGATTTTCAATTTTCCGAACAACTCGAGAAAAACATAGCCGTCGCTGAATTAATTACCCCGAGCCCGATCCAAGACAAAACTATCCCATTGGTTTTGAACGGCTCGGATGTAATTGGCCTTGCCAACACCGGTACCGGCAAAACTGCTGCTTTCTTGTTGCCGGTTCTTGAAAAACTGCAAAAGAACCGTAAGTACAACTCGGTACTTATCATGGCTCCTACACGAGAACTTGCTCAGCAAATTGATGCTGAGTTTAGAAAATTTTCGTTTGGGATGAGATTATACACTGCAGTTTGCGTTGGCGGTGTGAATATTAACGGGCAAATCAAGCAGTTGAGGCGCGGACCTCACGTGATTATTGGTACGCCCGGTCGGCTCAAAGACCTACTTGATAGAGGAATGATCCAAACTGACTCAATTGATACGCTCATACTTGATGAGGCTGACAGAATGCTCGACATGGGATTTGTCCATGATATTCGCTACATTGTTGACCAGCTGCCCAATAATCGCCAAACGCTATGCTTTAGCGCAACAATGAATGCCGCGGTTGAATCAATCACCCGTGATTTCATGGAGTCACCAATAACTGTCTCTGTTAAAGTCACAGAGACTAACGATCACATCTATCAGGATGTTATTACCTACCAGGATGATGAGCACAAAAAAGAACAATTAATTTACATGCTCAAACAGAGTGAGTTTGAGAAGGTAATTGTATTTGGTGAAACAAAACATGGCGTACAAAGATTGTCAGATAAGCTACTCAAAGAAGGCATCACTTCTAACGCCATTCACGGTAACAAAAATCAGGGTCAGCGCAATCGTGCACTAACCTCTTTTAAGTCGGACGAATCAAACGTCTTGGTGGCGACCGATGTGGCCGCGCGAGGGCTTGATATCCCAAATGTCACACATGTGATCAACTTTGACCAACCTAGTAGTTACGATGATTACATTCATAGAATTGGCCGAACTGGCCGCGGTGGCAAGACCGGCGTAGCCCTGACCTTCGTCAAGAGTGGCCGCGACTTTAGTTAGAAGTTCTCTGGTGTCCGGTCGCTTCTTGGTTCTCTACTCTGGGCTGTTTGCGCTTAATAACAATATAGGCCGCTAGACAAGCTACTCCGATTATGAAGAATACGACCCCTGTTTTTATCAGGGTAGAAGCACCATGGTCGATGAGTGTTGTGCCAATTTTTTTAAGGGGCTCGCCAAAGTCAGTTGAACTTACCGGTTTTGCGGATGAATTAAGCAAATTCTCTAGCTTTTTCGGCACAAAGTATCCGGCAACAATATACAGAACGCCATAAATCATAAATGGTACAGATAGTGTGTGTAGTGCCGTAAAGAGAGGCCGTTTTAGCAGCACAATCAGCAGTGCCATTAGCAAAAACACCCCTGTTATGATAAACACTGACACTTTTAAAAGTTGGTAGTAACCAGGCAATTGCTTGAGGCTCTGGTAATACGGCTGTTGTTGACCATTGTTGTCTATAGAGATCGCCTCTGCACTGAGCGGCGCCTCGCTATTAATTTGCTCTGCATCAGCCGTCAGAATTTGCTGCCGGACCTTCTCTATCTCTGTTGTGGCATTTGTGCCAGGCGGAATGCATTCGATAGTAAAAATATCGCTCGTGGTTGGCTGCAAGCGCGCAGAACAAGCTGGCAATGTCCCTGCCCGCTCTGTCAGTCCGGCGGCAACCGCATCTGCAAACTCAATCTTTATCTGGTTGATATCAAGGCTAAACTCCGGCGTCTCAGTCGTACCTTCGAGCCAAGCATAGGTTTGTGTAACCCCAGACTCCATAAAGGCTTGGACTTTCTCGGCCTTAACTGCCTGATTAACTGCACTTGAGATAATTGGGCTATCACTGCCACCAATGTCGGTATTGGCATTCAGTAGTTGCTCCTTCAGATTGTTGGTCGTGGTGGCATATATGTCACTTTCCGCCAGAGTTGACTTAACAAGATCAGGATTCCCAACGGTCACTCTAAACAATAGTCCCAGTACAAACAATCCAATACAAAGCAGCATCATAGTTTCGCAAACTGCCAAAGTAAGCTTTCGAGCAATTTCCATAACCCCAATTATGCTATATTGGGAATGAATATGGCAGAAAAAAGCATTTTTACCAAGATTATTGAGGGCGAAATTCCCTCTCATAAAATCTACGAGGACGATAAAACCCTGGCTTTTTTGGATATCTTCCCTGCTGTCCCTGGTCACACGGTAGTTGTGCCCAAAACACAGGTTGAGTTTGTTTGGGACCTGGGCGATGATGACTATCAAGCTCTGATGGAAACTACAAAAAAGGTCGCAAGACACCTACGCGAAAAGCTCAATACCAAGTATGTTGGCACAAAAATCGAGGGTACCGAAGTTCCGCACGCACACGTTAAAGTTTATCCATTCAATACCGTTGCAGAGTACAATGCCAAACAAGATACATCCGCTGAACCCGACCATACTCAGCTGGTAGAGATGGCTCAAAAACTCAGATTGGAGGCTGCATAATGCCCCCTGCCGTCGTCGCATTATTGTTCGCTATTGGGGCTGGCACCTGGGTCTACACTAAAGTTATGCGCAGTACAGGCGGTAATGCACAGAATGCTGCTATTGTGGCTTGTGTGGCTGGCATATTTGCTTTTATTGCACTGCTGCTTATTCTCAACACAATCGACAAAATGCTGCAATAACTAGCCATTTAGTACTAGTTTTTTCTTCCCTTTCCCATCAAAAATTGGTATTATTAGGCCTATATGGACGAGGTGGGTCTCGGAAAACAACTACAGAATGCCCGTATAAAGGCCGGTCTGACACAACAAACTTTGTGCCAGAAGGCTGATATTTCTTACTCAACGCTGGCAAAAATTGAACGCGGTGCCATAAAAGCGCCATCTATCTTCACAATTCAACGCATTGCCTCTGTTTTGGGCGTATCGCTCAATGAGCTCTTGGGTTTGCAATCAGCTGGTACCCCTAGTTTGCCACCAATCGTTCCTAAAAAAATCAGTACGTCTGGTATCCGTTTTGTGTATTTTGATGTAAATGGCTGTTTGGTCCGGTTTTTTCACCGCGCATTGACGCGCATGAGCGATGAGTTCCATGCAGCCCAAAATACCGTTGAGGCGGCTTTTTGGCACTACAACGACGCAGTATGTAAAGGTGATATAACCCTAGAGGAATTCAATGCTCATCTGGCAGAAGCCCTACAGACTCCGGAGATTGACTGGACAAAATACTACATGGAAGAAGTCGAGCCAATTACTCAGATGCATGAGCTGGTTAAGTGGGCATCAGAACACTATCACATAGGGCTACTTTCTAACATCATGCCCGGGTTTATAAACGAGATGATCGAGCGTGATCTGATCCCAGATGTGCATTACGATACAATCCTAGATTCATCACAGGTAGGAGCAATCAAGCCAGAGAAAATCATGTATGAAGAGGCGCAGTCACGCAGTAACTGTCAACCAAATGAGATCTTGTTAGTAGACGATAGCCGCACAAACGTTATGGCGGCGGAAAAACAGGGGTGGAAGGTGCTTTGGTTTGACGATTACCGGCCAGAAGAAGGTATCGGCCGCATCAAAAAAGCTCTTGAATTTGAAGA